>NZ_CP041146.1:5512500-5866559 GCF_006494775.1 Nocardioides humi | reverse complement strand
CGACTCGGCGTAGAACGGCGTCCGGTCGAGCACCAGCTCGCCGATCTCGCCGGTGGCGAGCGCGCCGACGGCCGCGCCCTCACGGAGCAGCGCGAGCGGGCGCGACTCGGTCTCCAGGGTCTCGTAGGCCAGCCACTCGGTCGGGCCGTTGGCGTCGAGGATGTCGCGGTAGACGGCGGTGTCGGCGTGCTGGCCCTTCTTGGCGCGCGCGTCGGCCTTGGCCCGCTCCCGCTGCTCGGACATGAGCTGTCGGAAGCCGGGCTCGTCGACGGAGAGGCCCGCCTCCGCGGCCATCTCGAGGGTCAGGTCGATCGGGAAGCCGTAGGTGTCGTGCAGCGCGAACGCCCGGTCGCCGGGAATGGTCGTCGCGCCGGACTCGCGCACCTCGCTCGCGGCGAGGTCGAAGATCTGGGTGCCGGCCTGGAGGGTCTTGCGGAAGGCGTCCTCCTCGGCGTAGGCGACCTGGGCGATCCGGTCCCAGCCGGAGACCAGCTCGGGGTAGCTCTCCCCCATCCGGTCGCGCGAGACCGGCAGCAGCTCGGGCAGCGCCGGGTCCTGGTAGCCGAGCAGCCGCATGTTGCGCACCGCGCGGCGCAGCAGCCGGCGCAGGACGTAGCCGCGGCCCTCGTTGCCGGGGGTGACGCCGTCGCCGATCAGCATCAGCGAGCTGCGCACGTGGTCGGCGACCACGCGGAACCGGACGTCGTCGACGTGGCCGTCGGCCCCGGACGCGCCGTACTTCTTCCCGGAGAGCTCCATGGCCTTCTCGATCACGGGGAAGACGGTGTCGATCTCGTAGAGGTTCTGCTTGCCCTGGAGCAGGTAGGCGACCCGCTCCAGGCCCATGCCGGTGTCGATGTTCTTGCTCGGCAGCGGGCCCGCGATGTCGAAGTCGTCCTTGGCGCGGACGGCGCTGAGCTCCTCCTGCATGAAGACGAGGTTCCAGATCTCCAGGAACCGGTCCTCGTCGGCGTCGGGTCCACCGTCGGGGCCGTACGCCGGGCCGCGGTCGACGTAGATCTCGCTGCAGGGACCACCGGGGCCGGGGACGCCCATGTTCCAGTAGTTGTCCTTGAGGCCGCGCGGCTGGATCCGCTCGTCGGGCAGGCCCGCGACGCTCTTCCAGAAGTGCCGGGCCTCGTCGTCCTCGGGCAGCACGGTCACCCAGATCAGGTCCGGGTCGAACCCGAGGCCGCCCTCGCTCTGGGGGTTGGTGACCAGCTCCCAGGCGTACTGGATCGCCCCCTCCTTGAAGTAGTCGCCGAAGGAGAAGTTGCCGTTCATCTGGAAGAACGTGCCGTGGCGGGTGGTCTTGCCGACCTCCTCGATGTCGAGGGTGCGCACGCACTTCTGCACGCTCGTCGCGCGGCGGAACGGCGGGGTCTCCTGGCCCAGGAAGTAGGGCTTGAACGGCACCATGCCGGCGTTGACGAAGAGCAGGTTGGGGTCGTCCAGCAGCAGCGAGGCGGACGGCACCACCGTGTGGCCGCGCTGCTCGAAGTGGGCGAGGAACCGGTTGCGGATCTCCGCGCTGCTCAGGTGCCGCTCGTTCAACGGGTGCCTTCTCTGCTCGGTGTGGTGGGGTTCATCAGCTGGGGTGGACCAGCGTCCGCGCCGTCGAAGCGCTGCCGCAAGTGGATTTCGGCCTGGGCCTGTCCGCGCGCGACCTCCTCGCGGAACATCCGGGCGCCCACGAACGCGGCGCCGATCCGGTCGCGCATGCCGTCGGGGGTGAACGCCTCCGCCAGGCGCCGGGCCCGGACCATGCCGTAGACGCCCGCGGCCGCGCCCGCGGCGAACCAGATCCCGGCCTTCACGACGACACCTCGACGCCGGCGCGCTGGCGGGCCTCCCAGTCGCGGCGGGCGGCGCGCAGCATCAGCTTGCGCTCCTTGCGGGAGCGCTTGACCTCGCGCTTCATCTCGAACCGGATCCGGTTGCGGACCTCGGGCGACAGCGCCCGGCGCAGGCCGGCGGCCAGGGCCGCGGTCTTGATGACGCTCTCGCGGAGCAGGATGTCGGCGAACATCGGCGCGGGCACGACGCGGGCCGGGACCCGCGGCCCGTGCTCCTGGCCGAGGTCGGTGATGACGTACTCGCGCTCGTCGACGCTCGCCACCGGCGTCCGCTCGCCTCGCAGCGCGGCCTCCTGCCTCTCCTGCAGCTCGGCCTCGATCCCGGCGAGCTGCTCGCGCAGCGCCTCGGCGTCCTCGGCGGCCGCCGCGAGCAGCGCCTCGGTGTGGCTGCGCGACCGGCGCAGGGACCGCCCGAGCCCCAGTACGGCGACCACGAGGACCAGCAGGCTGAGGATGGTCGCCACAGCCAGCCAGTCGGGTACGGCGAGGGCGGTGGTCACGACGCACAAGCCTACTTGCCGGCCGGGACGGATGGTGGGCGCCCGTCGCGAGCGTCGCATCCGCGGGATGCCTCGCAAGGCGCCGGGGCGACAGCAGACTGGTTGTCTGGTGAGCGACGGCAACGCCGCGAGGCGCCCGCGGGGCGGCGCGCAGCAGGGCGCCTACCGTCCGTCCCGGCCACGAATGATCCGGCGTACCCGCTCCCACCGCTGCTTGACGGACGCCTCGGCGCCGAGCTCGGTGGGCCGGTAGTAGGCGGCGTCGCGGACCACGTCCGGGGCGTACTGCTGCTCGGCGACACCGAAGGGGGCGTCGTGGCTGTAGACGTAGCCCTGGCCGTGCCCGAGCTTCTTGGCGCCGGCGTAGTGGGCGTCGCGCAGGTGGGGCGGGACCTGGCCGATCTTGCCGGCGCGGACGTCGCCGATCGCCTCGGAGATGGCGGTGGTCACGGCGTTCGACTTGGGCGCGACGGCGAGCGCGATGGTGGCGTGGGCCAGGGTGAGCTGGGCCTCGGGCATGCCGATCAGCTGGACGACCTGGGCGGCGGCGACGGCGGTGGTGAGCGCAGTGGGGTCGGCGAGGCCGATGTCCTCGCTGGCGAGGATCATCAGTCGCCGGGTGATGAAGCGGGGGTCCTCCCCGGCCTCGATCATCCGGGCCAGGTAGTGCAGCGCCGCGTCCGCGTCGGAGCCGCGGACCGACTTGATGAAGGCGCTGATGACGTCGTAGTGCTGGTCGCCGTCGCGGTCGTAGCGGACCGCCGCCTGGTCGGCGGCGGTCTCGGCGGTCTCGACGTCGATGGTGGTGCTGCCCTGGGTGCGGGCGGCTCCGGCGGCTGCCTCCAGGTAGGTCAGCGACCGGCGGGCGTCGCCGCCGGCGAGCCGCACGATGTGCTCGCGCGCCTCGTCCTCGAGCACCATCTCGCCCGCCAGCCCGCGCTCGTCGGCGACGGCGAGGTCGAGGACGGCGGCGATGTCGGCGTCGGTGAGCGACTCCAGCCGCAGCAGCAGGCTGCGCGAGAGCAGCGGCGAGATCACGCTGAACGACGGGTTCTCCGTGGTCGCGGCGACCAGGGTCACCCAGCGGTTCTCGACACCCGGGAGGAGCGCGTCCTGCTGGGCCTTGCTGAACCGGTGCACCTCGTCGACGAAGAGGACCGTCTCCTCCCCCGTCGCGACCAGCTGGCGCCGGGCGGTGTCGATCGCGGCCCGGACCTCCTTGACCCCGGCGGAGACGGCGGAGACCTCCACGAACCGGCGGCCGGTCTGCTGGCTGATGATCGAGGCGATCGTCGTCTTGCCGGTGCCGGGCGGGCCCCACAGCAGCAGCGACAGCGACTGGTCGCCCTCCACGAGCTGCCGCAGCGGCGAGCCGGGCGCGCGCAGCTGCTCCTGCCCGACCAGCTCCTCGAGGGTGCGCGGCCGCATCCGCACCGCCAGCGGCGCCGAGGCGTGAGCGGCGTCGGCGAGCGACCCGCCCGACGTCGTACGACCCGACGTGGGGGTGTCGAACAGCTGCGGCTCCTCATCCACGACAAGGAGCCTAGTCAGCGGCTCGGACAGTCCCTCACGCGCGGCCGATCGACTTCTTGTCGAGGTCGAACCAGGTGCCGGCGTACCCGGGCTGCTCGACCAGGTCGGTGCTCGGGCTGGCGCCCGGGTCCGGGCGGCCCTCGGCGTCGACGCCGAGCAGGCCGGCGGTCAGCGGCTCCCGCGGCGCCTGGCCGAGCCGGCCCGGGAAGTGACAGGCGACCTTGTGCTTGCGGCCGATCTGGAGCAGCGGCGGCTCGTGCCGGGCGCAGATCTCCTGGGCGATCGGGCAGCGGGTGCGGAACCGGCAGCCCGACGGCGGGTCGATCGGGCTCGGGACGTCGCCCTGCAACCGGATCCGCTCGATCCGGCCGCCCGTCGCGGCCTGCTTCACGTCCGGTACGGCGGAGAGCAGCGCCTGTGTGTAGGGGTGGTGGGCGTTGGTGTAGATCGACTCGCGGTCGCCGATCTCGACGATCTTGCCGAGGTACATCACCGCGATCTCGGGGCAGAAGTGCCGCACGATCGCGAGGTCGTGGGCGATGAAGAGGAAGGCCACGCCGAACTCGCGCTGGATGTCCTGGAGCAGGTTGATGACCTGCGCCTGGATCGACACGTCGAGCGCCGAGAGCGGCTCGTCGGCGACGAGCAGCTTCGGCTGCAGGGTCAGCGCGCGGGCGATGCCGATGCGCTGGCGCTGGCCGCCGGAGAACTCGTGCGGGTAGCGGTTGTAGTGCTCCGGGTTGAGGCCGACGATCTCCAGCAGCTCCTGCACGCGCGGGAGGATCTTGCTCTTCGGCAGGATCTTGTGGATCGCCAGCGGCGCCCCGATGATCGAGCCGACCGTCTGCCGCGGGTTCAGCGAGGTGTACGGGTCCTGGAAGATCATCTGGATCTCGCGCCGCAGCGGCTTCAGCTCCGCCGGCCGGGCGTGCGCGATGTCCTCGCCCTCGAACCTGATCGCGCCCGCGGTCGGCTCGTACAGCCGGGTGATCAGCCGGCCGGTGGTCGACTTGCCGCAGCCCGACTCGCCCACCAGGCCCAGCGACGTCGCCTCGGCCACCTGGAAGGAGACGCCGTCGACGGCCTGGACGTGGCCGACGGTACGACGGATCAGGCCGGGCGACTTGACCGGGAAGTACATCCGGAGCTTGTCGACCTCGAGGATCGGCTTCGCGTCGGCGGGAGCGACGGCCGCGCTGTGCCCCTCGGGCCTCGGTGCCACCGCCATGTCCTCCGGGTCCTGGTCGATCGTCTCGTGCCGCATCTCGTTGGTCATCACAGCTCCTTGGCCAGGTCCGGCGCGATCTCCGGCAGCACCTCGGCCTCGTAGATCGCGTCCGGGTTCGGCAGGTGGCAGCGCTTGGTGTGCTGCGCGCCGCGCTGGCCGGGCACGAGCAGCGGGAGCTCGGTGCGGCACAGGTCGCCGGGCACCTTGTCGCGGTGGGCGCACCGCGGGTGGAAGGCGCAGCCGGACGGCGGGTTCAGCAGGCTGGGCGGGTTGCCGGGGATCGGCACGAGCCGGGCGTCGGTGTCGCCGGTGAGGTCCGGCACGCTCGAGAGCAGGCCCCACGTGTAGGGCATCTCGGGGTGCGTGAGGATCTCCTTGCAGGGACCGTGCTCGACCGCGCGGCCGGCGTACATCACCAGGACGTCGTCGGCCATCTCGGCCACGACGCCCAGGTCGTGGGTGATGATGATGATCGCGGAGTTGAACTCGCGCTGGAGGTCCTGGAGCAGGTCGAGGATCTGCGCCTGCACCGTCACGTCGAGCGCCGTGGTGGGCTCGTCCGCGATGAGCAGGTTGGGGTCGTTGATCAGGCCCATCGCGATCATCGCGCGCTGGCGCATGCCGCCCGAGAACTGGTGGGGATAGTCGTTGACCCGGCGGTCCGGGTTGGGGATGCCGACCCGGTCGAGCATCTCGATCGCACGCTGCTTGGCGATCTTGCGGGAGACGTCGTGGTGGACCCGGTAGGCCTCGGCGATCTGGTTGCCCACCGTGTAGTAGGGGTGCATCGCCGAGAGCGGGTCCTGGAAGATCATCGCGACGTCGCGGCCGCGGCGCTTGCGCATGTCGTCGCGGCCCAGCGAGAGCAGGTCGACGCCGCCGAGCATGATCTCGCCGGACATCTGGGCGTTGGTGCCGTGGTGCAGGCCCATGATCGCCATGCTGGAGACGGACTTGCCGGAGCCGGACTCGCCGACGATGCCGAGCGTCTTGCCGGACTCGAGGTCGAAGGTGAGGCCGTTGACGGCCTTCACCAGGCCGTCGCTGGTCGGGAAGTGCACCTGGAGCTCGCGGACGGAGAGCAGCGCGTCCGAGGCGCCGCCGGCCGAGGAGGTGGTCGTCATGGAGGTCAGGTCCTCTCAGCCCAGCCGCACGCGCGGGTCGATCACGGCGTACAGCAGGTCCACGATGATGTTGGCGATGATCACGAAGGCGGCGAGCAGGATGACCAGGCCGACCGTCGTCGGGAGGTCGAAGTCGTTGCTGGCGGCCACGGCGAGCTTGCCCATGCCGGGGTAGTTGAAGACGGACTCCGTGATGATGGCGCCGCCCATGAGTCCGGCGAAGTCGAGTCCGGCCATGGTGACGATCGGGGTCAGTGCCGCGCGCAGCGCGTGCTTGAAGGTCACCGTGCGCTCGGGCAGGCCCTTGGCGCGGGCGGTGCGGACGTAGTCCTCGTGGAACGACTCGATCACATAGGACCGGGTCATCCGGACGTAGGCGGCCATGAAGAAGACGGCGAGGGTGATCGCCGGCAGGGTGAGGCTGCCCATCCAGCCGGTGATGCCGCCGTCGGCTATGGAGGTGTAGCGCGGGATCTCGGTCAGGCCCCATTGGATCGCCACGAACTTGTAGAGCAGGAGTCCGACGAAGAAGGTCGGGAAGGCGTAGACGATGAGCGAGAGGCCCACGACGCCGCGGTCGATGATGGTGCCGCGTTTGAGGGCGGCGATCACGCCGAACAGCACGCCGCCCACCATCCACAGGACGAAAGCGGAGATGGCGATCGAGAACGAGACCGGGAAGGTCTCCTTGATCAGGTTGGTGACCGTGTTCGACTGCTGGCGCGAGTAGCCCAGGCAGGGCGCGTCGCAACGGGCGATGGTCTGCGGGGCGGTCTCGCGCAGCTTCGGGTCGTTGGGGTAGTCGCGCCCGACGACCACGCCCTTCGCGAAGGCCACCCACTGCTCGGCGAAGTTGTCGTCGTAGCCCAGGGCCGCCGCCGTCTGCTTCTTCTGCGCGGCGGAGCAGTTCTTGCCGCAGATGAACGTCTCCTGGTCGATCGGCGTGGCGAAGAACAGGGCGAAGGTGACGATGCTCATCACGATGAGCATGATCACGCCGGCGAAGACCCGGCGGATGACGTAGGCGAGCACAGCAGACCTCTACTGACGATGGCGGCCGATGGGCACCGACAGTCGGGGGCCGCCACGAGGGGCGACCCCCGACTGTGTGTGGTGTGGGGTCAGAGACTCACTTCTCGACGCCCACCACGGCGAGGTCGGCGTAGCCGTTCACCGAGATGTTGTTGGCGTAGCCGGTCACCTTGCCTCCGTGGAGGAAGTTGAACAGCGTGATCTCCAGCGGGATGTAGGCGACGTCCTCACCCAGCTTGGCGTCGACCGCGGTCCACTTGTCGGCGGCGGCGTCCACGTCGGGCTCGGCGTAGGCGTCGTCGATCATCTGGTTGACCTCGGGGCCACCCTTGTAGTTGCCGTAGTCGTTGCCGTTGGAGTCGCCGGTCAGGTTGATCCGGCTGTCGAACAGCGGCGGGATGACGGTGCCGGCCGACGGCCAGTCAGCACCCCAACCACCCCAGGTGACGTCGAAGTCGGCGTCCGGCTTCTGGATCACGGAGTAGTAGGTGTCCTCCAGCGGGTCCAGCTCGGTCTCGAAGCCGGCCTTGTCCCAGCCGGCCTTCAGCGCGGAGGCCTGCTTGTCGGAGGTGGGCGTGCCACCGGAGTAGGTGAACTTGATCTTCACCGGCTTCGGCGCCGAGCACTGCTCGAGCGCGGCAGCGGCGGCGTCGGTGTCACCCTCGGCCGGGATGTCCGCGAACGACGGGTTCGGCTGGTAGCCCGGAACGGCCGGGTTGATGATCGAGTCGGCGGCCTTGAAGTAGTTCTCGCCGCCACCGGCCTTGATCCACGCGGCCCGGTCGGTCGCCAGCTTCAGCGCCTCACGGCAGTTGGCGTCCTTGAAGACCTCGGAGTTGAAGTTCGGCAGCACGTAGTCGACGTACGGCGACTCCACCTTCGTGTAGCGGTCCCCGGCCTCGTCCTTCCGGCTGAACAGGGCCGGCGGGAGACGACGCTCGGTCACGGCGTACTGCGCGTCACCGGAGTCGGCGAGCAGCTGCTCGTAGATCGCCTCGTCGGTGTCACCCTCGCGGAAGTCCCAGGTGTCCGGGTAGGCCTTGCGGATCTCGTCGGTGCTGGAGTCCCAGTTCTCGTTGCGCACGAACTTGCCGCCCGTGCCCTTCTTCCAGTCGCCGTCCAGCTTGTAGGGACCGTTCGAGATGATGACGTAGTTGTTCGCGTCGCCCTTGTCGAGGTCCTCGCGGTACGGGTCCATGTAGCGCAGGGACGCCATCGACTGCGGGAAGTCCGGCCACGGCTTCTTGAACCGGTAGGTGATCGTCTGGCCCTCGCAGGTGACGGCCTTGTCGAAGAGGTCCTGGCCGACCTTGGAGTACGGGCCCTTGTACTCGGGCAGGTCGTCGGCGCCGGTGGGGACGTCGAGGTAGGTGAAGAGGTAGTTGGCGGGACCGCCGATGATCACGTCGGTCGCGAAGTTGCGCGACGCGCCGTACTTGAAGTCCTCACACGTGATGTCCTTGCCGTCCTCCCACTTCACGCCGTCGCGGACGGTGAAGCTCCAGGACAGGCCGCCGTCGGTCGTGGTGCCGGTGTCGGTGGCGAGGTCCGGAACGGGGGTCGTGCCCTCGGTCGGGTCGTTGGAGGCGGGGAACGCCACCCAGCTGCGGTAGAACAGCCGGCCCGAGTTGTTGAGGTCGCGGCCGATGTACATGCGCTGGGGGTCCCAGTGCTCGACGTTGCGCACGCCGACCAGGAAGATGGCGTCGCCGCCCTTCTCCGCCGGGCCGCCGCTGCTTCCCTTGTCGTCGTCGCCGCTGCCACCGCCGCACGCGGCCAGTGTGGCCGCGAGCGCCGTGGCCGCGACGGCAGCCAATGGCTTCTTCGTGAAGGCCATTCAACTATCTCCTTTTCGGTGAGTGGCGCCGGCCCGGCCGGCGCCGCGGTGCTCCGCGTCCCGAATGTCAGCGGAGTACCGGGTCCTGTTATCGGTGCGACTTCTCTATCGGTGTGACTTCGGGTCGAGCGCGTCACGGGCACCGTCGCCGACGAGGTTGAAGACGACGACGATGAGCGCCAGCAGCGCACCCGGCAGGAAGAAGTACGTCGGATCGGCGCTGGTGTAGCTGACCGAGTCGGCGAGGATGTTGCCCAGCGTCGGCGTGGGCGGCTTGATGCCGACGCCGAGGAAGTTGAAGGCGGCCTCGGCCGAGATGTAGGCCGGGACCAGCAGGGTGACGTACACGAGGACGGGCGCCCAGACGTTGGGCAGCACCTCCTTGAAGTACAGCCGGGGGCGCGAGGCGCCGAGCAGGCGGGCGGCCTCGATGAACTCCCGCTCGCGGATCGAGAGCACCTGGCCGCGCACGACGCGCGCGACCGGAGGCCAGCCGAAGACCGCCAGGATCGCGATCACGAACAGGCCGTTGGAGAGGTCGGCGCCGGCGAGGAAGCCGAGACCGGGGAAGTCGGAGACGTCCCTGCGCAGCATCAGCACCACCGGGCCGGCCAGCGCCAGCAGCATCATGGTCTGGGGGAAGGAGAGCGTCAGGTCGATGATCCGCCCGACGACCGCGTCGACGAAGCCGCCGGAGAAGCCGGCGACGATGCCGAGCACGGCGCCGATGATGACGGTGAGGATGGTGCCGGTCAGGGCGATGCTCAGCGAGGACGTGATCGCGAGCATCAGCCGCGACAGCAGGTCGCGGCCGGTGCCGGGGTCGACGCCGAAGGGGTGGTCCCAGCTGACGCCGCCGAATCGGCCCTCGGGGGCGACGCCGTCGTCGGAGAGCAGCTCCTGGTGCAGATCGTTGGGGTGCAGGACGCCGAAGGCCACCAGGAACGGCGCGAGGATCGCGGCGAGGATGATGAGCACCGACAGGACGAACGAGATCATCGACAGCTTGTCGGCCCGGAACCGGGCGATGGCCAGCTGGGTCGGCGACCGGCCGGCGACCTTGACGACGGCGTCGTCGTCCTCCACCGGCGTCTCGGTCTCGTGGACCTCCAGCTCGGAGCCCGGGATCGTCATCTTCACCTCGTAGCCGTGCCTCACAGATGTGACGCGAGCCGCAGGGCTACGCGCCGTCCGCGACATTAGGCGCACTAGGTGCGCCAAAGCGATAGCGGCGCGGTAACGGTTTGGTCTCGGCGCCCGGCAAACCGTCCGGTGAGGGTGCCCTCAGACGCTGGTTTCCTCCGCCGGACGGGCGTCCACACCGGCTTCCTTCCGCTGCTCCGGGGTGATCGGAGCGGGTGCGGCGGTGAGGGGGTCGTAGCCGCCGCCGGTCTTCGGGAAGGCGATGACATCGCGGATGGAGTCGGTCCCGGCCAGCAGGGCGACCACGCGGTCCCAGCCGAACGCGATGCCGCCGTGCGGCGGGGCGCCGTACTTGAACGCCTCGAGCAGGAATCCGAACTTCTCCTCGGCCTCCTCCTGCCCGATGCCCATCACCTCGAAGACCCGCTTCTGGACGTCCTCGCGGTGGATACGGATCGATCCCCCGCCGATCTCGTTGCCGTTGCAGACGATGTCGTAGGCCCAGGCCAGCGCGCTGCCGGGGTCGGTGTCGAAGGAGTCCAGGTCCTGCGGGCTGGTGAAGGCGTGGTGGACCGCGGTCCAGGCTCCCCCGCCGACGGCCACGTCGCCGGCGGCCGTGGCCTCGTCGGCCGGCTCGAAGAGCGGCGCGTCGACGACCCACAGGAAGCTCCAGGCGTCCTCGTCGAGCAGGCCGGTACGGCGCCCGATCTCCAGGCGCGCGGCGCCGAGCAGGGCCCGGCTGGACCTCACCGCGCCGGCCGCGAAGAAGACGCAGTCGCCGGGCTTCGCGCCCACGTGGTCGGCCAGGCCGGCGCGCTCCTCGTCGGTGAGGTTCTTGGCGACCGGGCCGCCGAGCTCCCCGTCGTCGGTCACCAGGACGTAGGCGAGGCCGCGCGCGCCCCGCTGCTTGGCCCACTCCTGCCAGGCGTCGAGCTGCTTGCGCGGCTGGCTCGCCCCGCCCGGCATCACGACGGCGCCGACGTACGGCGCCTGGAACACCCGGAAAGGGGTGTCCTTGAAGTAGTCGGTGCACTCGACGAGCTCCAGGCCCATCCGCAGGTCGGGCTTGTCGGAGCCGTACCGGGCCATCGCCTCGGCGTACGTCATCCGCGGCAGGGGCAGCTCGACGTCGACGCCGATCAGTCGCCAGAGCGCGGCGACGATCTCCTCGCCGAGGGCGATCACGTCGTCCTGGGTCACGAAGCTCATCTCGATGTCGAGCTGGGTGAACTCGGGCTGGCGGTCGGCGCGGAAGTCCTCGTCGCGGTAGCAGCGCGCGATCTGGTAGTAGCGCTCCATGCCGGCGACCATGAGCAGCTGCTTGAACAGCTGGGGGCTCTGCGGGAGGGCGTACCAGCTGCCGGGCTGGAGGCGCGCGGGGACCAGGAAGTCGCGGGCGCCCTCGGGGGTGCTGCGGGTCAGGGTCGGCGTCTCGATCTCGACGAAGTCGTGGGCGGCCAGGACGTCGCGGGCGGCCCTGTTGACGTCGCTGCGCAGCCGGATCGCGTTGCCCGGCGCGGTACGACGCAGGTCGAGGTAGCGGTGCTTGAGGCGCACCTCCTCCCCCACGTCGACGTGGTCGCTGATCGGGAACGGCAGCGGCGCGGCGGCGCTGAGCACCTCGACGCCCTCGCTCCCGGGGCGGCCACGACCTCGATCTCGCCGGTGGGCAGGTTGGGGTTGGTGTTGCCCTCGAGGCGGGCGACGACCTCGCCGGTCACCTTGAGGCAGTACTCCGCGCGCAGGCTGTGGGCGACCGCCTCGTCGCGGATCACCACCTGCACGACGCCGCTGGCGTCGCGCAGGTCGATGAAGGCCACACCGCCGTGATCGCGCCGGTTGGCCACCCACCCGGCGAGGGTGACGGTGTTGCCGACGTGCTCGGCGCGGAGTGCGCCGGCGTCCTGGTTGCGGATCACGAGGGGTTCCCTTCGGTGTTGCTGTCTTCGGTGGTGACGACCTGCGGGCGCAGGTCCTGGGTCGGAGGCTGCCACGTCGCCGGATCAGCGGCGACCTGGTGCCCGGAGCGGATGTCCTTGACCTCGCCGCTGCCGTCGGCCTGGGTGAACCAGACGTACGGGATGCCGCGGCGCTCCGCGTGGCGGATCTGCTTGCCGAACTTGGCGGCGCTGGGCGCGACCTCGCACGGGATCCCGTTGCCGCGCAGGGCGGTGGCGACGGCGTCGGCGGCGGCCCGGGTCCCCTCGTCGGTGACCGCCACCAGCACGACGCTCGGCACCGAGCGGTCGGAGGTGAGCACGCCGCGCTGGATCAGGGTGACGAGGAGCCGGCTCAGGCCGAGGGAGATGCCGACGCCCGGGTACGTCGTGCGGCCGTCGGAGGCCAGGGCGTCGTACCGGCCTCCGGAGCAGATCGAGCCCAGCGACTCGTAGCCGTCGAGGCGGGTCTCGAAGACCGTGCCGGTGTAGTAGTCCAGGCCCCGGGCGATGGACAGGTCCGCCTCGATCCGGGTCCGCTCGGTGGCGAGCGGGGCGCAGGCGCGGACCAGGGTCGCGAGCTCGTCGAGGCCCTCGTCGAGCAGGTCGCTCTCGACGCCCAGCGCGCGCACCTGCGCGACGAAGGAGTCGTCGGTGGTCCGGATGGTCGCGAGCGCGAGCGCCTTGTCGGCCTGCTCGCCGGTGATGCCGGCCTCGTCCAGCAGCAGCTCGCGGACCTTCTCGGGGGGCAGCTTGTCGAGCTTGTCGACCAGGCGCATCACCTCGTCGATGCCCTCGGCCGTGATGCCGAGGCCGGCGTAGAACCCCTGGATCAGCTTGCGGTTGTTGACCTGCAGGCGGAAGCCGGGCAGGAAGGTGAGCCGGCTGAGCGCCTCGAGCATGACCCGGGCGATCTCGACGTCGTGGTGGAAGGGCAGGGTGTCGCGTCCGACGATGTCGATGTCGGCCTGGGTGAACTCGCGGAACCGGCCCTCCTGCGGGCGCTCGCCGCGCCAGACCTTCTGGATCTGGTAGCGGCGGAACGGGAACTCCAGCTTGCCGGCGTTCTCCAGGACGTAGCGGGCGAACGGGACGGTGAGGTCGAAGTGGAGGCCGATCCCCTTGTCGCGTGCCGTGTCCTCCTCCTGGAGGCGGCGCAGGACGTAGACCTCCTTGGAGGTGTCGCCCTTGCGGAGCAGCTGGTCGAGGGGCTCGACGGCGCGGGTCTCGACGTTGGCGAACCCGTGCAGCTCGAAGGTGCGGGCGAGGGTCGCGACGACCTGCTGCTCGACGTACCGCTGGGCAGGGAGCAGCTCGGGGAAGCCGCTGAGCGGCGTGGGCTTGGCCATCGTCAGAGTCCTCGGGTGACTCGGCCGGCGCCGTTGCCGGCGTCGGAGTCGGAGTCGAGCAGGTCGAGCAGGAACGGGTTGGTCGCGCGCTCGCGGCCGATCGAGGTCTGCTCGCCGTGGCCGGGCAGGACGACGATGTCGTCGGCCAGCGGGAGCACCTTGGTGGCCAGGGAGCGGAGCATCTTCGCGTGGTCGCCGCCGGGCAGGTCGGTGCGCCCGATCGAGCCCTGGAACAGCAGGTCGCCGGAGAACATCACCTCGGAGATGTCCTGGGCGGCGGGGTCGTCCCAGGGGGTGCGGAAGGCGACCGACCCCTCGGTGTGGCCGGGCGTGTGGTCGACGACGAAGGTGAGGCCGGCCAGGGCGAGGCGGGCGCCGTCGGTCAGCTCCGCGACGTCGTCGGGCTCGGTGAACTCGTAGTCGCCGCCGAGCAGCATGCCCGCCGACTCCCGGGAGAGGCCGGCCATCGGGTCGGTCAGCAGGTGCCGGTCGTCCGGATGGATCCACGCGGTCGCGTCGTACGTCCCGGCGACGGGGGTCACCGACCACATGTGGTCGACATGACCATGGGTCAGCAGCACGGCCACGGGCTTGAGCCGGTGCTCGCGGACGACCTCGTCGACGCCGGGCGCGGCGTCCTTGCCCGGGTCGATCACGACGCACTCGGCACCCGGTGCCGTGGCCGCGACGTAGCAGTTGGTGCCCCACGGCCCGGCGGGGAAAGCGGCGATCAGCACCGGGCAAGCCTAACGACCGCGTCGGCTTTGATTAGCATGGCCCACTGTGACTACCTCCGACTGGGGCCGCGTCGGCGACGACGGCACCGTCTACGTGAAGACGACCGACGGCGAGCGGGCGGTCGGGCAGATGCCCGACGCGACGCCCGAGGAGGCCCTGGCCTTCTACACCAAGCGGTACGACAACCTCTCGCTCGAGGTGGACCTGCTCCACCAACGGGTGCTGACCGGCGTGCTCTCGCCCGAGGAGGCGACCGCCTCGGTCAAGCTCGTCCGCGAGCAGCTCGTCGACGTCCACGCCGTCGGAGACATCGCCGCCCTGGTCCGCAAGCTCGACGAGCTCGGCCCGGTCATCGCCACCCAGCGCGACGCCCGCCGCGCCGCCAAGGCCCAGCGGGTCGCCGATGCGCGCCAGGCCAAGGAGAAGCTGGCCACGGAGGCGGAGCGGATCGCCGGCGGCCGCGACTGGCGCGGTGGCGCCAACCGGCTGCGCGAGCTCCTCGACGAGTGGAAGCAGCTCCCCCGCATCGACAAGGCCGCCGACGACGAGCTGTGGCGGCGCTTCTCGTCCGCGCGGTCGGCGTACACGAAGGCCCGCAAGGCGCACTTCGCCGAGCAGGACGAGAAGCGCGAGGGCGCCCGCGTCATCAAGGAGCGGCTGGCCGCGGAGGCCGAGGCGCTCGCCTCGTCGACCGAGTGGGGCCCGACGTCGGGCCGCTATCGCGACCTGATGCGCGAGTGGAAGGCCGCCGGCCCCGCCCCCAAGGCGGTCGACGACGAGCTCTGGCGCCGCTTCCGCGGCGCCCAGGACACCTTCTTCGGCGCCCGCGACGCCGCCAACGCCGCCCTGGACTCGGAGTTCGCGGCCAACGCCGTGGTGAAGGAGCAGCTGCTCGTCGAGGCCGAGGCCGTCGTCGCCGAGCTGCAGTCCTCCGGCGACGTCGCGGCGGCCAAGGCGGCCTTCCGGGCCGTCGCCGACAAGTGGGACGAGGCCGGCAAGGTCCCCCGCGACCGGATCAAGGACCTCGAGGGCCGGATGCGCGCCGTCGAGCAGACCATCCGCAAGGCCGAGGACGACCAGTGGCGTCGTACCGACCCGGAGAAGTCCGCCCGCGCCGACGACATGGTCTCCAAGCTCGAAGCCGCCATCGCCGAGACCGAGGCCAAGCTCGACGCCGCCCGCGCCCGCGGTGACGACAAGCGGGTCCGCGAGCTGGAGGAGAACCTCGAGGGCCGCCGGTCGTTCCTCGAGATGGCCAGGAAGGCGTCTGCCGACTACCGCTGAGCCGGGTTGGTGGGCGCTGCTGCATGGATCCCCGGACATCCGGGGATCCATGCGCTTGTCAGGGGTTGCAACACCTGACAAGCGCATGCATTGCCCGTCGCGCGGGACTGGTGTTGCGCCTGTGACTACCGTCGGCCTCTCGCCACCGCGACGGATGCGATGACAGACCGAATGCGCCGCTCGAGCTGAACCGGGTCGGCCAGGTCGGCCCAGGTGATCCGGACACAGCGCCATCCGGTCAGCTCGGCGATCCGGCTCTCGCGCTTCTTCTCGCGGACGACGGCATCGACGACGCTCTCGCCCTCGCGGCGGAACTTGAGGTACTTCTCCTTGCCGTCGAACTCGATCCAGACCCCGAGATCGGGAAAGGCGAAGTCGAGGTAGGCGAAGATCAGCGGGCCGTCGTAGACCTCGAACTGTGGCTCGGGCGACGGGAAGTGGTGCCTCCACAGGAACCAGAACGTACGGCTCTCCCCCACTGACTCGACCCGAGGATCTCCGAGACGAAGGATCAGGTCGGTCGACAAGGACTTGGGCCAGTGGTCCATGCCCTCCTCGTAGCGAGCGCGGATCTGGCCCGGGGTGAAGTCGCCTCGGTGGAGGAAGTGGTTGAGTACGACGAGTCCGGCCTCGGCCGTCGCCATGGTCGCCACCTCGAGTGCTGCCCGCATCGGCGCCGAGACCTGCAGGTCGCCGACAGCGACGACATCGCCGTCGAGCAGCACGCCTCGATGCTGCTTGATGCCGGCCTCGCGGCGACCGGCCCTACCGTCCCTGCGCGTCGTGTGTACCTCGTCGAGCGGTACGCCCCAGGTCGGCCCCGTCAGGAACGGCAGCGCGGAGGCGTGACTCGCCACAGCGTCCGCGCACGCTTGACGCAGCACTGCACGCACCCGGATTGCGTAGCGCTCCTCCCGCGTCAGGCCCCGCCAGAGCGGGCCATCGACGTACGCACCACGACGTGGCTTGGCCAACGTCCCGGCCTTCACGGCGCAGGCGAGGCTCCGATCGGTGTGACCGAGGGTCAGCAGCTCCTTGCGCAGCGCGACGTCGGTCATGCAGGGATGTTGGGGGTCCATGAACATGCGGACCCACTTCCCGAAGCACACCCGAGTCGACACCTGGCGTCTTCCAGGCTGTGGATACGAGCGTGAATCATCTGCTCCGTCGTGCAATTCATGCACTTGTCAGGGGTTGCAACACCTGACAAGCGCATGGATCCCCGGACATCCGGGGATCCATGCACAGCAGCGGCGCGCGGTCGGCGCCGGCTACTGCGTGACGCGGTAGGCGTCGAACACCCCGGGGACGGAGCGGACGGCGCTGAGGACCGTGTCGAGGTGCTTGGCGTCGGCCATCTCGAAGCTGAACCGGGACTTGGCGACCCGGTCGCGGGAGGTGGTGAGGTTGGCGGACAGGATGTTCACGTGGGCGTCGGACAGCACCATGGTGATGTCGGAGAGCAGGCGGGAGCGGTCGAGGGCCTCGACCTGGATGTTGACCAGGAAGGTCGACTGGCCGGTGGGGGCCCACTCGACGTCGACGAGCTTCTCGGGCTGGGCGAGCAGGCTGGCGGCGTTGGTGCAGTCCTTGCGGTGCACCGAGACGCCCCCGCCCTTGGTGACGAAGCCGAGGATCGTGTCGGGGGGCACGGGGGTGCAGCACTTGGCGAGCTTGACCCATACGTCGGGCGATCCGGTGACGATCACGCCGGCGTCGCCGCCGGTGGCGCGCCGCGGGCGGCCACGGCGGCCGGTGATGGTGACGGCCTCGGCGAGGTCCTCCTGGGCCCCCTCGTCGCCGCCGTGGAGCTCGATCACCTTGCGTACGACGGTCTGGGCGCCGAGGTTGCCCTCGCCGACGGCGGCGTAGAGCGCGGTGACGTCGGCGAGCCGGAAGGCGGAGGCGGCCAGGGTCAGCGAGTCGTGGGAGAGCAGCCGCTTGAGGGGCAGGCCCTCCTTGCGCATCAGCTTGGCGATCTCGTCCTTGCCGCGCTCGATCGCCTCCTCGCGCCGCTCCTTGGTGAACCACTGGCGGATCTTGGATCGGGCGCGCTGGGACTTCACGAAGTTGAGCCAGTCGCGGGAGGGGCCGGCGCCCTCGGCCTTGGAGGTGAAGACCTCGACGACGTCGCCGTTCTCGAGGGTGGACTCGAGCGGCACCAGACGGCCGTTGACGCGGGCCCCGATGGTGCGGTGCCCGACCTCGGTGTGGACGGCGTAGGCGAAGTCGATCGGCGTCGAGCCGGACGGCAGCGCGATCACGTCCCCCCGCGGGGTGAAGACGTAGGTCTCGGTCTGGTTGATCTCGAACCGCAGGGACTCCAGGAACTCGCCGGGGTCCTCGACCTCGCTCTGCCAGTCCAGCAGCTGGCGCACCCAGCTCATGTCGTCGAGGTCGCCGCGCTTGTCGGTGTCGTTGCCGGCGCGGCCGTCCTCCTTGTACTTCCAGTGCGCCGCGACGCCGTACTCCGCGCGCCGGTGCATCGCGAAGGTGCGGATCTGCATCTCCACCGGCTTGCCCTGCGGCCCGATCACGGTGGTGTGCAGCGACTGGTACATGTTGAACTTCGGCATCGCGACGTAGTCCTTGAACCGGCCCAGGACCGGGTTCCACCGCGAGTGCAGGACGCCGAGGACGCCGTAGCAGTCGCGGTCCTCCTCGACCAGGATGCGGATGCCGACCAGGTCGTAGATGTCGGAGAAGTCGCGGCCCCCGACGATCATCTTCTGGTAGATCGAGTAGTAGTGCTTCGGCCGGCCGGTGACGGTGGCCTTGATCTTGGCCTCGCGCAGGTCCTTCTCGACCTGGGAGATCACCTCGGCGAGGAAGGAGTCGCGCGAGGGGGCGCGCTCGGCGACCAGCCGGACGATCTCGTCGTAGATCTTGGGGTGGAGGGTCGCGAAGGCGAGGTCCTCGAGCTCCCACTTGATGGTGTTCATGCCGAGCCGGTGGGCCAGCGGGGCGTAGATGTCGAGGGTCTCGCGCGCCTTGCGCTCCTGGGTGGACTGCTTGACGAAGCGCAGCGTGCGCATGTTGTGGAGCCGGTCGGCGAGCTTGATGACCAGCACCCGGATGTCGCGCGACATCGCCACGATCATCTTGCGGATCGTCTCGGCGTTGGCGGACTCGCCGTAGACGACCTTGTCGAGCTTCGTCACGCCGTCCACGAGCCGGGCGACCTCGTCACCGAAGTCGCGGCGACACTCCTCCAGCGTGTACGGCGTGTCCTCGACCGTGTCGTGCAGCAGCGCGGCCACCAGCGTCGGCTCGGTCATGCCGATGCCCGCGAGGATCGTGGTCACGGCGAGCGGGTGGGTGATGTAGGGGTCGCCGCTCTTGCGCTTCTGCTCGGCGTGCAGGCGCTCGGCGGTGACGTAGGCGCGCTCGAGGAGCTGGAGGTCGGCCTTCGGGTGGTTGGCGCGCACCGCGCGGAACAGCGGCTCGAGGACCGGGTTGGACACCTGCCCCCGGCTGCCCATCCGCGCCAGCCGCGCGCGGACGCCCCGCCCGCCGCCCGGCTCGCTCGGCACCGGGGCAGGCACGGACGACACCCGCGACGGAACGCGGGGTGTCGTGCTCTCCTCGGTCATTGCGCCAGTCTAGGGCGCACCCCCGACTGCCGGGGAACGACCTCAGACGGTCAGCAGCGAGCTGACGGGTACGTCGCCCAGGGCGCTGCGGCCGCCGAGGAAGCCCAGCTCCATCAGCACCGCGAAGCCGGCCGGCTCCGCGCCGCACCGGCGGACCAGCTCGCAGGTGGCGCCGGCGGTGCCGCCGGTGGCGAGCACGTCGTCGACCAGCAGCACCCGGTCCCCCGCCGCGACGGCGTCCCGGTGCAGCTCGAGCACCGCCTCGCCGTACTCCAGGGCGTAGTCGACCTGGTGCGTGTCGTGGGGCAGCTTGCCGGCCTTGCGGACCGGCGCGAAGCCCACGCCGAGGGCCAGCGCGACGGGGGCCGCGAGGATGAACCCGCGGGCCTCCATGCCGACGACCTTGTCGACCACGACCTCGCCGCGGTCGTCGCGCCCCGTGGCGGCCAGCGCCCGCACGACCGCGCCGAAGCCGGCCGCGTCGGCCAGCAGCGGCGTGATGTCCTTGAACACGATGCCCGGCTCCGGGAAGTCCGGGATGTCGCGGACCAGCCGGGTCAGGGCGTCGACCGCGCTGTCACGGACGTCGCGATCGGCCACGGTCTACTTCTTGCCGCGCTTGGACCGCGCCTGCCGGACCGGCTGCCGGCGCCCCGAGCTGCCGCTGTCGCTGACCGGGCGGCTGCTGGCGGGCACCACGCGGCCCTTGCCGGCGGCGTCCGTGTTCGGAGTGGTACGCCGAGGGGCCGGCGCGTCGTCGTCGGGCTCGACCTCGATCTCGAACTCCTCGTCGAGCAGCTCGTCCGGGATCGCGTCCGGGTCCGCGTCGCGGCGGCCGCCGGCGGGGACCTCCTCGGTGAAGGCGGGCACGGAGGCGTACCGGTCGGCGAGCGCACGCTGCTTCGCCTTCGCCCGGCGGGCCTGGATCTGCGTCTCGCTCTCCTGCATCTTCAGGTGGACCAGCACGCGGGGCGCGAGCATGACCGAGGAGTAGACGCCGACCGCCATGCCGACGAACTGCGCGAGCGCCAGGTCCTGCAGGGAGCTGGCGCCCAGCTGGACCGCCGTGACGTAGAGGATCGAGCCGATCGGGATGAGCGCGACGATCGAGGTGTTGATCGAGCGCACCAGCGTCTGGTTGACGGCGAGGTTGGCGGCGTCGGCGTACGACTGGGTGTTCTTGCGCAGGACAGTGGTGTTCTCCTTGACCTTGTCGAAGACGACCACCGTGTCGTAGAGCGAGAACCCGAGGATCGCGAGCACGCCGGTCACGGCGGCCGGGGTCACCTGGAACCCGGACAGCGCGTAGATCCCGACGGTGAGGACGACGTCGTGGATCAGCGCGATGAGCGCGCCGACCGACATCCGCCACTCGCGGAAGTAGGCCCAGATGAACAGCACGACGAGGACGAGGAAGATCGCGACGCCGAGCAGGGCGCGCTTGGCGACCTCCTGGCCCCAGCTCGGGCCGATGTCCTGGATGGACAGGTCTCCCTCGTCGACCTGCGGGAACGTCTCGTGCACCAACGCGGTGATCTCGTCGCGCTGCTGCTCGGTGAGGTTCTCGACCTGGATCGTCAGCGACGAGTCGCCCGCCGTGGTGACGATCGGGTTCCCGGCGTTCTCGATCCCCGAGTCGGCCACCGTCTCCTGGAGCTCGTCCGCCGCGTCCTGGGTGGCGTTGCCCGAGCCGACCGGCACGGACACGGTCGTGCCGCCGGTGAACTCGACGCCCATGTTGAGCGGCTTGATGAACAGCACGAGCACCGCGGCGGACACCAGGACCGCCGAGATGGCGTAGAACAGCCAGGGCCGGCCGACGAAGTCGATCGACTTGCGGCCCTGGTACAGGTCGTTGCCGAGACGCGACATCTTGCCCATCAGGCGTCACCTCCCGCGACGGCGGTACGACGGGAGGGCGTGACGTCCATGCCCAGCGTCTCCTTGCTCAGGCCGGACAGCTTGTGCCCGGAGTTGAAGGCCTTGAACTGCGCGAGCCAGGACACCAGTGGCTTGGTGAACCAGAACAGCACCGCGAGGTCGATCAGCGTGGTCAGCCCGAGCGCGAAGCCGAAGCCCTTCACCGCGCCGGTGGCGAAGATGTAGAGCACCAGCGCCGACAGGATCTGCACCGTGTTGGCCGCGATCCGGGTGACCCGCGCACGGGCCCAGCCCGTCTCGACCGCGACCCGCATCGACTTGCCCTCGCGCATCTCGTCGCGGATCCGCTCGAAGAAGATGACGAACGAGTCCGCGGTGATGCCGACCGCGATGATGAGTCCCGCGATGCCCGGCAGGGTCAGCGTGAAGCCGGCGGTCTTGCTCAGCAGCAGCACCATGGCGTAGGTGATGCCGGCCGCCACGAACAACGAGCTGACCACCACCAGGCCGAGGCCGCGGTAGTAGAAGAGGCAGTAGAGCATGACCAGCACCAGGCCGATCGCGCCCGCGGTGAGGCCGGCGGAGAGCTGGTTGCCGGCCAGCGACGGTCCGATCTCCTCGACGGAGGTCTGCTCGTCGTTGAACTTGATGGGCAGCGCGCCGAACTTGAGGCTGTTGGCCAGGTCGAGCGCCTGCTGCTCGGTGAAGTCGCCCTCGATCTGGGAGCGGCCGTCGGTGATGACGCTGTTCATCACCGGGTAGGTCAGCACCTGGCTGTCCAGGACGACCGCGAACTGCTCGTCGGTGCCGGCGAAGGCCCGGGACACCGCCTCGAAGTCGTCGGAGGCGCCGGCGGAGCCCTTCGGGTGGGCACGGTCCTTGCTGTTGCCCATCTCGATGGCGACGACCCAGCCGACGCCGTTCTGCGGGGTCTGCGCGCTGGCGTCGTTGAGCTCGGTGCCCTCGACCACGGAGCGGCTCAGCAGGAACTTGATGACACCGGTGTCGCGCTCGGGCGACGAGCACGCCACGAGCGGCTGGTCCGGGTCGTCCGGCAGGTCGGCCGGGTTGCCCTCGGCGTCGACCAGGACGCCCTGGGCGTCGCAGGTGTAGGAGTTGAACGCCGTGATCGCGTCCTGGTCGGGACTGCGCGACCAGGCGATGTCGTCCTGGACGGTCCACTTCTCGCCGTCGCCGGCCGGGTCGGTCTGGGTGGGCGTCTCCGGCGAGGCCTCGTCGGTCGGGTCGGCCGGGATGTCGGTCGGGTCCGCCGGCGCATCCGTCGGGTCGGCGGGCGTCTCCGTGGCGTCGTCGGCCGGCGCGTCCGGGGAGTCGGTGGCGGCGGCGGTCGGGTCGTCCTCGGCCAGCGAGAGCGGCGCGCGGCCCAGGTTGAGGTCGTCGGTCGCGCTGCCGCAGGAGGCGGGGCGGACGTCGGAGCAGGCGACCAGGCGGAAGCGCAGCTGCGCCTGCCGCTTGACGGTCTCCTCGAGCTGCCCGCGGTTCTTGGTCTTGCCCGGGACCTCGACGACGATATTGCGGCCGCCCTGCGTGGTGACCGCCGCCTCGGCGACGCCGGAGCCGTTGACGCGCTGGTCGATGATCCGGCGGGCCTCGTCGAGGTTCTCCTTGCTGGGCGCCTTGTCGGCGGTCAGCGTGATCCGGGTGCCGCCCTGCAGGTCGAGGCCGAGCGCGGGGCGCCACGGCGTCTCCGGCTCCTCGACCCCGGCCTGCGAGAGCGCGGTGAGGCCGTAGAGCACGGCGAGGCCGACGAAGAAGACGATCAGGTTGCGCCCGGGGCGCGGACGGCGGGCCGCCATGGCTCAGCGCTCCTCTTCGTCGTCGAGGCGAGGCTCGGAGCCCTCCGGAGCCGGCTCGGCCTCGGGCGCAGGCTCGGGCGCGGGCTCGCGGCGCACCGACGCCACGGCACCGCGCACGACCCGGATCACGACGCCGGGGGCGATCTCGAGCTCGACGTACTCGTCCGTCGAGCCGATGATCGTCCCGTAGATGCCGGACGTCAGCATCACGTCGTCGCCCACGGCGAGCGCCGCCTGCAGGGCGGCGGCCTGCTTGCGCTGGCGCGAGGCGGGGCGGATGATCAGCAGCCAGAAGATGGCCGCGATCGCCACGATCGGCAGCAGGGACAGCGCGTCGTTCACAGAGAAACCTCTCGAAAGGGCAGGGACGGACACCGCAGGACGAAGCCGTCCCCGGGACCGACGGGCAAGTGTAGCCACGGACCCTGACGAGATGCTGATCGGCGGGAGGTTCAGTCCTCGAAGAGGGTCGGCCCGGTCTCGTCGTACGGCAGCGCCGGCGGCGTGAGCCCGAGGTGGGTCCAGGCTGCCGGGGTCGCGATCCGGCCGCGCGGGGTCCGGGCGAGGAACCCGTTGCGGACCAGGAAGGGCTCGGCGACCTCCTCGACGGTCTCGCGCTCCTCGCCCACCGCGACGGCGAGCGTGGAGACGCCGACCGGGCCGCCGCCGAAGCGACGGCACAGGGCGTCGAGGACGGCCCGGTCGAGCCGGTCGAGCCCCAGCTCGTCGACCTCGTAGAGATCGAGCGCGGCCTGGGCGACGGTGCTGGTGACGACGCCGTCGGCACGCACCTGGGCGTAGTCGCGGACCCGGCGCAGCAGCCGGTTGGCGATCCGGGGGGTGCCGCGCGAGCGGCCGGCGATCTCCGCGGAGCCGTCGGGGGCGAGGTCGACGCCCAGCAGGTCGGCGGAGCGCCGCACGATCCGGTCGAGCTCCTCGGGCTCGTAGAACTCCAGGTGCGCGGTGAACCCGAACCGGTCGCGCAGCGGCCCCGGCAGCAGGCCGGCCCGGGTGGTCGCGCCGACCAGGGTGAAGGACGGCAGCTCGAGCGGGATGGCGGTGGCGCCCGGCCCCTTGCCGATCACGACGTCGACGCGGAAGTCCTCCATCGCGAGGTAGAGCATCTCCTCGGCCGGCCGCGACATCCGGTGGATCTCGTCGACGAAGAGCACCTCGCCCTCGTTGAGCCCGGACAGGATCGCGGCGAGGTCGCCGGCGTGGGTGATCGCGGGGCCGCTGGTCAGCCGCAGCGGGGCGCTCATCTCGTGGGAGATGATCATCGCCAGCGTGGTCTTGCCGAGCCCGGGCGGGCCGGAGAGCAGCACGTGGTCGGGTGCCCTCCCCCGCTGCCGCGCAGCCTCCAGGACCAGGCCGAGCTGGTCGCGGACCCGGGCCTGGCCGACGACCTCGTCGAGGCTGCGCGGCCGCAGCGCGGCCTCGACGGCCCGCTCGTCGCCCTCGGCCTCCGCGGCGGTCAGCGACTGGAGGTGGACCTCCTCCGCGGCCTCCAGGTCGTCCTCGTGGAAGGGCATGGGTCAGCGTCCCTCAGGCCTTGGACAGCGTGCGGAGGGCGGCCCTCAGCAACGCGCGTACGTCGGGAGCCGCGCCCGCCTCGCCGGCGACCGCGTCGACCGCCTTGTCGGCGTCCTTGGCGTTGTAGCCGAGCCCGACCAGTCCCTGGTGGACCTGGTCGCGCCAGGCGGCCTCGGCGGGGCCTGCGCCCGAGCTCGTCGTACCGGTGGGCGCGCCGATGCGGTCCTTGAGCTCCAGGATGATCCGCTGCGCCCCCTTCTGGCCGATGCCGGGGACCTTGGTGAGCGTGCGCACGTCCTCGGTGGCGATCGCGGTGCGCACGCCGTCGGGCGAGAGCACCGCCACGATGGCCTGGGCGAGCTTGGGCCCCACGCCGGAGGCGGTCTGGACCAGCTCGAAGATCGTCTTCTCCTCCTCGTCCGCGAAGCCGAACAGGGTGAGCGAGTCCTCGCGCACGACCATGCTGGTCGGCAGCGTGGCCGTGGCGCCGGTGCGCAGCTGGGCGAGCGTGCCGGGGGTGCACATCAGCTCCAGCCCGACTCCCCCGACCTCGACCACGGCGCTGGTGAGGGTGAGCGCGGCGACATTGCCACGGACGAACGCGATCATCGAGCCTTCCTTCCGGCGGCCGCGAGGGCCGCCTCGATCCGGGCCTGGGAGCCGCCGCGCCAGATGTGGGTGATCGCCAGCGCGAGCGCGTCGGCGGCGTCGGCGGGCTTGGGCATCGCGTCCAGGCGCAGGATGCGGGTGACCATGGCCCCGACCTGGGCCTTGTCGGCGCGGCCGTTGCCGGACACCGCGGCCTTCACCTCGCTCGGGGTGTGCAGCGCGACCGGCAGGCCGCGGCGCGCGGCGCAGACCATGGCGATCCCGGCCGCCTGGGCGGTGCCCATGATCGTGCTGACGTCGGAACGGGCGAAGATCCGCTCGATCGCCACGGCGTCGGGGGCATGCTCGTCGAGGCGGGCCTCGATGCCCTTCTCGATGAAGACCAGGCGTTCGGGCACCGACCACGCCGAGGGCGTGCGGACCACGCCGACGTCGACCAGGCCCAGCGGTCGGCCGATCGAGCCCTCGACCACGCCGAGCCCGCAGCGGGTCAGCCCCGGGTCGATCCCGAGCACGCGCACGTCGTCACCTTCCGTCCGAACATGTGTTCGTACGAACGCTAGACCACCGGCCCAGCACGACGGACGCGACACGCCCGGCGGCGTACCTCACTCCTCGATCTGGTCCAGGACCTCGTCGGGGATGTCGGCGTTGGAGAAGACGTTCTGCACGTCGTCGAGGTCGTCGACCGCGTCGACCAGCTTGAACACCTTGCCCGCGGCTCCCGGGTCGGCGACCGGGATGTCCATCGTCGCGACGAACTGCACCTCGGCGGAGTCGTAGTCGATCCCGGCCTCCTGCAGCGCCGTGCGGACCGCCACCACGTCGGTGGCCTCGGACTGGACCTCGAAGCTCTCGCCGAGGTCGTTGACCTCCTCGGCGCCGGCGTCGAGGGTGGCCTCGAGGACGTCGTCCTCGGAGACCTCCTTGTCCTCCTGCTGCTTGGTGACGACCACGACGCCCTTGCGGTGGAACAGCCGGGACACCGAGCCGGGGTCGGCCATGGTGCCGCCGTTGCGGGTGACCGCGGTGCGGACCTCCATCGCGGCGCGGTTGCGGTTGTCGGTGAGGCACTCGACGAGGACCGCGACGCCCTGGGGGCCGTAGACCTCGTACATGATCGTCTCGTAGTCGACGCCGCCGCCCTCGAGCCCGCCGCCGCGCTTGACCGCGGAGTCGATGTTCTTGTTGGGCACCGACTGCTTCTTGGCCTTCTGGATGGCGTCGTAGAGCGTCGGGTTGCCGGAGGGGTCGGGGCCACCCATCTTCGCGGCGATCTCGATGTTCTTGATCAGCTTCGCGAAGAGCTTGCCGCGCTTGGCGTCGATCGCGGCCTTCTTGTGCTTGGTGGTCGCCCACTTGGAGTGGCCAGACATCAGTCCCTCTGTCTCTATGTGCGGGCCGGCACCACCCCGGGCGCCGCCACACCGCTCTGCTCGGTGCCGGCCGTGGATTCTACCCGTGGCCACACGAAGAGCGCGTCCACCCAGCGGTGTCGCCGCAGACGGACCAGCAGCGCCCCCGTCGCGAGTGGTACGACGACGGCCACCGCCACCGTCGCCCGCGGATCGGTCACGCCCGCCTCGCGGGCCAGCCGCACGGCGTACACCATGACGATCAGGTGGCAGGCGTAGTAGACGATCGACTGGCGGCCGACGGACGCCAGCACGCCCCACCGGACCCGGGCGATCCGTCCCGCCATCGTGGGCGGCACGCGGGGGCCGACGACCCGCGCGACGAGGTCGCCGACGAGGAACCAGCCGGCGAGCGTGACGAACCGGCTCAGGTCGGTCGGCTCCAGCGCCCCGCCGAGGAGCACCAGCGCGGGGCCGGCGGCGGTGCGCAGCCGGCCCGGCAGCGGCGTGGCGAGCACGTGGTAGCAGAACAGGAAGGCGAGGAACCACAGGTAGCTCGTCGGGTCGTAGACCAGCCGGCGCAGGAGACCCGGCGGCAGCGGCTCGCCCGCCGCGAGCGCGTCGGCCGCCAGGTGGGCGACGTCGAGCAGGGTCCAGACCGCGTAGGGCCACAGGATGGCCCGCACCTTGCCGGTCAGGTGGCGCCGGGCGCCCCGGGACAGCGAGCGGGCCAGGAGCATGCCGGAGAGGGTCATCAGCAGCGGCATCCGGTAGGGCTCGAGCGCCTGGTTGACCGCGGCCAGCCACGGCAGCGGGCCGGCGGTGAGCTCCGCGTGGAGAAGCACGACCGCCACGACCGTGACGCCCCGCAGCCCGTCCATCCACTGCTGGCGCACCTGCCGACGATGACGCGCCGCGGCATCGCCCCGGCGACCTCGGCGCGAACGCCGGCTGAACTCCGCTCAGCCCCCGAGCAGACCGAGGAAGACCCGGTGCACCCGGCCGTCGCCGTCGACCTCCGGGTGGAAGGACGTCGCCATCAGGTGCCCCTGGCGTACGGCGACCGGGTGGCCCGCCGCCTCGGCGAGCACCTCGACGCCGGGGCCGGTCCGCTCGACCCACGGCGCGCGGATGAACACCGCGTGCACCGGCTCGGCCAGGCCCGCGAACGGCAGGTCGGCCTCGAAGGAGTCGACCTGCCGGCCGAAGGCGTTGCGCCGCACCGTCACGTCGAGCCCGCCGATCGTCTCCTGGTCGGCCGTGCCGCCCTCGATCCGGTCGGCCAGCAGGATCATCCCCGCGCAGGTGCCGAAGGTCGGCATGCCGTCCCGGACGCGCTCGCGCAGCGGCTCGAGGAGCTCGAAGGTCCGGGCCAGCTTGGCCATCGTGGTCGACTCCCCGCCGGGCAGCACGAGGCCGTCGCAGCGCTCGAGCTCGGCCGGGCGTCGTACCGGGAACGCGTCGGCGCCGAGCGCGGTGAGGACCTGCAGGTGCTCGCGGACGTCGCCCTGGAGCGCGAAGACGCCGACGGACGGCGCCGTCGTCACCAGCCGCGCTCGGAGAGACGATGCGGCTGCGGCAGCTCCTCCACGTTGATGCCGACCATCGCCTCGCCCAGGCCGCGGGAGACCTTCGCGACCACGTCGGGGTCGTCGAAGAAGGTCGTGGCCTTCACGATCGCCTCGGCCCGCTGGGCCGGGTTGCCCGACTTGAAGATGCCCGAGCCGACGAACACGCCCTCGGCGCCCAGCTGCATCATCATCGCCGCGTCCGCCGGGGTCGCGATGCCACCGGCGGTGAACAGCACGACGGGCAGCTTGCCGGTCCGCGCGACCTCGGCCACCAGGTCGTACGGCGCCTGGAGCTCCTTCGCGGCGACGTACAACTCGTCCCCACCCGACCCGGCCAGCGAGCCGAGCCGGCGGATCTCGCCCCGGATCGTGCGCATGTGGGTGACCGCGTTGGACACATCACCCGTGCCGGCCTCGCCCTTGGAGCGGATCATCGCCGCCCCCTCGGTGATCCGGCGCAGCGCCTCACCCAGGTTGGTCGCACCGCACACGAACGGCACCGTGAAGGCCCACTTGTCGATGTGGTGGGCGTAGTCGGCCGGGGTCAGCACCTCGGACTCGTCGATGTAGTCCACACCCAGCGACTGCAGCACCTGCGCCTCGGCGAAGTGCCCGATCCGGGCCTTGGCCATCACCGGGATCGAGACGGCCTCGATGATCCCGTCGATCATGTCGGGGTCGCTCATCCGCGACACCCCACCCTGGGCACGGATGTCCGCAGGGACCCGCTCCAGCGCCATCACGGCCACCGCGCCGGCGTCCTCGGCGATCTTCGCCTGCTCCGGGGTGACCACGTCCATGATGACGCCACCCTTGAGCATCTCGGCCATGCCGCGCTTGACCCGGGTGGTGCCGTGCTCCTGCTGCTCGCTCATGGCCTCGATTCTACGGCCGCGGGCGGGTCCGCTACGCCGGGGTCTCCCCCTCGGACGGGCCCTCCCCCGCGGCCTCCGCTGCGAGCGCCTGCCGGCGTACCTTCAGGACCCGGAAGACGACCGTGTAGGTGCTGGCGAGGGCGAGCGCCCAGAGCGTGACGTACATGAGGATCGGGAGGTCGAACAGCGCCCCGAGGCCGGTCATCACGAGGATCGAGACGAGCCGGTCGGCGCGCTCGGCGATGCCGCCCTTGGCGTCCATGCCGAGGGACTCCGCGCGGGCCCGGGCGTAGGAGGTGACCGAGCCCATCACCAGGCACCACAGCGTGACGCAGAGGTAGAGGTAGCTGTCGCCCTGGTCCTTGCCGGTGCCGGCGAAGTAGAGCGCGAGGCCGCCGAAGATCGCGCCGTCGCCGATCCGGTCGAGGGTGGAGTCCCAGAAGGCGCCGAACTTCGAGACCCGCCCGGTCTCGCGCGCCATCCGGCCGTCGATCAGGTCGCTGAACACGAAGGCGGTGATGAACAGGACGCCGATGAGCAGCTCGCCCTGCGGGAAGAAGATCAGGGCGCCGGCGCTGACGCCGAGGGTGCCGACCAGGGTCACCGCGTCCGGGCTGATGCCCAGCCGGATGAACAGCCGCACCACGGGGTGCAGCACGGTCCCGGCCCAGAACTCCTTGAAGCGATCCAACACGGGTCAGGAACCTACTACTGCCAGGCGCTCGCCAGCAGATCGCGGGTCTCGCCCAGCAGCTGCGGGAGGGTCTTGGTGCCGCCGATGACGGTCATGAAGTTCGCGTCGCCCGACCAGCGGGGCACGACGTGCTGGTGCAGGTGGCCCGACAGCGAGCCGCCCGCCGCGCCGCCGAGGTTGAGCCCGACGTTGAAGGCGTGCGGCTGCGCGACCGAGCGGATCGTCCGCAGCGCCGCCTTGGTCAGCGCGGTCACCTCGTCGGTCTCCTCGTCGTCGAGGTCGAGGTAGTCGGCGACGTGGCGGTAGGGCAGCACCATGAGGTGCCCGGGGTTGTAGGGGTAGAGGTTGAGCACGACGTACGCCGTGCGGCCGCGGAGGACGACCAGCTCGTCGTCGGTCGAGGTGGCGGGGTCCGCGGTGATCCGGCAGAACGGGCAGGCCGGACGCGGGTCGGCGTGGGCGGGCTCGGCGGCAGGGTCGTCGGCCTCGCCGCGGACGTAGGCCATCCGGTGCGGCGTCCAGAGGCGCTCGAGCCCGTCGGGGCCGGTGCTCATGCCTCGCCCTCACCGCCGGCGTCGCCATCGGCGTGCCCCAGCGCCTGGAGCAGGTCGGCGACCGGCAGGTCGGGCAGGTTGAGGCCGCGGGAGAGCGCCATGCCGTTGATCTGCAGCCAGATCGACTCCGACAGGATGCTGATGCAGGCCTCGATCCCGGGCTCGCGCACCTCGCGCTCGAGCCAGCGGCGGACGGCGGCGAAGACGGCGCCGATCATGCCGAAGACCCACGGGTCCAGGGCCGCACGGTCGTCGTCGGTGAGCTCGACGCCCATCGCCGCGACCACGATCGCCATGATCCCCTCGATCCCCTCCGCGACCTGCTCGACCGCCTGGCTGAGCGGGCTGGGCCCCCAGCCGGCGAGGTCGCGCTCGGCGAACCAGTACAGCGTCGGGTGCGCCTCGGCCCAGCGGATGAAGCTGCCGACGATGCGGTGGATGATCTGGTCCGGCGTGCCGTCGTACGACAGCGCGGGGAGCAGCTCGCCGCCGACGTGCTCGCAGATCTGGCGCTGCACCGCCCGGTCGAGGTCCGAGCGGTCCTCGAAGTGGCGGTAGATGACGGTGCGGCTCATCCCGGCCTCGTCGGCCACCGCCTGGACCTGGAACTCCTCACCGGGGGCCTGGCGCTCCAAGACGGCGATCGCGGCGTCGATGATCACCTGGCGGCGCACCTGGTTGTGCTCCTGCCAGCGTCTCCGGCGCCCGTCGAGCGGCTCGGCGTCCACACCCTCCGCGCTCGAGGTCATGAGCAAACCCTCTCACGTCCGGTCGGGAGCACGCGCGCGGTCACGAGAACCGGTGGAACCAGCGGCCGAGATCGGCGGCGATCCCGGGGCAGGTGATGTTCTGGTCGCGCTCCTGCTCCACCCACTGTCCCATGACCGCCGGGCCGCCCTGGATGGACCAGTCGGGGCCGCAGCGGTTGAGCGCCTCGGCGCGCGAGGTCTGGCCGGCCGCGCGCCACTCCGGTACGCCGCCCAGGCCGAGGTCGCCGACCACGCGGCGGTAGAGGGCGGGCGTGGAGTAGACCCCGATCCGGAAGCCGGCGTCGGTGTAGCCCCGCGCGACGCCCTCGATGACCGCGGCGTTGGCCTGCAGGTCGTCGCTCCAGTCGAACTTCGGCACCGGCTCGATGTCGATCCACACGATCGGGCTGAGGAGGCCGACCTGGCCCATGGTGCCGACGTTGAAGCGGGCCTGCTGGTAGCCGACGTTGCGGAGCTTCCCGAGCCGGTCCGTCGCGGCGTAGGGACCGTCGGCGCCGTACTTCTGCAGGGTGGCCTTGCTGGGGTAGCTCGACACGGCGTAGACCGACACGAGCACGTCGTTGTCCTTCGCCCAGCGGACCTGGTCGGCCAGGCAGGGGTTGGGGGTGAAGCCGGGACCGTTGGTGAGCCCGAGGACGACGTACTCCGCCTCGGGCAGCGGCATCGGCATCCCGAGCCCCTGCTTCTCCGGGATCCCCGTGCCGGGCGGGCACTGTGGCCAGCTCACGTCGCCGCCGAGCACCTCGCCGTCGCGGGGGGCGATGTCGCTGGTCGGCTTGCCGTTCTCGCGGGCGAGGTTCTCGGCCCGCTTGGCCAGGTCGCTGGCGTCGGCCCCCGGGTCGCCCGCGTCGCCCGCGGGTGCGCCGGGGTCGGCGACGTCGGTCGCGGTCGGCGTGCTGACCGGTGGGCGCGGCGGCGCGCCGGACGGCGTCGACCCGCCGCAGCCGGCCAGCGTCGCCGTGGCGAGCAGCAGCGTGGCGGCGCACCCCATGAGCGCCCGGTGCATGGCTCAGACCTGCTCCCTGCTGGCGACTGCGGCGACGACGCGCTCGATCGCCTCGGCGACGGGTACGCCGTTGTCCTGGCGGCCGTCGCGGTAGCGGAAGCTCACCGCGCCCGCCTCGACGTCCTGGTCGCCGGCGATGACCATGAACGGCACCTTCTGCAGCTGGGCGTTGCGGATCTTCTTCTGCATCCGGTCGTCGGACTCGTCGATCTCCACCCGGATCCCGTGCTCCTCGAGCTGCGCGGCGACCTCGTGGAGATAGTCGACGTGCCGCTCCGCGACCGGGATGCCCTGCACCTGGACCGGGGCCAGCCACGGAGGGAAGGCGCCGGCGTAGTGCTCGACGAGGACGCCCATGAAGCGCTCGATGGAGCCGAACTTCGCCGAGTGGATCATCACCGGCTGCTGCCGGCTGCCGTCGGCGGCGACGTACTCCAGGTCGAAGCGGTCGGGCGAGGGCTGGTTGAAGTCGTACTGCACCGTGCCCATCTGCCAGGTGCGGCCGATGGCGTCCTTGGCCTGCACCGAGATCTTCGGGCCGTAGTACGCCGCGCCGCCCGGGTCGGGGACGAGCTCCAGGCCGGTCGCCAGTGCCACGTCCTCGAGCACCTGGGTGGCGATCGCCCAGTCCTCGTCGGAGCCGATGAACTTGTCCTTGGAGTCGTCGCGGGTCGACAGCTCGAGGTAGAAGTCGTCGATCCCGAAGTCGCGCAGCAGGCTGAGCATGAAGTTGAGCAGGTGCTCCACCTCGGCCGGCGCCTGCTCGGGGGTGACATAGGAGTGGGAGTCGTCCTGGGCGAAGCCGCGCACCCGGGTCAGGCCGTGGATCACGCCGGACTTCTCGTGGCGGTAGACGTGCCCGAACTCGAAGAGCCGCAGCGGCAGCTCGCGGTAGGAGCGCTGCCGGGAGCGGTAGATGAGGTTGTGCATCGGGCAGTTCATCGCCTTGAGGCGGTACTCCATGCCGTCGACGTCGAGCGCGGGGTACATCCCCTCGCCGTAGTAGGGCAGGTGGCCGGAGGTGTAGAACAGCCCCTCCTTGGCGATGTGGGGCGTGCCGACGTACTCGAAGCCCTCGGCGATGTGCCGCTCGCGGACGTAGTCCTCCATCGCCCGCTTGATCACGCCGCCCTTGGGGTGGAAGACGGGCAGGCCGGAGCCGATCTCGTCGGGGAAGGAGAACAGGTCGAGCTCGCGGCCGAGCTTGCGGTGGTCGCGGCGCTCGGCCTCCTCCAGGCGGTGGAGGTAGGCGTCGAGCTCGTCCTTGCTCGGCCAGGCGGTGCCGTAGATGCGCTGGAGCTGCTTGTTCCTCTCGTCCCCGCGCCAGTACGCCGCCGCGCTGCGCATCAGCTTGAACGCCGGGATCCGCTTGGTGGTCGGCAGGTGCGGGCCGCGGCAGAGGTCCTTCCAGGCGACCTCGCCGTTGCGGTTGACGTTGTCGTAGATGGTCAGCTCGCCCGCGCCGACCTCGGCGGAGGCGCCCTCGGCCGCCTCGCTCGCGTTGCCCTTGAGGCCGATCAGCTCGACCTTGTAGGGCTCGTCGGCCAGCTCGACCAGCGCGTCCTCGTCGGTGGTGACCCGCCGGTCGAAGCGCTGGTTCTCCTTGATGATCTTGCGCATCGCGGTCTCGAGCCTGACGAGGTCCTCGGGCACGAACGGGGTCTCGACGTCGAAGTCGTAGTAGAAGCCGTCCTGGATCGGCGGGCCGATGCCGAGCCTCGCGTCCGGGAACACCTGCTGCACGGCCTGCGCCAGCACGTGCGCGGTCGAGTGCCGCAGGATGTCGAGCCCGTCGGGGCTGTCGATCGCCACGCCCTCCACCTCGTCGCCGTCGACCAGCTCGTAGGAGAGGTCCTTCAGCTCCCCGCCCACGCGGGCGGCGATCACGTCGGCGTCGTCGCGGAACAGCTCCCAGGCCCTGGTGCCCTCCGTGACCGTCTCCTCCTGGCGCGCGTCAGGGACGAGGACGGCGACCTTGATGTCGGACACGGATGGACTCCTCGGGTGGTTCGTGGCGGCGGCGCGGCCGGGCGGGCGCACCGGGTCACGATCGTACCGAGGCGACCGGCGCCGGCGCGCGGCAGTTCTCCGTCGCGAGTGAGCCGTTCGACCCGTGTGATCCGGCCCGGACGGCGTACTGCAGGAGCATGGCACGCACGCAGACCCTCCACTTCACCACGCCCGGCCTCGACGAGAAGGCGGCCCAGCGGGTCGTCGAGCTCCTCCAGAGCCGGCTCGACGCCTGCACCGACCTCCACCTCACGCTCAAGCACGTCCACTGGAACGTCGTCGGCCCGCACTTCATCGCCGTCCACGAGATGCTCGATCCCCAGGTCGACACGGTCCGCGGCTTCGCCGACGACCTCGCCGAGCGGATCGCCACCCTCGGCGGCTCGCCCCAGGGCACCCCGGGCTCCCTGGTCGAGCGCCGCGCCTGGGACGACTACGACATCGGCCGCGCGACCACCCAGCAGCACCTCGCCGCGCTCGACGTCGTCTACCAAGGGGTGATCTCGACCTACCGCGACGGCATCAAGGAGCTGGACGACCTCGACCTGGTCACCCAGGACATGTTCATCGCCCAGACCGAGCAGCTCGAGCTCTTCCACTGGTTCATCCGCGCCCACCTCGAGGACACCGGCGGCAACCTGAGCACGGCCGGCGCCACCACCGAGGAGGAGGCGGCCGCCGAGGCCTGAGGCCACTTCTGCGCTCGGTCCATCTCAGCGAACGCTGAGATGGCCCTTCCGTGATCGGAGCCGCCCGCGGACCATGCGCCCATGCTGGTCACGCCGATCGGGATGCTCCGGACACCCCACACGCAGCGCGAGCACACCCCGATCCAGGCCACGGCCAACCTGGCCGAGGAGGGCGTGGCGGAGATCGACGCCCGCTTCGCAGCCGCGCTCGACGGCCTGTCCGCCTTCTCCCACGCCTGGCTGCTGACCTGGCTCGGCGACGACCCGCCGACACCGCTCGACAGCCTGCACCAGCGTCCGTTCCTGCGCCAGGACGGACCCCCGCTGGGCGTCTTCGCCATGCGCGGACCCCGCCGGCCGGTCCCGATCGGCCTCAGCCTGGTCGAGGTCGTGGACGTCGGCGACACCCGGCTGCGCTTCCGCGGCGTCGACATGGTCGACGGCACCCCGCTGCTCGACATCAAGCCGTTCTTCCCCGCCGCCGACCAGCCCCGCTCCCCCGTGCGGGCGGGCTGGTTCGACGAGGTCGACGTACCCGAGGGCGCCACGCCGGCCTCCCTGCGGGCCGCTCCGGCCGAGGACGACGGACGTCCCTGACCGGGCACGGCGAGCGTCGCACGGATCCGCTGGGGCCCGCGAACGACACAGCCTCGGTCCCTGCGTCTCGCAGGGACCGAGGCTGTGTCCGTCCGGTGGGCGATACTGGGTTCGAACCAGTGACCTCTTCGGTGTGAACGAAGCGCGCTACCACTGCGCCAATCGCCCGGGGCGGCCCCGAAGGAACCGCGGTCGGAGACTCTAACCTATCTCGCCGCCGCGTTCACATCGGGGACTCCCGGGGTACGCCGGCACGACTCAGCCGAGGTGGTGCACCTCCTGCAGCCGGTGCACCGGGGTGTCGATGCCCGCGTGCCGCGCCTTCAGCTGGAGCGCGAGGTAGAGCGAGTAGTGGCGCGACTGGTGGAGGTTGCCGCCGTGGAACCAGAGGTTCTCCTGCTGGGTCGGCTTCCACATGTTGCGCTGCTCCCCCTCCCACGGACCGGGGTCCTTGGCGGTGTCGGAGCCGAGGCCCCAGACCTTGCCGACCCGGTCGGCGACCTCCTGGCTGATCAGGTCGGCGGCCCAGCCGTTCATCGAGCCGTACCCGGTGGCGTACACGACCAGGTCGGCGGGCAGCTCGGTCCCGTCGTCGAGGACGACGGACGTCTCCGTCAGGTGGTCGACCTGGCCCTTCGCCAGCCTCACGTCGCCGTTCGCGACCAGCTCGGCGGCACCGACGTCGATGTAGTAGCCCGAGCCCCGCCGCAGGTACTTCATGAACAGCCCCGACCCGTCGTCGCCCCAGTCGAGGTCGAAGCCGGCGGCCTCCATCCGGTCGTAGAAGTCCCGGTCGCGCTCGCGCATCCTGTCGTAGAGCGGGATCTGGAACTCGTGCATGATCCGGTACGGCAGCGACGCGAAGATCAGGTCGGCCTTCTCGGTCGTCACTCCCGAGGCCAGCGCGCGCTCGGAGTAGAGGTCGCCGAGGCCGATGTCCATCAGGGTGTCGCTCTTGACGATGTGCGTCGAGGAGCGCTGCACCATCGTCACGTCCGCGCCGGTCTCCCACAGCGCCCCGCAGATGTCGAACGCCGAGTTGTTGCTGCCGATCACGACGACCCGCTTGCCGGCGTACGCGTCGGGCCCCGGGTGCTGCGAGGAGTGGTGCTGCTCGCCACGGAAGACGTCCATGCCCGGCAGGTCCGGGAGGTTGGGCTTGCCCGACATGCCGGTCGCCATCACCAGATGGGTGGGCTTGAGCACGAGCGGCTTGCCGTCGCGCTCGAGGTGGACGGTCCACTCCCCTGTCTCGTCGTCGTAGGTGGCCTTCGTCGCGATCGTGCTCGACCAGTACGGCACCTCCATCACCCGCGTGTAGAACTCCAGCCAGTCGCCGACCTTGTCCTTGGGCGCGAAGACCGGCCAGTTGTCGGGGAACTTGAGGTACGGCAGGTGGTCGTACCAGACCGGGTCGTGCAGGCACAGCGACTTGTAGCGGTTGCGCCACTGGTCGCCGGGGCGCGGGTGCTTGTCGATGACGAGGGCGGGTACGCCGAGCTGGCGCAGCCGCGCGCCGAGGGCGATGCCGCCCTGGCCGCCGCCGACGACGAGGACGTAGGGCTGGGTGTCGACGCCGAGCGCGGCGTCCTGGGCCTCGCGCCTCTCCAGCCAGGTCACCCGCTCGCGGTTCGCGCCGTGCTCGGCGCCCATCGGGCGTCGTGCTCCCCGGGGCTCCTCGTGTCCCTTGAGCTCGTGGAGGGTGGTGAGGAAGGTCCACGCCTTCGGCCCGTCCTCGTCGACGATCCGGACCAGCCCGCGGCCGCGGCCGACGGCGGTCTCGAATTCGAACCACGCCGTCGTCACGCCGTCCTCGGTCGCGGCGGGCTCGGTGAGCCGGAAGCCGCTCGGGTCGACGCGGTCGAGGGTGGCGCTCAACAGGTCGGCGACGCCGTCGGGGCTCTCCACGGTGGCGATATTCCAGGTGAAGGCGATCAGGTCGCGCCAGAAGCTGGTCGCGGCGAAAAGGCCGGCGGCGCGGTCGACGTCGCGGGCGGTCAGGGCGTCCTCGAAGGCGGCGAGCCAGGTGGTCGCCGGGTCGGGGATCTCGGTCGGGGCGGCCGTCGTGGGCCGGTCGTCGAGCTGGGTCATGGCGAGAAGTCGACCTCCGGCCGGCGTACGCCGGGAACCGTTGCACGTTGTTGCATGTGGCCCCGATCACATCGGCCCACCTACTGTGGGGTCATGGCCACGCACGACCTCGCGATGCGGGCCCGCGACCTGGTCCGGATCCACGACGCGGTGCTCTCCGGCACCGCGCCGCCGGAGCGGCCGCGCGCGGTCGTGGCCCGCTCCTGGTCGCGGGTGCTCGGCCTCGGGATCGACCCGGACGGCCGCAACGGCCGGGACCCGCTGCCGCCCGCCGACGTCGAGGAGCGACGTCGTACGTCGCGGCTCTCGCTGGTCGTCGACGAGATCCGCGAGCTGCTGCTCAGCGCCGCCGACGCCTCCAACTACCTCGTCGTGATCACCGACGCCGACGGCGTGGTGCTGTGGCGCAGCGGCTCGCCGCGGGTGAAGCGGCAGGCCGACGGCCTGGGCTTCGCCGACGGCGCGACCTGGACCGAGGCGGCCGTCGGCACCAACGCGATCGGCACCGCGCTCGAGGAGGGCTCGCCGGTCCAGCTGTTCTCCGCCGAGCACTTCGAGAACGCCCAGGTCCCCTGGTACTGCACCGCCTCCCCCATCCACGACCCGATCGACGGCTCCCTGCTCGGCATCGTCGACGTGAGCGGGCCGGCGCTGACGTTGCACCCGGCGATCGAGGCGCTCGTCACCGCGTCCGTCCGGCTCGCCGAGGCCCGCCTGTGGCGCCACCACGAGGAGCGCCTGGAGCAGCTGCGTCGTACGGCGGAGCCGCTGCTGTCCGGCGCCAACGGCCCCCTGCTCGTCGTCGACGACCACGGCTGGGTCGCCGCCCACCAGGGCGTCGCCGTCCGCGACCGCGTCGAGACCCCGCAGCCCGACCGGGCGCTCGCCGTACCCGGTCTCGGGCTGTGCCTCCCCGAGCGCCTCCGCGGCGGCTGGCTGATCCGGCCCTCATCGTCGGCGCAGGTGCTGGAGGCGGTCCTCGACCTCGCGTCGGCCCCCGCGATGCTGGAAGTGCGCGGCGGCGAGGCACCCTGGCGGGTGGCGCTGACCCCACGGCACGCCGAGCTGTTCGCGGCGATCGGCGCGTCTGGCCGGGCCGGCCTGTCGGCCGGACAGCTCAGCCACCGCCTGTACGGCGACGGCGAGCACCAGGTGACGGTGCGGGCCGAGATCTCCCGGATGCGGCGGGTCCTCGGCGCCCTGCTCGCGACCAACCCCTACCGGCTCGGTGACGGGGTGACGCTGAGCGTGGTCGGCGACCGGGAGGCGTGACCGTCCTGCCGTCGCGGCAGGTCGACCCGCACTCGCTCCAGGCCGGTTCGAGACCCGCGTCGACGCCTCGACGAGCTCCATCGGCACACCGGTGGCTGACCGAGGTCGTCGACGACGAATCCAGCGGCAACGCACTCGAGCTTCTCGCCGTGAAACGTACAGATGAAATGCCGCAAGCGCGCATGCCAGCCGCCGCGGTGGTACTCGTGGACGGAGTTCTCCATGGAGGGCTTCGTCGTAGCTGCCGCCCGCGGCCCCCGACACGAGAACGGGGTCGGCGCCCCAACCCTGCACTGGGACGGTCCTGCCACCGGCACGACGAGCTCCTGCGGGCCGATCTGCGCGGCGACCGCTGCCCAGGCATCCGCAAGCGCGCGCTCGACGTTCTCGTCATGGGTCCACGGGCCGGCCTGGCTGTGCTGCCAGTACCGCGTCCGTGCTTCGGGTCAAAGCGGCCAACGCGTCACGCAGCTCCGGATCGAGTGCCATGTAAAGCACGGTATCGGGGCGGAACGCCGGTGATCGGGTGGGGAACTCGACCGCGGCCTTGAGGGACAGAAGCAGACGAACGGCGTCCGCCACACCCGCCACTCTCACCCGACGTCTCGCCACCTCAACGAGCCGCCGACGGTCCGGCGCTGTATCGCCGGTGGCCAGCTCGATCGCGCGGTTCATCGACGCAAAGCCGGTCGGCAACTGGCGGTAGTGACTCGTCATGCGTCGGAGGCTGCCCGGTCCCACGCATCCGCGAAGACCGATGCAGCGCATCGCTCGAGTTGGTCCTCGTAGTCGATCGCCTGGTCCGTGAGACCGCCCCAGACGTCCTCGATGTGCTCGGCCGAGTATCGATGACCGTCACCGCTCGCCTCGATCGTCACCTGGCGGATCGCGATGAGCTCGCCGTCGACGTCAACCGCCTCGAAGTACCACCACTCGTTCTCATCGTCAGGCGAGCGCCCAACAAAATGGATCCGAGGCCGAGCAGAGCGCCCGAGTTGGCGGTAGTACTCGATGATGCCCTCGACAACCACGAGATGAACGTACTTGAACGAGTCGACGGAATGCCCCCAGAAACAGGACAGGAGCGGCCAGATCTGGCCGCTCCTTGTTCCCCGCATGGTCCCGATCTCAGGTCCAGAAAACCCTGCACTGACCTGCGGAAACCTGGTGGGCGATACTGGGTTTGAACCAGTGACCTCTTCCGTGTCAAGGAAGCGCGCTACCGCTGCGCCAATCGCCCCTGTGGAGTTGTGGTGGAGGTGGGTACGGGATTTGAACCCGTGTACACGGATTTGCAGTCCGTTGCCTCGCCTCTCGGCCAACCCACCGCGAAGGCCTTTCCCAAAATTACACTCTGGACTGACCTGGTCAGCCAGTGGGTCTGACCTCTCCGAGCGGACGACGAGGCTCGAACTCGCGACCTCAACCTTGGCAAGGTTGCGCTCTACCAACTGAGCTACGTCCGCATCGCACTGCGTCGCCGGCCTCTCGGCCCGCTCTGCGGTGCGGTTGAGAACACTAGCCGATCCGGTGAACCCCGCCAAAACGGGGGTCCACCTCGGGCATGTCGGAGGGCATGCCGGCGCCTCCTAGGCTGGCCCCATGCGTGTGTGGATCAACGGCCGGCTGCTGCCCGACCCGACGACGCCGGCGGTGCCGGTCACCGACCACGGGCTGACCGTCGGGGACGCGGTCTTCGAGGCGGTCAAGGTCGTCGGGGGGCGGCCGTTCGCGCTGGAGCGGCACCTCGACCGGCTGGAGCGGTCGGCGGTGGGGCTGGGTCTGGTGGGCCTCTCCACCGATGAGGTACGACGAGGGGTCGCCGCCGTCCTCGAGGGCGACCCGATCGCGCTCGGCCGGCTGCGGATCACGGTCACGGGAGGGAACGCCCCGCTGGGCAGCGGGCGCGGGGCGGACCCGCTGACGGTCATCGTGGTGGCGGCGCCGATGGATCCGGCGCCGGAGACGACGGCCGTCGTGACGGTGCCGTGGCCGCGCAACGAGCGCGGTGCGCTGGCGGGCCTGAAGACGACGTCGTACGCGGAGAACGTCGTCGCGCTGGCAGCCGCTCGGGAGAAGGGCGCGAGCGAGGCGGTCTTCGCCAACCTGGCGGGCGACCTGTGCGAGGGCACCGGCACCAACGTCTTCTATGTCATCGACGGCGAGGTGCGGACGCCGACGCTGGCGAGCGGCTGCCTGGCGGGCGTGACCCGGGCGCTGGTGCTCGAGTGGTTCGGCGCGACCGAGGTCGACGAGCCGATCGAGGTGGCGGCGGGAGCCGACGAGATCTTCCTGGCGTCGACCACCCGCGACGTGCAGGGCGTGCACCGCTGGGACGACCGTGAGCTGCCCGCGCCGGGACCGGTGACCCGGGCGGCGGCGAAGGTCTGGCGCGAGCGCGAGGCGGAGCTGCTCATCCCGCCAGGAAGCTGAGCCGCACCTCCCGCTCGTGGTTGTCGACGTTGAGGTCGACCAGGCAGATGCTCTGCCAGGTGCCGAGGGCGAGGCGGCCGGCGAGCACCGGCACCGAGGCGTACGGCGGCACCAGGGCAGGGAGCACGTGGGAGCGGCCGTGTCCGCGGCTGCCGTGGCGGTGCCGCCACCGGTCGTCGGCGGGGAGCAGCGTGGCGAGGGCGGCGAGGAGGTCGTCGTCGCTGCCGGCGCCGGTCTCGAGGATCGCGAGGCCGCAGGTGGCGTGGGGCACGAAGACGTGGAGCAGGCCGTCGTCGTACCCCGCGACGAAGTCGGCGCAGTCGCGGGTCAGGTCGAGGACGACGTCGTGGTCGCCGGTGCGGTAGGTCCGGGTCGCGGAGTCCATCGGACCATCGTGGCACCCGCCCGTGGTGAGGCAGAGTGGGGTTGCCTCACCACGGCCCGACCGTGTCAGGGAACAGGCACGGACCGGGGTACGAGCGGCGCAGCATCCCGAGCATGCCGGGGCCTCGCTCCACACTAGGACCGCTCCGGGGCGCCCGGAGGCGACTTCGCCAAGGCTTTACCCACACCACCAGAACGCCCTGTCCGGCAGGGCCGGACAGGGCGTCCCGTGCCCGGCGAGTGTGGGGTTCGCCGGGCACGATGTGGTTGGGGAACCGCGACCGAGAATAGTCGCCGGCGCGGCGCCGTGGGGCGAAATCGCCCGACTTCGACGTCGGGCGATCTCGGGGTGGCGTCAGCCGGAGGTGCCGTCGACCCGCGGCTCGACCAGGGGGTCGCTGGGGTCGACCGGGTCGACCGGGTCGGCGTCCTCCGCCACCGGCCTCGGGTACGACGACGGGCCGTCCGGCCGCGCCGGACCGCTCCCCTGCGCCCGCTTGGCGGCGAGGGCCCCGATCACGCCGACGAGACCGAGCGTCACCAGGACGAGCAGTACCTTGCGTCCCCGGTGCCGCTCCTGCGGCAGGTGGTCGGCGACGGCGTCCGGGAGCCGGTCCACGACCGGGTCGGGGATCCTGCGCGCCAGCGCCTCGGCCGCGTGGGTGCCCTTCTCGACCGCCACGGCGCGCCCCTTGTTCACCAGGGGCGGCGTCCTCTCGGCGACGGTGTGGACGGCGGACTCGACCTCGGGCACGACGGCGTCGACCAGGTCGCGCAGGTCGTCCCTCAGCTGTTCTGCCGTGCTCTTGCGGTGCATGGGTGCCTCCTCCTCGGTTACGGACTACGCAGTCGCAGTACCCGTTCCCGCGCAGGCAACCCCACGGGCGTCAGCGCGCCGCGACCCGGCCGAGGTCCGCCGAGCACTCGTTGCACCGGACCCGCCGCTGGTGCTGGTCCGGCGGCTCGCCCAGCAAGCGGCGGTACCAGCGCGTCTGCTCCGTCAGGCGGGAGCACCGCGGGCACCAGTCGTGCCGCACCCACGGTCCGAAGTCCTTCCCCATGCGGGCAACACTGCCTGCTCCCGCGGGCCCTGTCGTGCGACTCGGCCGGGTTCGGCCGGCGCGCCGCCCAGGTCTGGCCGGTCGTCGCGGGGCGGCGTAGTCCCACGGGACCACTGATCCCGCCGAGGGGTCCCGCGCGGCCGGGACCGGGCCTCAGCCGGATCAGCCGTCGTCGGTCGCGAAGTCCTCGTCGTGGGTGCCGGGGCGCGGCGCCCAGGGCAGCTCCTTGGCCGGGCGTACGACGATCAGCCGGTCGCCGCGGGCGAGCAGGGTCACCACCGGGTCGAAGTAGCGGTACACCTTCTCGTCGCGGACCACGGCGATCACCTGGTCGGGCAGCGACTGGGGCGGCATGCCGACCTCGGTGACGAGCAGGTCCCGCTCGGCGACCTCGAGCCCCTCGCCGTAGGTGAGCAGGTCCTCCATCACGGTGCCCAGGGTGGGCGAGAGCGTGGACAGGCCGAGCAGCCGGCCGACGGCGTCGGAGGAGGTGATGACCGAGTCGGCGCCGGACTGGCGCATCAGCGGGGCGTTCTCCTGCTCGCTCACCGCGGCGACGATCCAGGCGTCGGGGTTGAGCTGGCGCACGGTGAGGGCGGCGAGGACGTTCGAATCGTCGCGACCGGTGGTGATGATGACCTGGTCGGCCTCGGCGACGCCAGCGCGCTGCAGGACGCCGCGGCGGGTGGCGTCGCCGGTGACGACGGCGAGCTGGTCGGCGTGGGCGTCGGACAGCGCGACCGGGCTCGGGTCGACGACGACCACGTGCTCGCGGTCGAGCCCGTTGTTGACCAGCGTCTCGACGGCGCTGCGGCCCTTGGTGCCGTAGCCGATCACCACGACGTGGTGTCCCATGTTGTTCCTCCATCGGGCGATGCGGAAGAGCTCGCGGCTGCGCTGGGCGAGCACCTCGAGCGTGGTGCCGATCAGGAGCACGAGGAACCCGATCCGGGCCGGGGTGATGATGAACGCGTTGACCAGGCGGGCGCCGTCGCTGGTGGGCGCGATGTCGCCGTACCCGGTCGTGCTCAGGGTGACGGTCGTGTAGTAGATGGCGTCGACGAGGGTGACGGTGCCGTTCGGGTCGCCGGGCGTCGCGTCGCCGGTGTCGCGATAGCCCTCGCGGTCGAGGTAGACCAGCAGCACCGTGCCGACGAGGATCCCCAGCGCGAGCAGCAGCCGGCGGCCCAGCTCCCACCAGGGCGAGCGGATGCGCTCGGGCAGCTCGACCTGCCCCGTCCGGCGGGTCTCCGCCGGTCCTCTGCTCACCACGCCCACGGCCGGGAACCTACTCCACCGGGTCCGGCGTACGGCGGAGCAGGCGGTCGAGCAGCTCCCGGCGCGCCCGCTGCGTCGCCTCCTGCGGGAACACCTCGTCGAAGGCGGCGTTGACACCGGCGCCGATCAGCACCGCCAGCGCGGCGATGTAGAGCCAGATCAGGATCGCGATCGGCGCGGCGAGCGGACCGTAGATCGAGTGCGAGTCCTCCGCGGTGACGGTGAGCACCCACCGCAGCAGGTAGGACCCCACGATCCAGCTCACCAGGGAGAACACCGCGCCCGGGAGGTTGAAGCTCCAGTTGGTGCGGACCGGGACCGAGACGTGGTAGAGCGTGGCGAGGAAGCACACGCACATCACGATGATCAGCGGCCAGTAGAACTGCATGAGGAACTCGGCGCGATTGGGGAGCCAGGAGCGCACCAGCTTCGGTCCGGCGACCACCAGCGGCAGCGTGATCGCCCCGGTGATCACCGCGAGGATGTAGAGCACGAACGACAGCGCCCGGGTGCGCACGATCCCCCGGTGCCCGCCCAGCCCGTGCATGATCGTGATGGTGTCGACGAAGACGTTGAGCGCCCGCGAGCCCGACCACAGCGCGAGCACGAAGCCCAGCGAGATCACGTCGAACCGGCCGCCCCGCAGCACGTCGTCCATCGTCGGCTTGATGACCTTGTCGACCGCGGTGTCGGTGAGGAAGCGCGAGAACAGCTCGACGACGGCGCGGCGTACCTCCTCCACCTGGGCGGCGGTGAAGTGGTCGGTCACGTAGCCGACCCCGCCGGCGAGGGCGAAGATCAGCGGCGGCACGGAGACCACCGCGAAGAAGGCGGCCTCGGCAGCGAGCCCGGTGACCCGGTACTTCAGGCAGGAGCTGACGGTCGTCACGACCAGCCGCCACACCAGCCGCGCGAGCCGGCGGAGCCACGGCAGGCGCTGGGTGCCCGCATCCTCCGCCATAGGCCTCACGCTAGCCGCCCGGAGCCACTGCCCCGCGGACCCGGCCGGTCCTACGATCGGGTGATCTGCATCGCTCGGGTTCCCACCGCAGGAGGACGCCGTGCACGACCGCTCCGCGCTCGGTCCCGCCGACGTCCCCGACGCGCTGCTCGCGGCCATGGTGGCGCGGCTCCTGCAGGTCGACGACGTCGAGCTCGTCGCCTCCTCCGCAGTGCCGGTGGACTACGACCTGCCCGCGATCACCACCGGCGGGCGCTGGTGGGTGAGCGGGACCGCCGCCGTGGACGGGCACGCCCGCGACTTCCGGATCTTCGTCAAGCACGTCCACGAGTGGTCGCGCTCGCCGTTCTTCGCCGACCTGCCGGAGGAGATCCGTCCCTGGGCCGCCCAGCAGGTCCCGTGGCGGACCGAGGGCGCGGTCTACCGCTCCGACCTCGGCGACCGGCTCCCCGCCGGACTGGCGATGCCGCGCGCCGTCGGCGTCCACGACATCGACGACCTCGCCTACAGCGTCTGGCTGGAGGTGGTCCCGGCGGTCGAGGTGGCGTGGGACCGGGAGCGGTACGCCCGCGCCGCCCACCTGCTCGGCCGGCTCGCCGGCAGCGCCTCCGTCAGGGAGCTCGCCGGGGTCGGCGGGCACGAGTGGGACATCGGCCGGTACGTCGAGGGGCGGCTGCGCTTCCAGGTCCTCCCCTTGCTCGGGGCGGACGAGGTCTGGCGGCACCCGCTGGTCGCCCCCGCCTTCGGCGAGCTGCGCGGCCGGCTGCTCGGGGCCGCGGACCGGATCGACGCCCTCGCCGCCGAGCTGCTCGCGCTGCCGGTGCTCGTGGGCCAGGGCGACGCGTGTCCCAACAACCTGCTGGTGCGGCCCGACCGGGACGGCTTCACCCTCATCGACTTCGGGTTCTTCACGGCGCTGCCGGTCGGCTTCGATCTCGGCCAGCTCCTGGTCGGCGAGCTGCAGCTCGGACGGGGCACGGCGGACGACCTGGCCGGGCGCGACGCGGCCTGCCTGGCGTCGTACGTCGACGGGCTGGGCGCCGAGGGCGTCGACCTCGACCCGGCGACGGTCGCCCGGGCACACGCCCTCCAGCTGCTCGTCTTCACGGGCCTGTCGTCGCTGCCGTTCGAGCACCTCGACGCGGAGCCCACGAACGCGCTGCGGGCGATGGCCGCCACCAGGGCGGCCATCGCCCGCTACAGCCTCGACCTGCTGGATCAGACCGGCTGAGGCTCCCGCGCCGGCCGGTCGACCGGGCTCTCCGGCGCTGCCGCGTCCGCCGACGGGCCGTGGTCGTCGACCATGGTGGTCTCGTCGAACGGGTCGTCGCCGGCGAGCACCCGGTCCAGCTGGGCGCGGTCGAGACTGCCGGTCCAGTGGCCGACCAGGACCGTCCCGACGGCGTTGCCCGCGAAGTTGGTCAGCGCCCGCGCCTCGGACATGAACCGGTCGATGCCGACGATCAGGCCGACGCCGTCGACCAGCTCGGGGCGGTGCGACTGGAGCCCGCCGGCCAGCACGGCCATGCCGGAGCCGGTGACGCCGGCGGCGCCCTTCGCGGCGATCATCATGAACAGCAGCAGCGAGACCTGCTCGCCCAGCGCGAGCGGGCTGCCGATCGCCTCGGCGATGAAGATCGAGGCCATCGTCAGGTAGATCGCGGTGCCGTCGAGGTTGAAGGAGTATCCGGTCGGGACGACCACGCCGACGGTGGTCTTGTCGACGCCCGCGTGCTCGAGCTTGGCGATCGCCCGCGGCAGGGCGGACTCCGAGGACGACGTGGCGAGGATGAGCAGGAACTCCCGGCCCAGGTAGCGCAGCAGCGCGAAGATGTTGACGCCCGTGGTGACCTTGAGCAGCAGGCCGAGCACCACGACGACGAACAGCACGCAGGTGATGTAGAAGCCGATCATCAGCACCGCGAGGCTCTTCAGCGCGTCGACGCCGCCCTGGCCCGTGACCGCGGCCATCGCGCCGAAGGCGCCGACCGGGGCGGCCCACATGATCATCGCCAGCAGCCGGAACACCAGCCGCTGGAGGTAGCCCACGGCGGTGAGGATCGGGGCGCCGGTCTCCCCCATCCGCTGCAGCGCGAACCCGACGAGCAGGGCGACCAGCAGGGTCTGCAGCACGCTGCCGCTGGTCACCGAGCTGAACAGCGAGGTCGGGATGATGCCGAGCAGGAAGGCGGTCGTGTCGGCGTGCCCCTCGGCCGCCTTCTCCTGGGCGGTCGCCGCGGCCTCCGCGGTGAGGTGCAGCCCGTCGCCGGGGTGCAGCAGGTTGCCGACGATCATGCCGATCGTCAGCGCGACCGTCGACATCGCCAGGAAGTAGCCGAGGGCGAGGCCGCCGACCCGGCCGACCCTGGCCGCGCTGGCCACGGAGCCGACGCCGAGGACGATGGTGCAGAAGATGACCGGCTGGATCATCATCTTGATCAGGTTGACGAAGCCCTCGCCGAGCGGCTTGAGCTCGACGGCGAAGGCCGGGAACAGCAGGCCGGTCGCGATGCCGAGCAGCACCGCGCCGATCACCGCGAGGTAGAGGTAGTGCGTCCGCGAGCCGCGCTGGGCGGCGGTCGCCGTGCTGGTCGTGCCCATGGTTCCTCCGTGGGTCGTCCGATGGTCCGGGCTGGTTCACCGCAACTGTGCGACCGGGCGTGACGACCGTCACCGTTGTGTTCGTTGTGTTCGTGGCGCAGGTCACACGGACGGCCCGCCGGTGGGTGAGAATGACGGGGTGCCGCGTCCCCACCTGCTCCGCGACCGGCCGGTCGCCCGGCAGGTGCTGGTCCTGCAGGTCGGCACCGTGCTGCTGCTCGTCGTGACCGGCATCCTGATGGCGTCGTACGACGCCCGGCGGGACTCGCGCAGCCGCGCGACGCAGCGTGCGGTGGCGGTGGCCCAGACCGTCGCGGACTCCCCCACCGTCCGCGACGCGCTGCGCGGCATCGACCCGACCGCCGTGCTGCAGCCGTGGACCGAGCAGGTCCGCCGCGACACCGACACCGACTTCGTCGTCGTCATGGCGCTGGACCGGACCCGCTACACCCACACCGACCCCGCGCAGATCGGCGGCAGGTTCGTCGGCGACCTCGGCGACGCGCCGGAGGGCGGGGTGTTCACCCAGCAGTACACCGGCACCCTCGGCCCGTCGGTCCGCTCCGTCGTACCCGTCCAGGACGGCGACCGGGTGATCGCCCTCGTGTCGGTCGGCATCACCGTGAGCGACATCAACCGCGGCCTGCGCCGGGACGTCACGGTCGTGGTGCTCTGCGGCGGGCTGGTGCTGCTCCTCGGCCTGGCCGGCGCCTGGCTGCTCGGGCGTCGGCTGCACCGGGTCACGCACGGCATGGGCGAGCAGGAGCTGGCCCGGATGTACGAGTACTACTCGGCCGTCCTGCACTCGGTGCGCGAGGGCCTGCTGCTCCTCGACGGCGAGGGCCGGGTGCAGCTGGTCAACGACGAGGCGCGGCGGCTGCTCGCGCTGCCCGACGACGTCATCGGTACGCCGATCGAGGATCTCGGCCTCGCGCCGGGCCTGGTCGCCGCCGCGCGCGGGCGCACCGCCGAGTCCGACGACCTCTACCTCGCCGGCGAGCGGATCCTGGTCGTCTCCTCGGCTCCGGCGCGCTGGGACGGCCGCGACGTCGGCTCCGTGGCCACCCTGCGCGACCACACCGAGCTCCGCTCGGTGACGGGCGAGCTGGAGGTCGTCCGCCGGCTCACCGAGTCGCTGCGCTCGCAGAACCACGAGTCGGCCAACCGGCTGCACACCGTGGTGTCCCTCATCGAGATGGGGCGGCCGGAAGAGGCGGTCGAGTTCGCCACCTCCGAGCTGCACGTCGCCCAGCTGCTCACCGACCGGGTCGTGGGCGCGGTCGACGACCCGGTCGTGGCGGCGCTGCTGCTCGGCAAGTCGGCCGAGGCGGCCGAGCGCGGGATCGACCTCGCCGTCTCCGGCGCCGTGCCCGAGGGCACCGGCGTGCCGGGCCGCGACCTGGTCACCGTCGTCGGCAACCTCGTCGACAACGCCTTCGACGCCGTCGCGGACGCCGACCCGCGGCGGGTCGCGGTCTCCTTCGAGGGCGACGCCGGCGCGCTCGTGGTCCGGGTCGGCGACAGCGGGCCGGGCCTCGACGACACGGCCGCCGCCCGGGTCCTCGACCGCGGCTGGACCACCAAGGCGACGCCCGGCACCGGCCGGGGGCTCGGCCTGGCCCTCGTCGTCCAGGCGGCCCGCAAGCACGGCGGCGACGTCGCCGTCGGCCGCTCCCCGCTCGGCGGCGCGGAGTTCGTCGTCACGCTCCGCCCGGGCGCCGAGGGGGCCGCGCCGTGAGCGTGCGGGTGCTCGTCGTCGAGGACGAGGAGCTGGCCGCGGAGGCGCACGCGGCGTACGTCGGGCGGGTTCCCGGCTTCGCCCTCGCCGGCGTCGCCCGCTCGGCCCGCGACGCCGCGCGGGCGCTGGAGACCGCCCGCGACGCCGGGACGCCGGTCGATCTCGTGCTCCTCGACATGAACCTCCCCGACGGGCACGGCCTGGGCCTGCTCGCCGGCATCCGTGGCGCCGGCCACCTGTGCGACGTGATCGCCGTGACGGCCGCCCGCGACACGCAGGTCGTGCGGCAGGCGGTGGGCCAGGGGGTGGTCCTCTACCTGCTCAAGCCGTTCACGTTCGCGACCTTCCGCGCCAAGCTCGAGCAGTACGCCGCCTACCGGGCCGAGCTCGCGGCCGCGCCGGCCGAGGTGGTGCAGGACGAGGTCGACCGGCTGCTCGGGTCGCTGCGGCCGAGCGCGACCGCGCCGCTGCCCAAAGGGATGAGCGCGGAGACGCTGCGCGCGGTGACCGCCGCGCTCCGCGAGGCCGGCGGCGAGCTGTCGGCGAGCGAGGTCGCCACCGCCGTCGGCAGCTCCCGGGTGACGGCGCGGCGCTATCTCGAGCACCTCGCCGACCAGGGGCTCGCCGCCCGCGGCCTCAGGTACGGCGCGAGCGGCGGGCGGCCCGAGGTGAGCTACTCCTGGCGCTGAGGCCGCGGCCTCAGCTCAGGTCGAGACCGGGGTACAGCGGGTGCTTGTCGAGCAGCTCGGCCGACGCCGCGCGGACCCGGTCGGCCACCCCGTCCGCGAGGACGTAGGACGCCTTCGACGGCGCACCGGCGGACGTCGTACCGGCCTCGGTGCTCTGCAGCACCTCGACGATCAGGTCGGCGACGGCGTCGAACTCCGCCGCACCGAAGCCGCGGCTCGTGAGCGCGGGCGTGCCGATCCGGATGCCGGAGGTGTACCAGGCGCCGTTGGGGTCGGAGGGGACCGAGTTGCGGTTGGTGACGACGCCGGCGTCGAGCAGTGCGGACTCGGCCTGGCGGCCGGTCAGGCCGAAGGATGACACGTCGAGCAGCACGATGTGGTTGTCGGTGCCGTCGGTGACGAGCTTGGTGCCGCGCTTCATCAGGCCCTCGGCGAGCGCCTGGGCGTTGTCGGCGATGTCCTGGGCGTAGTCCTGGAACTGCTGGGTGCGCGCCTCGGCGAAGGCGACGGCCTTGGCGGCCATCACGTGCGACAGCGGGCCGCCGAGCACCATCGGGCAGCCGCGGTCGACGCTCGGGGCGTACTCCTCGGTGGCCAGGATGAAGCCGCCGCGCGGGCCGCGCAGCGACTTGTGGGAGGTGCTGGTGACCACGTGGGCGTGGGGCACCGGGTCCTCGTCGCCGGTGAAGACCTTGCCGGCGACCAGGCCGGCGAAGTGGGCCATGTCGACCATCAGGGTGGCGCCCACCTCGTCGGCGATCTCGCGCATCTTCGCGAAGTTCACCCGGCGCGGGTACGCCGAGTAGCCGGCCACCAGGATGAGCGGCTTGAACTCCTTGGCCTTGGCGCGCAGCGCGTCGTAGTCGAGCAGGCCGGTCTCCGGGTCCGTGCCGTACTGGTTCTGGTGGAACATCTTGCCGCTGATGTTGGGCCGGAAGCCGTGGGTGAGGTGGCCGCCGGCGTCCAGGCTCATGCCGAGCAGGCGCTGGTTGCCGAGCTCGTGGCGCAGCCTCTCCCAGTCGGCCTCGGAGAGCTCGTTCATGTTCTTCACGCCGGCGTCGTTGAGCCACGGGCCCTCGACGCGGTGGGCCAGGATCGCCCAGTACGCCGTCAGGTTGGCGTCGATGCCGGAGTGGGGCTGGACGTAGGCGTACTCCGCGCCGAACAGCTCGCGGGCGTGCTCGGCGGCGAGCGACTCGACGGTGTCGACGTTCTGGCAGCCGGCGTAGAAGCGGTGGCCGACCGTGCCCTCGGCGTACTTGTCGCTGAACCAGGTGCCCATGGTGAGCAGCACGGCGGGCGAGGCGTAGTTCTCGCTCGCGATCAGCTTGAGCGACGCCCGCTGGTCGGCGAGCTCCTGGCGCGTCGCGTCCGCGATGCGCGGCTCGACGGAGGCGATGACCTCCAGGGCCTGGCTGTAGGCGCTGCTGACGAGGCCGGCGTTGAGGGAGTTGTCGCTCATGGCGCACAGCCTAGGGTGTGGCGCGGGGCGGGCCCGTGCGGGCGGCGTGCACCGAACCTACTGGCGGGTTGGCAGGCCCCGCCTGGTGTGACGTGCGTCGCAGGTCCCGCGTGGACTCCCTGGTGAGACCGCCGCTTCGTCCACATCATGGGACAGGCGTCCGGATCATGAGATCCGGATTTGTGGGCGAGCCGTCCGAAGGATGAGACTCATTGACATGGTCACTGCTGCCACTCACGCGCACCTCGTGGTTCGACGCCACGTGGACTTCGGGCGCACGCGCAGCATGATGTGTTGGCCCCGCTGATCACGCCGACCGCCATCCCCGAGCCGCGCGCCTGATTCCGCACCCGGCGCGCCCATCAGCGAAGGACCTCCTCCCCGCATGCCCGACCTGCGCTTCAAGCCCGAACCGGCCAAGTACACCGAGATCCCGCGGCCCCGCCGTGCGGAGGGCCAGTGGGCCCTCGGCTACACCGAGCCGCTGAACAAGAACGAGCAGTCCAAGAAGGACGACGACCCGCTCAACGTGCGGGACCGGATCCTCTACATCTACTCCAAGCGCGGCTTCGACTCCATCGACCCCGCCGACCTGCGCGGCCGCTTCCGCTGGATGGGCCTCTACACGCAGCGGCGGCCCGGCATCGACGGCGGCCGGACCGGGTCGATGGAGGAGGAGGAGCTCGACGACCGCTACTTCATGATGCGGGTCCGCTCCGACGGCAAGCTGCTCTCCCCCGCCGCCGTGCGCACCCTCGGCCGGATCGGCGTCGACTTCGCCCGCGACACCGCGGACGTCACCGACCGGCAGAACATCCAGTACCACTGGATCGACATCGAGAGCGTCCCGGAGATCTGGGAGCGGCTCGAGGCGGTCGGCCTGCACTCCACCGAGGCCTGCGGCGACTCGCCCCGGCCCTTCCTCGGCTCACCGGTCGCCGGCGTCGCCAAGGACGAGATCATCGACGGCACCCCCGCGCTGGAGGAGATCGAGCGGCGCTTCATCGGCAACAAGGACTTCTCGAACTTCCCCCGCAAGTTCAAGACCGCCGTCACCGGCCACCCGAGCCAGGACGTCTCCCCGGAGACCAACGACGTCTCGTTCGTCGGCACCGTGCACCCCGAGCACGGCCCCGGCTTCGACGTGTGGGTCGGCGGCGGACTGTCGACCAACCCGATGCTGGCCCAGAAGCTCGGCGTCTGGATCCCGCTCGAGCAGGTCCCCGACGTGTGGTCGGGTGTCGCCGGCATCTTCCGCGACTACGGCTACCGCCGGCTCCGGTCGCGGGCGCGGCTGAAGTTCCTGGTCGCCGACTGGGGCGTGGAGAAGTTCCGCGAGGTGCTGGAGAACGAGTACCTCGGCGAGAAGCTGGTCACCCTCGCCTCGCCCGCGTCGCCCGTCGGCCACCGCGACCACGTCGGCGTCCACGAGCAGAAGGACGGCAGGTTCTACGTCGGCGTCGCCCCGACCGCCGGCCGGGTGTCCGGCACGCTGCTGGTGCAGCTGGCCGAGCTGATGGACGAGTACGGCGTGACCGGCGCCCGCCTCACGCCGTACCAGAAGATCGTGCTGATCGGCGTCGACGGCGCGGTCCTCGACCCGCTGCTCGACCGGCTGGACGCCATCGGCCTCTCGGGGCGGCCGTCGAACTGGCGGCGCAACACGATGGCCTGCACCGGCATCGAGTTCTGCAAGCTGGCGATCGTCGACACCAAGAACCGCGCCAGCGCGCTGGTCGACGAGCTGGAGCGCCGGTTCCCGGACCTCGACACGCCGATCACCGTCAACGTCAACGGCTGCCCCAACGCCTGCGCCCGGACCCAGGTCGCCGACTTCGGCCTCAAGGGCCAGCTCGTCGTCGACGAGAACGGCGAGCAGGTGGAGGGCTTCCAGGTGCACCTCGGCGGCGCGATCGGGCTGCGTGCCAACTTCGGCCGCAAGCTGCGCGCCCACAAGGTCACCAGCAAGGGCCTCGACGACTACGTCACGACGGTGGTGGCCAACTACCTCGCCGACCGCGCCGACGGCGAGGCGTTCGACGCCTGGGTGCACCGCGCCGACGAGGAGCTGTTGCGGGGCGAGAAGGCCCTGGAGTCCGTCTGATGTCCGAGGAGTCGGCGTCGTCGCGGGCGGTGCCGTACCACTGCCCCTACTGCGGCGAGACCGACCTGTGGCCGCACGAGCCGACCGGGTGGGAGTGCCGCGGCTGTCGCCGCGCCTTCAAGGTCGAGCTGCTCGGCCTCACCCCCGACACCCGTACCCATCACGAAGTCCGTCCAGAAGGAGGTGCCTCATGACCACCGCCACCACGCGCGCCGCCCGCGAGTTCCGCGGCTCCCACGCCGTCGGCCGGTCCCCCGAGGAGCTCCGGGAGCTGGTGTCCCACTGGGGCGCCGAGCTCGAGCTGGCCCCCGCCGAGGTCATCATCGAGTGGGCCGCCGCCACCTTCGGCGAGCGGTTCTGCATCACCTCGTCGATGGGCGACGCCGTCCTGGCGCATCTGGCCCAGAAGGTGGTGCCCGGCGTCGACGTCGTCTTCCTCGACACCGGCTACCACTTCGTCGAGACCATCGGCACCCGCGACGCCGTCGCCGCCACGATGGACGTCAACCTGATCTCGATCACCCCGGTGCAGACCGTGGCGGAGCAGGACGCCGAGTACGGCCACGAGCTCTACAAGCGCGACCCGGACCTGTGCTGCGCGCTGCGCAAGGTACGTCCGCTCGCGGACTCCCTGGCGGGATACGACGCCTGGGCGACCGGCCTGCGCCGTGCCGAGACCCACAACCGGGTGATCGCGCCCGTCATCGGCTGGGACGCCAAGAAGCAGAAGGTCAAGGTGTCCCCTATCGCCCGGTGGAGCGACGAGCAGGTCGAGCGCTACATCGCCGAGAACGGCGTGCTCGTCAACCCGCTCGTCTACGACGGCTATCCGTCCATCGGCTGCGCGCCGTGCACTCGCCGGGTCGCCCCCGGCGAGGACCCGCGCAGCGGCCGCTGGGCAGGCACCAACAAGACCGAATGCGGGATCCACTCATGAGCTCTCCCGACGCCCGCATCCCGGAGGACCGCACCCTGGAGGAAGGGGGGAACCGACGATGACCGCTCCGGCTCTCATCGCCCTGGCCCACGGCAGCCGCGACCCGCGCTCGGCCGCCACCGTTTCCGCGCTCGTCGACGCGACGAAGGCGTTGCGTCCCGACCTGCGCATCGAGAAGGCGTTCCTCGACCTCGCCAAGCCCGGCTTCCACACGGTCGTGGACCGGCTGGTGAAGGCCGGGTACGACGAGATCGTCGTCGTGCCGCTGCTGCTGGTCGAGGCCTTCCACGCGCGGGTCGACGTACCCGAGGTGATCGCCGAGGCCACGACCCGGCACCCCGGGCTGCAGATCCGCGCCACCGACGTGCTCGGCCTCGAGCCGCGCTTCCTGGAGGTGCTCGACGAGCGGCTCCGTGAGGCGCTGCGGGCCGCCCGGGTGCGCGAGCTCGACGCGCTCGTGCTCGCCGCCGCCGGCACGTCCGACCCGCTGGCCAACCAGGCGGTCGCCCGGCTCGCCCGGCTGTGGGGGCGCACCACAAGCTGCCCGTCACCGCGGCGTACGCCACCAGCGCTCCCCGGCCACCGGCGAGGCCGTGCGCGCCTTCCGCGCCGAGGGTCGCCGCCACATCGCGGTCGCCTCGCTGTTCCTCGCTCCCGGCAACCTGGTCGACCGGGCCGCCGAGCTCGCCCTCGAGGCCGGTGCGGTCGCCGTCTCCGAGCCGCTCGGCGCGCACCCGGAGATCGCTCGCACGATCCTCGCCCGGTACGCCGTCGGCGCGGTCGAGCTGGTCCCCGTCTGACCCGGCGCAAACTGACCCGTAGAGGTCGCCGACCCGGCGCATCCTTACCTCGCGCGAGGTAAGGATGCGCCGGGTCGATGCATTTGCCAGGTCAGGACGGGCCGGGTCGCGCTAGAGGACCAGCGTCTCGAGGAGGTGCTCGAGGGTGCGGGCCGGGTCCGCGGTGACGCCGCCGTGGACCGGACCGGGCTGGAGGACCGTGCTCCGCGGGGCCTTGAGGAGGCCGAAGCGGGTGCCGGCGTCGTCCTTCTGGGCGCGTGAGCCGTAGGCCGTCGCACGCACGCCCACGCCGAAGTCGGTATGGGCCTCGCCGCGGCACACCCGCTCGACCGCGTCGAGCGCCGCCTCGACGGCGGCGACGTCGATCTCGGCGTCGAGCGCCCGGATCCGGGCCGGGTCGACGGCGGAGCGGACGCCGAGGAAGTCCTCGGCCGGGCAGTGGAGCACGACACCGACGTTGACGAACTCCTCGCGCTCGACGCGCGGGACGCAGCGCAGGGTGACGTACTGGTAGGGCTTCACGACGCCATCACCGGCTCCGGCAGCCATGCGCGGCCGTCGTCGCGGCGGGCGGCGAGGAAGGCGACGTACCGCTCCCGGAGGGCGTCGGGCGTGTCGGCGCCGGGGACGGGGTCCAGCCAGTCGTCGCACACGTCGGCGAGCACCCGGGTCAGCGCGTCGTCCGTCAGCCGCGCGGCGAGGTCGGCGTCCTGGGCGCGGGCCCGGTCGGCGTACCCGCGCAGGATGTGCTCGGAGGCGTCGTACGGCTGGGCGGCGAAGCGGGCCGGGTCGCCGGGACCGCCGGACCAGGAGTGGTGGAAGTACAGCGACGCCCCGTGGTCGATCGCCTGGAGGGTGCCGCGCCAGACCAGCAGGTTGGGGTTGCGCCAGCTGCGGTCGACGTTGGCGGTGAACGCGTCGAGCCAGAGCACCCGGCCGGCCAGGTCGGCGTCCGGGCCGGTCGTCGGGCTGCTGGTCGGGTCGTAGCCGAAGGACCCGGGCAGGAAGTCGATGCCGAGGTTGAGGCCGGCGCTGGCGTTGATCAGGTCCTGCACCTCCTCGTCGGCCTCGTAGCGGGCGATCTCGGGGTCGAGGTCGAGCACCACCTGGTCCGGGGTGGGTACGTCGAGCAGGCGGGCGAGTCCCGCGACCACGACCTCGGCGACGAGGACGCGGGTGCCCTGGCCGGCCCCGCGGAACTTGCAGACGTAGGTGCCGAGGTCGTCGGCCTCGACGATCCCGGGCAGGCTGCCGCCCTCGCGCAGCGGCGTGACGTAGCGGGTGACCCTGACCTGCTCCATGCCCACGCTCAGCCCAGCGGCTTCTCGTCGGTCAGCCGCTGCCGCTCGTGGGCGACGTCGAAGTCGGCCTTCGGCCAGCCCAGGTCGAAGGCCGACAGGGCGTCGTGGAGCAGGGTCCCGATCGCGAGGTTGCGGTACCACTTCTTGTCGGCCGGGATGACGTGCCACGGCGCGACGTCGGTGTTGGTGCGCTCGATGGCGATCTCGTACGCCTCCTGGTACGCGGGCCACAGCTCGCGCTCGTCGACGTCGCCAGGGTTGTACTTCCAGTGCTTGGTGTCGTCGTCCAGGCGGGCGAGCAGGCGCTCCTTCTGCTCCGCGGCCGAGATGTGCAGCATGCACTTGATCACGGTGGTGCCCTCGGCCGCCAGCTCGGCCTCCCAGGCGTTGATGGCGCCGTACCGGCGCTCGATCTCCTTCGGCGGGGCGAGCTCGCGGACCCGCGCGATGAGGACGTCCTCGTAGTGGGACCGGTCGAACACGCCGATCAGGCCGACCGGCGGCAGCGCCTTGGTGATCCGCCACAGGAAGTCGTGGGCGCGCTCCTCGGGCGTCGGCGCCTTGAAGGAGGTGATCCGCACGCCCTGCGGGTCGACCAGGCCCACCGTCGAGCGCAGGGTGCCGCCCTTGCCGGAGGTGTCCATGCCCTGCAGGACCAGCAGGATGGTGCGCCGGCCGCCGGCCTTGCCGTCGGCGAAGAGCCGCTCCTGCAGGTCGGCCAGGTCGGGGCCGAGGTCGAGCAGCGCGGCCTCGCCGTCCTTCTTGTCGCCGTCGAAGCCGGGCGCGGCGTTGGTGTCGATCGCGCTCAGGTCGATCGGTCCGGCAGGGACGCGGAGCTCGGACGTCAGGTCCGAGAGAGGGAAGGCGCTCATGGATCGGAACCCTAGATGACCACTAGTGAGCGAGGCCGCCGCGGCGGTCGACCAGCGGCGGCGTCGAGGACCACGGGAAGTCGATCCAGCCCTCGGTGCGCCGCCAGACGTACTCGGCGTGGATCACCGTCCACGGCTTCTCGTAGATGACCGCTGTGCGCGCCTCCGCGACGTGGTCGGCGAAGAAGTCCCGGACCACCTCGAGGGTCTTGCCGGTGTCGGCGACGTCGTCGGCGATGAGCACCTTCATGCCGGTCAGGTCGATCGCCGCCGGGGTCGGCGGCAGCATCATCGGGACGTCGAGGCGCTCGTTGACGCCGGTGTAGAACTCGACGTTGACCGCGGACAGGTTCTTGACGTCGAGGGCGTAGCCCAGCCCCATCGCCAGCCCCAGGCCGCCGCGGGCGATCGCGAGCACGATGTCGGGCTCGAAGCCGTCGTCGACGACCTGCTGGGCGAGATCGCGGACGGCGGTGCCGAACAGCTCGTAGGTCAGGGTCTCGCGCTCGGGTGCCGGCGCCGGGTCAGTCGTCACTCGCCCATTGTGCCCTGCTCCAGCTCGCCGACCTCCGCCCGCACGACGGCGTAGGCCACGCCCGGCGAGTAGCCCTTCCGGGCCAGCATCCCGACCAGTCGCCGGGCGGCGACCTGCTCGTCGAGGCCCCGCATCGAGCGCAGTCTCTTGCGCACCAGGAGCCGCGCCGCCTCCTGCTCGTCACCCGGGTCGACCTCGGCCAGCACCGTCTTCGCCGTCTCGTCGGGCACGCCCTTGCGACGCAGCTCGACCGCCAGGGCGGTCCGGGCCAGGCCGCGGCTGCGCTGGCGTCCCTCCACCCAGGCGCGGGCGAACGCCTCGTCGTCGACCAGGCCGACCTCCTCGAACCGGTCCAGCAGCCTGGTCGCCACGTCCTCGGGGACGTTGCGCCGGGCCAGCCGGTCCTCGAGCTCGTGGCGGCTGCGGGCCTTGACGCTCAGCTGGTCGAGAAGGATCTGGCGGGCGACCGACTCGGGGTCGGCGTCCTCGGTCCAGCCGTCGTCGTCGGGTGGCTCTGCGCTGCGCGCCATGAGGTCCTCCTGGGGCTGATGGTTCGTGGATGTGCTGGTCGCTCTCGGTGGGGCACTCGGGGTGGGGTCGTCCGGCCGAGCGCCTCCGGCGCCTCCCGGGCCTCTCCGTCGCGGCTCGGAGCGGGGACCCCGCCGTCGGCGCCTCTCACGCGCGAACCCGGATCTGGCGCACGGCCGACGGCACCCCGACATCGCCGCGACGGAGCGGTCCGTCCGGCGCCTGCGGCGCTCGACCGGACGACACGGGTCCGCGGCCAACCCCGGCCCTGCCGACCCGCCCCGGCCCCGGCCGGTCGACCGGGAGGATCAGGCACAGCTCCGCCGATCACCGCCGCCTGGCTGCGAGCCAGCCCGCGCTCAGGTGACCTCGACCGCGCGGCCGGCAGCGTGGCGGAGCGAAGCGACGACACGCTCGGCCCATCAGAAGCTGTCGACGCCGATCGGCTCGTCGGAGAGGTCGGCGAAGTCGCCGTCGACGGTGGGGGTGACGCCGAGCTTCTCGAGGATCTTCTTCTCCAGCTCGTTGGCCAGGTCGGGGTTGTCCTTGAGGAAGCCGCGGGCGTTCTCCTTGCCCTGGCCGAGCTGGTCGCCCTCGTAGGTGTACCAGGCGCCGGCCTTGCGGATCAGGCCCGCCTCGACGCCGACGTCGATGAGGCCGCCCTCGCGGGAGATGCCCTTGCCGTACATGATGTCGAACTCGGCCTGCTTGAACGGCGGGGCGACCTTGTTCTTGACGACCTTGACCCGGGTCCGGTTGCCGACCATGTCGGTGCCGTCCTTGAGGGTCTCGATCCGGCGGACGTCGAGGCGCACGGAGGAGTAGAACTTCAGCGCGCGGCCACCGGTGGTGGTCTCGGGCGAGCCGAACATGACCCCGATCTTCTCGCGCAGCTGGTTGATGAAGATGGCGGTGGTCTTGGACTGGTTGAGCGCACCGGTCATCTTGCGCAGCGCCTGGCTCATCAGCCGGGCCTGGAGGCCGACGTGGCTGTCGCCCATCTCGCCCTCGATCTCGGCGCGGGGCACGAGCGCGGCGACCGAGTCGATGACGATCAGGTCGAGCGCGCCGGAGCGGATCAGCATGTCGGCGATCTCCAGCGCCTGCTCGCCGGAGTCGGGCTGGGAGACCAGGAGGGCGTCGGTGTCGACGCCGAGGGCCTTGGCGTACTCCGGGTCGAGCGCGTGCTCGGCGTCGATGAAGGCCACGATGCCGCCCGCGGCCTGGGCGCTGGCCACGGAGTGGAGCGCGACGGTGGTCTTACCGCTGGACTCCGGGCCGTAGATCTCCACCACGCGGCCACGCGGGAGGCCACCGATGCCGAGCGCCACGTCGAGCGCGATCGACCCGGTCGGGATCACGTCCAGGGGGGCGCGGGAGTCGTCGCCGAGACGCATCACCGACCCCTTGCCGTACTGCTTCTCGATGGTGAGCAGGGCGGTCTCGAGCGCCTTCTGCCGGTCGTCTCCAGCCATGGTCCTCAGTCCTTCGTGTCGTGGTGGGCCAGGTACGTCGGCGACGCTACGGCGGGGTCCCGACACAACCTGATCAGTCGTGTCGTGGTTGTGGACAACCCGCTCTCACGTCGTACCTGTGGACAGCCGAGGGACCCTGGGGCCCGGCCTGCTGCCGTGCGACCCAACCTAGCCGAACAGGTGTTCGAAGTCGTGTCACGCGGTACGGCGTGTCGGCTCCCCGTCGCCTCGCGACCCGCCTCGCGACCCGGCTTGCGACGCGAGCACCGCGCGGGCCGCGCAGCCGAGCACGCCCGCGACGAGCAGCAGGCTCGCGAGGGCCAGCACGGGGTAGCCCGCCGCGCCGACCACGACGCCCGCGAGCGCGCCGGCGGCCGCAGCGGTCAGACCCATCACCAGGTCGGAGACGCCCTGCACGTCGGTGCGCACGTCCAGCGGCGCGTGCTCGGCGACCAGTGTGGAGGCGGACACCATCGCCAGCGACCAGCCCAGGCCCAGCAGGAACAGCCCGGCGGTGACCTGCCACGACATCCCGCTCGGCGCGGAGCCGCAGAGCAGCAGCGCCGCGAGCAGCACGACTCCCCCGGCCGCGAGGACGGGCGGGCGGCCGAGCCGGTCGGCGAGCATCCCGACGAGCGGCGAGAACGCGAACATGCCGAGGACGTGCACGCTGATGACGATGCCGATCAGCTCGAGGCCGGAGCCGCCGTGCTCCATGTGCAGCGGCGTCATCGTCATCACGCCGATCATGGTCGCGTGGCTGAGCGCCAGGCCGGCGATGGCGTAGCCGAGCACCGGACGGGCCCGCACCGCGCCGGTCGCACGGCTCCAGGAGGACCCGGTCCGCACGGCCCCCGCTGCCGTACCGCCCGAGGCGACGCGCTGCGCGACCGCGAGCGGGTCGGGACGCAGCAGCAGGCCGACGACCACCGCCGCGACGAGCATGCCGATCGCGCCGATGGCGAACGGCCCGGTCAGCTCGGGGATGCCGACCGCGTCGGCGAGCGAGCCGGCGGGGCCCGTGAGGTTCGGTCCAGCGACGGCGCCGATCGTGGTCGCCCAGACCACGAGGGACAGCGAGCGCGCCCGGTTCTCGTCGGTGGCGAGGTCGGTGGCGGCGTACCGCGCGGCGTTGTTGGCCGAGGTGGCCGCGCCGAGCATCATCGCGCCGACGAGCAGGAGGGTCATCGAGCCGGCCACGCCCGCCAGGACCGCGGTCAGGCCGCCGACGGCGCCGACGACGTACCCCGTCATGAGTCCGGTACGACGCCCGCGCCGCGCCATGAGCGGCGCGAGCAGGAACGAGATCACCGCGGCGCCGAGCACCTGCGCGGTCTGCGCGAGCCCCGACATCGCCTCCGAGCCGGACAGGTCGCGGGCGAGCAGGGAGGCGGTGGCGATGCCGATGGTGATGCCGACGGCGCCGACGGCCTGGGTGAGGACGAGGACGCGGACGGTACGACGCTGCACCGACCCGACCAGGAGGTCGGGCTCGACCAGGCCGCTCACCGGCTCACCGCTCGCTCGCGGGGAGCTCGAGGACCTCCCACACCGCGCGCCAGACCTCCTTGGGCGACAAGCCGGCGTCCAGCGCCTCGACGGCCGTGCGGTGGTCGAGCGCGCCGATCACGAAGGTGTCGGCCCACACCCGCGCGTAGGACTCGCCGAGGTGGCGGTCCATGCGTGCCCAGAACTCGGTGTGCCTCACCCGATCACCGTCATGGGGCCATGATCCACCGGACGTCCCAGCGGTGGTGCACCAGGTCGTGCAGGTGGTACTGCCCCAGCGTCTCGACGGTGAACACGCTGCCGTTGCTGCGCCGCCCGGGGCGCTCCCACGCGTCGTCGGGCACCCCGTCGTAGACGGTCGCGACGGCCTCGGCCGCCCCGGCCAGATCGGGTACGACGTCCGCGGCCCGCTGCTCGTCGTACCGCTGCGCCACGGCGGCCTCGTCCTGGTCCCAGTTCGCGAACCGCGGGTCGTCCTCGGTGAGCATCTGCTGCACGCGGCCCGCGAAGACGCGGTGGACGTCGCGCACGTGGCAGGCGTACTCGGTGGGCGACCACACGTCCGGCGCCGGTCGCCGGCCGGCCAGCGGGTCGGCCAGCGCGGTGGCCCAGAAGCCGGCGTTGTCGCGGATGACCGCACCGAACGAGCCGCGATCGACGGCGGCCGCGTCGAACCCACAGTCCGGGCACGGACGGTCGAGCACCCAGGTCCAGTCCTTGGTGTCGGGGGCGATGGCGGCGGTCTCGTTCGTCACGGGCCCATCCTCGGGGCCGGATCGCCGGAGACGAGCGGGGATCCGGTCATTCGCCGTCGAGGACCTGCCAGCGTCGCGCCGTGGCCGGGCGGGTGAGGGCGAGCAGGTTGAACCGGGCGAGCGCGGCCAGCACCCGGGCCGGGTCGGCGCCGAGCAGCGCGGCGACGGCGTCGACCGCCTCATCGGTGCTCTCCGCGTCCTGGATCAGCGCGACGACCTCGTCGGCGTGCTCGGCGACCGACGCGACCAGCCGCAGCCGCTCGAGCGCGGCGGCACGCTCGACCCCGGGGTCCTGGGGGTCAGGCGAGCGGCGGACGACCTCGTCGGCGTATCGCTCGCCGTCGCGCTCCCACTGCTCCTCGACCCGCGCGGCGACGGACCGGAGCAGCGAGCAGAGCTCGGGCACCTGATCGGTGCGGATCACGAGCTCCTCGAAGTCGGAGGCCCGCAGCCGCAGGTGCGGTCCGGGCGTGCCGCTGTCGGCATGGCTGGCGAACCAGCCGTCGACCACCACGCCCCGCCGCGGCGGGCGCTCGGCATGCTCCCCTGGGCGTCGTCGGCGTCGGGAGACACGGCTCAGCCGATCGCCGCGGTGCCGAAGGCGACGTTGAAGCGGTCGCACCAGATCACGACGGACCGCATCGGCGCGAGGTCGGCGTCGTCGGGGATCTCGTAGTTCTGGCTGCCCTGGTTGCCCTTGAGCGCGCCGAGCTCGACATATGCGCCGTCGTCGTAGATGCCCCACGAGCCGCGGCAGCCGTCGCAGTCGCCGCCGCTGGGCCGGTCGGTGAGCCAGACGTGCAGGTCGGGGCCGTTGGAGGTGTCGAGGTCCTCGATCCGCAGGGACCTGCTGCCGTCGCTGCGCCGGTAGATCACCGCTGTACCGGTCGTGCCGTGCTCGGCGTCGATGAACTCCGCCGACGCGAGCACGACCCGGGTCTCCCCCGCTCCGTCCGCGGACGGGACCGCCGTGTCGGTCAGGCCGCCGGACGCCGTGCCGACGACCGCGCCGGCGTCGTCGCCCTCGTCGACCTCCTTGTCGACGAACAGCAGCCAGGGCTGGAAGATCGCCAGCCCTGCCATGAGTACGACGACCAGGACGCCACCGATGGTCAGCCAGATCGCGCGCTTGCGACTCATGACAGCCACCCTAGGTGCTCATGCGCTCCAGGTGCGGGCGACGAGCGGCACGCCGGGGCGGTAGGCGAGGTGCACGTGGGTGGGCGCATCCAGCAGCAGGAGGTCGGCGCATTTGCCGGGTGCGACGACGCCGACGTCGGTGCGGCCCAGCGCCGCGGCTCCACCGGCGGTGGCAGCCCACACGGCCTCGCCGGGGGTCATCCCCATCTCCCGCACGGCCAGCGCGATGCAGAACGGCAGCGAGCTGGTGTAGCAGGAGCCGGGGTTGCAGTCGCTGGCGAGCGCGACGGTGACGCCGGCGTCGAGCAGCCGGCGGGCGTCCGGATAGGGGTGCCGGGTGCTGAACTCCACGCCGGGCAGCAGGGTGGCGACGGTGCCGGCGTCGCGGAGCGCGTGCACGTCGTCGTCGGTGAGGTAGGTGCAGTGGTCGACGGCGGTCAGGCCGAGCTCGGCGGCGAGCTGCACGCCCGGGCCCTCGCCGAGCTGGTTGGCGTGCAGACGTCCCTTCAGCCCGGCCGCCTCTCCCGTCCGCAGGATGGTGCGGGCCTGGTCCTCGTCGAACGCGCCCGTCTCGCAGAAGACGTCGATCCAGCGAGCGTATGGCGCGGCGGCCTCCAGCATCGGGCCGGTGACGAGGGCGACGTACGCCGCCGGGTCGTCGGCATACTCCGGCGGCACGACGTGCGCACCGAGGAAGGTGGTCTCGTCGGTGAACTCGCGCGCGATCCGCAGCGAGCGGGCCTCGTCGTCGACGGTGAGGCCGTAGCCGGACTTGATCTCGACGGTGGTGGTGCCCTGGCGGTGCATCTCGGCGACGTGGCGGGCGACGCCGGCGGCGAGCCGGTCGTCGGTGGCGGCGCGGGTGGCGGCGACGGTGGTGCGGATCCCGCCGGCGGCGTACGACTCCCCCGCCATCCGGGCCTGGAACTCCAGCGCCCGGTCCCCGGCGAACACCAGGTGGCTGTGGCTGTCGACGAAGCCCGGCAGCACCGCCCGGCCCTGCGCGTCGAACGCCTCGTCGGCGGCGGGCGCGGCGGCCGCGTCGCCGACCCAGGCGATGACTCCGTCGTCGATCACCACGGCGGCGTCGGTGCGGGTGCCGAGGTCGGGGTCGTTGGTGACCAGCTCGCCGATGCCGGTGATGAGGGTGCTCACGCCCATAGCCTCTCGATCGCGGCGGCCAGATCGCGGCCGACGCGCCCGTGGTCGCCGTCGAAGACGACCCGGCCGCCGGCGACCACGTGGGTCACGTCGGCTGCGGTCGCGGCGAAGACGGCGGTGTGCTCGTCCGCTCCGGTGCCGGCGGTCCTCGGCGAGGCGAGGTCGAGGGTGACCAGGTCGGCGGGCTCGCCGACCGCGATCCGGCCGGCGGTGCGGGTGAGCAGGTCGGCGGCGGCGTACCTGCCTCGGCTCAGGGAGGCGAGGCGCTCGTCCATCTCGACCGCCCGGATCTCCTCGAACGGGTCCACGACGGCCTGGCTGTCGCTGCCGACGCCGATCCGCACGCCCGCGTCGGTGAGGGCGCGGGCCGGGCCGATGCCGTCGCCGAGGTCGCGCTCGGTGGTCGGGCAGAGGCTGACCTCGGTGTCGCTGTCGGCGAGCAGCCGGATGTCGGCGTCGGTGAGGTGGGTGGCGTGCACGGCGGTGGTGTCCGGGCCGAGCGCGCCCTCCTCGGCCAGGAGTGCGGTGGGGGTGAGGCCGTACGCCGCGAGGCAGGCCTCGTTCTCCGCGGGCTGCTCGGAGACATGGGCGTGCAGGGGCTTGTTCCGTGTGGCGGCCACGACCGTGCGCATCTGGTCGCGCGGAACAGCACGCACCGAGTGGATCGCGCCGCCGACGTCGTGGTGCTCGATCGCCGCGACCCGCTCGGCCCAGCGGTCGGCGTCGCCGTCGCCGAACCTGCGCTGGGCGTCGCCGAGGGGGACGCCGATGCCGCCGGCCAGGTAGCAGGTGTCGAGCAGGGTGAGCCGGATCCCTGTGGTCTCGGCGGCGGCCACGAGGGCGTGGCCGAGCGCGTTCGGGTCGTCGTACGGCGTGCCGTCGGGCTGGTGGTGGACGTAGTGGAACTCGCTGACCGAGGTGTAGCCCGCCGCGAGCATCTCGGCGTAGGTGGCGCGGGCGAGGTCGAAGTAGAGGTCCGGGTCCAGCCGGGCCGCCACGGCGTACATCTGCTCGCGCCAGGTCCAGAACGTCCCGCTCCCCCGCTGCGTGCGGCCGCGCAGGGCGCGGTGGAAGGCGTGGCTGTGGGTGTTGGCGAAGCCGGGGAGGGTGAGGCCGGGGAGGCGGGTGCATGGATCCCCGGATGTCCGGGGATCCATGCGCTTGTCAGGTGTTGCAACGCCTGACAAGCGCATGAACTGCCCACTCGGTGTGACGGATGTGATGCGTGAGTCCTCGATCTCCACGAGCACGTCGTCACGCACCTGGCCGTCGACCCACGCCCTCTCCAGCAGGTACGCCGTCACGGGGCGACCAGTCCAGCGAGGGCGTCGGCGAGCGCAGCGACGCCGGCCAGGCAGTCGGCCGTCTCCGCGCTCTCGTACGGCGAGTGCGAGACGCCGCTCGGGTTGCGGACGAACAGCATCGCGCTGGCGATGCCGGCGTCCTGCAGGATGCCGGCGTCGTGGCCGGCCTGGGTGGGCAGCACCGGTACGTCGCCGAGCCGGGCGGCCAGTCCGTCCCGCAACGCGGCGTCGAAGGAGACCTCGCCGCTGACCGACTCGCGGGTGACCTCGACAGAGGTGCCGTCGCGGTCGGCGCGCTCGCGGGCCTGGCGTTCGATCGCGCCGGTGAGCCGGGCCAGCGCCTCGCTCGACTCGGCCCGCGCGTCCAGCCAGGCGGTGATGTGGGAGGGCACGGCGTTGGTGCCGTTGGGGCGGACGTCGATCCGGCCGAAGGTGGCCCGCTGGCCGGAGAGCCGGGCCTGCTTGTTGGCGGCGAGCGCGGTCATCGCGTAGGTGAGCATCGGGTCGGCGCGGTCCTCCATCCGGGTGGTGCCGGCGTGGTCGGCGCGGCCCGCGACGTCGTAGCGCCAGCGGCCGTGCGGCCAGATCGCGCTGCCGACCCGACCGCTGCGTCGAGGTCCACGAGCGCGCGACCCTGCTCGACGTGCAGCTCGACGTAGGTGGACAGCCCGTCGAGCAGCGTGGAGGTACCGCCCTCGACGACGTCGCCCAGCCGTACGCCGTCGCGGTCGGTCAGCTCGCGCGCCTCCTCCCAGGAGAGCGCGCCCACGGCGAGCCGCGAGCCCAGGCAGGCCCGGCCGAAGCGGGAGCCCTCCTCCTCGACGAAGGCGGCGATGCCGAGCCGCCGCGACGGCGAGACGCCGCGCGAGCGCAGCACGTCGAGCGCGGCGAACGAGGACACGACGCCGAGCGGGCCGTCGTACGCGCCGCCGTCGAGGACGGAGTCGAGGTGCGACCCGGTCAGCACCGCGCCGTCGCCGGCGACAGGTCCCCACCAGGCGACCAGGTTGCCGAACGGGTCCTCCTCGACCTCCAGTCCTCGATCGGCCGCGGCCGAGCGGAACCACGCGCGCAGCTCGAGCTCGGCGGACAGCCAGGGCTGGCGGAAGTAGCCGCCGGACGAGGCCGAGCGGCCGACGGGCGTGAGGTCGCGCCACATCTCCTCGAAGTCAGCCATGCATCGGCACCCTGACCCCGCGCTCGGCGGCGACCTCGACAGCGCGGTCGTAGCCGGCGTCGACGTGGCGGATGACGCCCATGCCCGGATCGTTGGTCAGCACGCGCTCGATCTTCGCAGCCGCCAGCTCGGTGCCGTCGGCGACGCACACCTGTCCGGCGTGGATGGAGCGGCCCATGCCGACGCCGCCGCCGTGGTGGATCGAGACCCAGGTGGCGCCGGAGGCGGTGTTGACCAGCGCGTTGAGCAGCGCCCAGTCGGCGATCGCGTCGGAGCCGTCGAGCATCGCCTCCGTCTCGCGGTACGGCGACGCGACCGAGCCGCAGTCGAGATGGTCGCGCCCGATCACGATCGGCGCCTTGAGCTCACCGGTGCGCACCATCTCGTTGAACTTGAGGCCCGCGAGGTGGCGCTCGCCGTACCCGAGCCAGCAGATCCGGGCCGGCAGGCCCTGGTAGTGCACCCGCTCCTGAGCCATGGTGATCCACTTGCGGAGCCGCTCGTTCTCGGGGAACAGCTCGAGGATCGCCTTGTCGGTGGCGGCGATGTCGGCCGGGTCGCCGCTCAGCGCCGCCCACCGGAACGGCCCGCGACCCTCGCAGAACAGCGGCCGGATGTACGCGGGCACGAAGCCCGGGAACGCGAACGCCCGGTCGTAGCCGCCCTTGCGGGCCTCGTCGCGGATCGAGTTGCCGTAGTCGAACACCTCGGCGCCGCCGTCCTGGAACTCCACCATCGCCCGCACGTGTGCCGCCATCGAGGCCTGCGCCTCCTTGGTGAACGCCTCCGGGTCGCGAGCAGCGCGGTCGTGCCACTCGGAGAAGGGGATGCCGAGCGGCAGGTACGACAGCGGGTCGTGCGCGGATGTCTGGTCGGTGACGACGTCGATCGGCGCCTTCAGCTCCAGCAGCCGCGGGAACACCTCGGCGGCGTTGCCGAGCAGGCCGATGGAGAGGGCGCGGCGCTCGTCGCGGGCGGCGACCGCCAGCTCCAGCGCGTGCTCGAGCGAGTCGGCCCGTACGTCGAGGTAGCGGTGCTCGATCCGGCGCTGGATGCGGGACTCGTCGACGTCGACGCAGATCGCGACGCCGTCGTTCATGGTGACGGCCAGCGGCTGGGCGCCGCCCATGCCGCCGAGGCCCGCGGTGAGCGTGATCGTGCCGGCCAGCGTGCCGCCGAAGCGCTTGTCGGCGACCGCGGCGAAGGTCTCGAAGGTGCCCTGGAGGATGCCCTGGGTGCCGATGTAGATCCACGACCCGGCCGTCATCTGGCCGTACATGGTCAGCCCGAGCTCCTCGAGGCGCCGGAACTCCTCCCAGTTCGCCCAGTCGCCCACGAGGTTGGAGTTGGCGATGAGCACGCGCGGCGCCCACTCGTGGGTGCGCATGACGCCGACCGGCTTGCCGCTCTGGACCAGCATGGTCTCGTCGGGCTCGAGGTCGCGCAGGGTGCGCACCAGCGCGTCGTACGCCTCCCAGCTGCGCGCGGCCCGGCCGGTGCCGCCGTACACGACGAGGTCCTCGGGGCGCTCGGCGTTCTCGGGGTCGAGGTTGTTCATCAGCATCCGCAGCGGCGCCTCGGTCTGCCAGCACTTCGCGGTCAGCTCGGTGCCGGTGGCGGCGTGGATGGGCAGGCGCGGGTTGGTGGAGTCGGTCATGCGAGTTCTCCGATCACGTTCGCGACGGCCGCGGTCACGGAGCGGTCGGCGACGAGCTGGTAGGCGATGTCGATCTCGGGGGCGAGGAAGCGGTCGGTGCCGGGTCCGCCGACACCGCTGTCGCGGAGCAGGCGGACGACGGCGCCGGTGGCGGGGCTGGGCTCCAGCGGCGCGCGCAGGTCGAGGGCGCGGGCGGCGGTCATCAGCTCGACGGCGAGCACCCGGGTGAGGCCGTCGACGGAGCGGCGCAGCTTGCGAGCGGCGGACCAGCCCATCGAGACGTGGTCCTCCTGCATCGCGCTGGAGGGGATCGAGTCGACCGACGCCGGCGCCGCGAGCCGCTTGAGCTCGGAGACGATCGCGGCCTGGGTGTACTGCGCGATCATCAGCCCCGAGTCGACGCCCGGGTCGTCGGCGAGGAAGGGCGGCAGGCCGTGGTTGCGGGCCTTGTCGAGGAAGCGGTCGGTACGGCGCTCCGCGATCGAGGCGACGTCGGCGGCGACGATCGCGAGGAAGTCGAGCACATAGGCGACCGGCGCGCCGTGGAAGTTGCCGTTGGACTCCACCCGCCCCTCATCGGCCAGGACGACCGGGTTGTCGACGGCGGCCGCCAGCTCGCGCGCGGCCACGCTCGCCGCGTGCGCGACGGTGTCGCGCGCGGCGCCGTGCACCTGCGGCGAGCAGCGCAGCGAGTAGGCGTCCTGGACCCGGTTGCAGTCGGGGCCGCGGTGGGAGGCGACGACACCGGAGTCGCGCAGCAGCGCGGTGAGGTTGGCGGCGGACGCGGCCTGGCCGGGATGCGGGCGGATCGCCTGCAGCTCGGGGGCGAACACGCGGTCGGTGCCGAGCTGGCCCTCGACCGACATCGCGGCGGAGATGTCCGCGACGCGCAGCAGGTCGGTGAGGTCGTGGATCGCCAGCACCAGCATGCCGAGCATGCCGTCGGTGCCGTTGATCAGCGCCAGGCCCTCCTTCTCCTGCAGCTCGACCGGCGTCAGTCCGGCCGCGGCGAGCGCGGTCGCGGCGTCGGTGAGCTCGCCGTCGGCGGTGCGGACCGGTCCCTCCCCCATCAGCGCCAGCGCGCAGTGTGCGAGCGGCGCGAGGTCGCCGGAGCAGCCGAGCGAGCCGTACTCGTGGACGACCGGCGTGATCTCGTGCGTGAGGAGCGCGGCGAGCAGCTCGGCCGTCTCGCGTCGTACGCCGGTGTGGCCGGTCGCGAGCGTCGAGAGCCGCAGCAGCATCAGGCCGCGGACGACCTCGCGCTCGACCTCGGGGCCGCTGCCGGCGGCGTGCGAGCGGACCAGCGATCGCTGCAGCTGGGCCCGGAGCTCGGGTGCGATATGCCGGTTGGCCAGGGCGCCGAACCCGGTCGAGACGCCGTAGTGGGGGGTCGGGGACGCGGCGAGGTCGTCGACGACCGCTCGCGCCTTGTCGATGGCTGCCAGGGCCTCGTCGCCGATCACCACTCCGGCACCGTTGCGCGCGACCGCCACCACGTCGTCGAACGAGACCGGCCCCGTTCCCACCGTCACTGTCTCCATACTCCGATTCCAGCGCCTCCGGGGTGGCGGACACCAGAGCGGAGCGGCATGATGAGTCTCGGATCCGAGACATGGAGGCGGCGATGACGCAGGTTCCGGCGGCGACCCGGGCGCTGCGGGTGCTGCGCTTCCTCGCCGGCCAGCCCGAGCCGGTCGCCGTCGAGCGGATCGCCCGCGAGCTGGGGATCCCGCGGTCCACGACGTACCACCTGCTCCAGGCGATGGCGGACGAGGGCTTCGTCGTCCACCTGGCCGACGAGCGGCGCTACGGCCTGGGTGTGGCGGCCTTCGAGGTGGGCTCGGGGTACGCCCGCCAGGCACCCCTGCAGCGCCTCGCCCGCCGGCCGCTGGCGGCCCTGGTCGACCGGACCGGCCACAGCGCCCACCTCGCCGTCCCGCACGGGCGCGACGTCCTCTACGTCGTCGAGGAGCGCGCACCCGGCCGCCCCCCGCTGGTGACCGATGTCGGGGTCCGGCTGCCGTCGCACCTCACCGCGAGCGGCCGGGCGATCCTGGCCCACCTGCCGGCCAGCCAGGTCCGCGCGCTCTACCCCGACCGAGCGGCGTTCGTCGACCGCACCGGCATCGGCCCCGGCTCTCCCACGGCACTGCGATCGGTGCTGTCCGAGACCCGGCAGCGCGGCTACGCCGTCGAGGACAGCGAGGTCACCGCCGGGATGGCCAGCGTCGCGGCCGCGGTGCTCGACCACAACGGGATGCCGGTCGCGGGCGTCGCCCTCACCTATCCGACCGAGGAGGCCGATCCACGCCGGCGGGAGCGGCTGGCCGGCGCGGTCGTCTCGACCGCGGCCGCGCTCGGTCGCCGGCTGCGGGGACGGTAGGGCCGAGGCGCCGGCCGTGGTTTCAGTCACAGTCCCGCGGGGCATCGGTCGTTGTCAGCGACGACGTCCATCGCCGCGCCCGGCACCGACGAACTGACTGGAGACCCCATGCGGCTGCTCACCTCGGGCCCCTCGGCCCTGCTGCTCATCGCATCACTCACCCTCGCCACCCCCGCGCACGCCGCCTCTCCGGAGCCTGCGACCAGGGCGGCGGCCGCGCAGGCGATCACCATCGCCGTCAAGAGCGACGTCGTCCTGCGCGGCAAGAAGGTCGTCATCACCGGTGCGGTGAAGGGCAAGAAGATCAGCCGGGTCTCGCTGCAGCAGAAGCGGCCCGGGTCGAAGTGGAAGACCCAGGCCACCGCCAAGGTGAAGGCCAACGGCACGTACAAGCTCAAGGACAAGACCACCAAGGCCGTCACCCGCAAGTACCGCGTCGTCAGTGTGACCGGGCCGAAGACGAAGTCGGCCAAGGTCAAGGTCGGGGTCTACGAGTGGCGCGATCTCACCAAGCAGGGCGTTCGCCACCGCGACGGCTGGGGAACGTCGAAGAGCGCCACCATCAACGGTGTCCCGTACTCGCCGGCGTTCATCGGGTACCAGTGGAACGGAACCACCACGGGCCTGATCGACTTCAATGTCGCCCGCGAGTGCATCCAGCTGCGAGCGCGCTTCGGCATCGGCGACAACTCGGACCTGGCCGGCCGGGCGACCATCTCCGTCCTCAGCGACGACGCGCCGGTCTACTCGGGCTCGTTCGGCCTGACGCAGTCGGAGTACACGACGATCGCCCTGGGCAGCCCCTTCCGGGTCGGCATCTCCTACACCGTGGAGAACACCGGGGGCAGCGAGACGCCGCCGGGCGCCATCGCCGTGGCGGCCCAGCCCGAGATCCTCTGCACCTCGGCCAAGTAGGGCGTCACTCGGCAGGGGGATCGGCGAGCGGGTTGCCCCCGAAGCCGATCTCGTTGCCGTCGGCGTCGCGGTAGACCACCTTGCGGACGCCGTCGCCGTACGTCTCGCGGTCGGCCGGGTCGACACCGCGTGCCGAGGCGGCGGCGACCCGGGCGTCGAGGTCGTCGACGAACACGGTCTGCGCGGCGTACCCGGCCCGCTCCGGGCGTTGCTCGACGACCAGCCAGCGGTGCGGCGCCAGCTCCCAGACCGCCTCGGTGTCGTGGGCGAGGAAGGACGGCGGGCCGCCCAGCAGCGCCTCGTACCACGGCCGGGCCTGCGCGTAGTCGCGCACGCAGACTCCCGCGAACAGCTCGACCCCGTCGGCAAGGAACTCGCTCATGCCGGGGTGGACCAGCCGGGGTCGCCGGACTCATCGGGCCGTCGCCGGACCCGCCCCCACCACCAGTCGTACGACGCCGGGTCGGCCCGGTAGGCGTCGGTCATGATCCGCCCGGTGGCCGCCAGCAGCGCGGCGCGCTCGTCGCCGGAGGCGGCGGCCTGGGCGACCCGGGCCAGCCGGGCGCCCTCGGCCCAGGCGTGCTCGTCGGCGGGAAGGGGCAGCGCGGCGACCTGGCGCGCGCTGACCTTGACCGAGCCGGGCGTCAGGCCGGTGCCGAGGTAGCGGGCGGCGGCGTGGGCGACGACGGGCGGGGCGAGCAGGACGGCCAGCAGCCGCCACAGGTCCGCACGGACGCCGGGGACGACGCTGACGACAGGCACCGACGGCAGCCAGGCGCCGTGCTCGTCGGCGACGGCCTCGATCACCCGGCCCTGCCCGGCCACCAGCAGCTTGGGCACCAGCCGGGCGTCGGCCCACCGGGCCAGTCCCCCGCCGGCGCGGAGGGCGGCGAGATCGACCGACGGGGCGTCGTACCGCCGGCGGGCGAAGCGGGTCGGCGCCCGGCCCCAGCGCGACTCGGCGGGATCGATCAGGCCGGTGGTGACGAGCGGGACGCCGCCGGGCAGGCGGTCGTGGACGAACGGCGCGAGGCCGTAGTACTGGTCGCGGAAGTCGGCGGTGCAGTCCGCCAGATCGCCGACCGTCCCGGTCCCCGGCGGCAGCGTGACGGCGGGGATCCCGAACGCCGGGGCCGCCAGCGCGCCCCACCCGTCCGGGTCGGTGGACGGGGCCGCGCCGACCCGGACGACCGGCACGCAGGTCAGCACCGGCGTGCCGGCGAAGACCGGCCCGTCGGCGCACCAGAAGTCCGTCACCGCCCCGCGCGACGCCACCGCCGCCCGGACGGCGCCCGCGTCGCGGGCGGCCAGCACGGACAGCGGCTGCACCAGGGCGACGACGCCGCCCTGACCGACGAGGTCGAGCGATCGGCGCAGGAACACCGCACTGGTGTCGGTGTAGGCGCCGAGGCCGCGCCGGTGCTCCTCGCTCCGTCCGGCGGAGTGGCGTCGGAGCTGACCGAGGAAGGGCGGGTTGCCGACAACGGCGGCGAAGGTCCGGCCCGCCCAGGCGGTCAGCCCGTCGGCGACCACCACCTGACGCTCGATCTCCTCCGCCGGGACGGTGGGGTCCTCCGCGTGCAGCCGCTCGCGGGCGATCCGGATCGCCTCCGGGTCGAGGTCGGAGCCGTGCACCGCGCGTACGCCGAGCCGCCGGGCCGCGGCGACCAGGAAGTGCCCGGTGCCGCACGCGGGATCGAGGACCGTCACGGCCGTGCCGTCGGCCGGCAGCGCGTGGTCGAGCACCCACGCCACCAGCTCGGGCGGGGTGTAGAACGCCCCCTGGGCACGGCGCCGGTCGCGGTCGTGCTCGGCGAGATGCCGCTCGTAGGCGTCGGCGGCCTCGTCCGCCCCTGTCCGCCGCGCCATGCTGGGGACACTAGAGCACGCCTGTTATAGTCAACTTGACTACAACATCGAGGAGCCGCGATGGACCGCCCCGGACGCACCGGACTGCTCACCGACCGCTACGAGCTCACCATGCTCGACTCCTTCGTGCGCGACGGCAGCGCCGGCCGGCCGGCGGTCTTCGAGGCCTTCGCGCGCCGCCTGCCGGAGGGCCGGCGCTACGGCATGCTCGCCGGGCTCGGCCGGCTGCTGGAGGCGATCGAGCGGTTCACCTACGACGCCGACGAGCTCGCCTGGCTGCAGGAGGAGGGCGTGATCGGGGCCGAGACCGCGCAGTGGCTCACGGACTTCCGGTTCTCCGGCGACGTCGACGGCTACCGCGAGGGCGACCTGTACTTCCCCGGCAGCCCGGTCCTCACCGTCAGCGGGAGCCTCGGGGAGTGCCTGCTGCTGGAGACGCTGGTGCTGAGCGTCCTCAACCACGACACGGCCATCGCGAGCGCGGCGGCCCGGATGGTCGACGCCGCACGGGACCGGCCGATCATCGAGATGGGCGGCCGACGTACCCACGAGGAGGCGGCGGTCGCGACCGCGCGGGCGGCCTACCTCGCCGGCTTCGCGACGACGAGCAATCTCGCCGCCGGGCGGAGGTACGACGTCCCGACCGCCGGCACCGCCGCGCACGCGTTCACGCTGGCCCACGACACCGAGGCCGACGCCTTCCGCAGCCAGGTCGAGGCGCTCGGCGTCGGGACCACGCTGCTGGTCGACACCTACGACATCGCCGAGGGCATCCGCACCGCGGTCGAGGTCGCGGGGACCGACCTGGGTGCGGTCCGGATCGACTCCGGCGATCTCGCCGAGGAGTCGCACAGGGCGCGGGTGCTGCTCGACTCGCTCGGTGCCACGAGGACGCGGATCGTGGTGACCAGCGACCTCGACGAGTTCGTGATCACCGCGCTCGCCGACGCTCCCATCGACGGGTACGGCGTCGGCACCCGCGTCGCCACGGGCTCCGGCCACCCGACCGCGAGCATGGTCTACAAGCTGGTCGCCATCGCCGACGCACCCGGCGATCCGCTGCGGTCGGTGGCGAAGAAGTCCCAGGACAAGGCGTCGGTGGGCGGGCGCAAGCAGACCTTCCGGGAGTACGACGACGCCGGGATCCTGCGCGCCGAGTGGTTCACCGGCCAAGACGCCCCGGTGCCCGAGGACCGGCCTGCGCGGACGGTCCAGGTCCCCCTCATCCGGGTCGGCGAGGTCGTGCACCGCCCGAGCCTCGCCGAGGTCCGCGACTTCGCCGCCGCGAGCCTCGCCACCCTCCCGGCCGACGCACGCACCGTGGCCGCCGGGCCGCCGTACCTGACCACCACCCTTCGAGAGGAGAGCACGATGAACGAGGAGAGCAAGCGGGCCCTGATCGTCGTCGACGTCCAGAACGACTTCGTCGAGGGCGGCTCGCTCGGCGTCGCCGGCGGCCGCGAGGTCGCCGGCCGGATCAGCGCGCACCTCGGCGCCCACGCGGGCGACTACGCGCTCGTGGCCGCGTCCCGCGACTGGCACCGCGCGGGCGAGACCAACGGCGGGCACTTCCACGAGCCCGGCGAGGATCCGGACTTCGTGACCACCTGGCCGGTGCACTGCGTGCAGGGCGAGGCGGGATCGGAGTACGCCCCCGAGCTGGCGACCGACGCCGTGACGCACCACGTCGTGAAGGGCATGGGCGAGCCGGCGTACTCCGCCTTCGAGGGCGTCACCGACGCCGGCGAGCGGCTGCTCGACGTCCTGCGGGCGGCGGGCGTGAGCGACGTCGACGTCACCGGCATCGCGACCGACTACTGCGTCCGCGCGACCGCCCTCGACGCGGTGAAGGCGGGCTTCCGGGTACGCCTGCTCGACGGCCTGCACGCCGGCGTCGCTCCCGAGTCGTCGCAGGCGGCGCTTACGGAGATGGCCGCGGCCGGCGTGGAGGTGGCCCGATGACCTCGGCATCGGAGCGCGGCAGCGCGGCGGGAGGCGCGCGACGGCAGCTTGCTGCCCCTCATCAACGCGCCGGAGACGCGCTCGCGCCATGGGAACGGTCGCCGTTCGCCGTCGCGGTCGACCTGGCGGTCTTCACCATCCGCGACGGCGCCCTCGCCGTGCTGCTGGTCGAGCGCGGCGAGGAGCCCTTCGCGGGATCCTGGGCGCTGCCCGGCGGGTTCGTCGAGCCGGACGAGGACGCCGAGCAGGCGGCCTGGCGCGAGCTGCGCGAGGAGACGGGCGTCGACCGCTTCCCCGGCCACCTCGAACAACTGAGGACGTACTCCGCCCCCGACCGCGACCCGCGCCAGCGGGTCGTGTCCATCGCGCACGTCGCGCTCGCGCCCGACCTGCCCGAGCCGCGGGCCGGCACCGACGCGGCCGACGCGCGCTGGTGGGTGGTCGACGACCTGCTGGAGGGCCCGGACGCGCCGACGCTCGCCTTCGACCACCGCCAGATCCTGCTCGACGCCCGGGAGCGGGTGCGGGCGAAGCTGGAGTACACCACGCTGGCGACCGAGTTCGTCGCCGAGCCGTTCACGCTCCCCGAGCTGCGCCGGGTCTATGCCGCGGTCTGGGGCACTCCCCCGGACCTCGGCAACTTCCGCCGCAAGGTGCTCGGCACCGACGGCTTCGTCGTCCCCACCGACGCCCGGGGCGAGCCGACCGAGGCCGGCGGCCGCCGGGCCCTGCTCTACCGCCGCGGCCCCGCGACCGCGGTCTCGCCGCCGATGGCGCGCGGCTGACTCTTTCTCAACCAGACGGTTGACAATGGGCCGTGCACGGATGTTTGCTCAACCTCATGGTTGAGTACGACGACCGGCTGTCCCGGGTCTTCGGCGCTCTCGCCGACCCGACCCGGCGGGACATGGTGGCCCGCCTGGCGGCGGGCGACGCGACGGTGAGCGAGCTGGCGGCGCCGTACGACGTCTCGCTCCAGGCCGTCTCCAAGCACCTCAAGGTGCTCGAGGAGGCGGGCCTGGTCCGGCGCAGCCGCGACGCGCAGCGCCGGCCGGTCCACCTGGACGCGGAGGTGTTCGACCTGATGACGAAGTGGATCGAGAGATACCGGCAGCAGGCCGAGGAGCGCTACCAGCGCCTCGACCGGGTCCTGGCCCGGATGCAGGGCGAGGACGCGTCCACCGAGCACGACCGAGCAGAAGGAGCAGCAGGATGACCACCACCGACGCCCACCCCACCACCACGATCGAGGCGGATCCCGACGTCCCCACCGTGCGGATGGTCCGCGAGTTCGATGCCCCGCGCGAGCTCGTCTACCGCGCCCACGTCGACCCCGAGCTGGTCCGGCAGTGGATGGGTCCCCACTCGATCGCGATGGACATCGAGGTCTGGGACATGCGCACCGGCGGCGAGTACCGCTACACCGCCACCCGCGACGGCGAGGAGATCGCCCACTTCTACGGCGCGGTCCACCGCGTGGACGAGAACGAGAGGATCGTGCAGACCTTCGGGTTCGAGGAGATGCCCGACGCGGTCAGCCTCGACACGCTGACCTTCCACGAGCTGCCCGGCGGCCGCACCCGGCTCGAGGCGCTCTCGGTGGTCTACGACTTCGAGGCCCGCGCCGGCATGCTCGCCAGCGGCATGGAGGTCGGCGTCGACGAGGGGTACGCCGCCCTCGACGACGTCCTCGCGCGGCTGGGCGGAGCCGCGGAGCGAGCGTGAGCCAGCCGGGAACCTCTTGGAGGTTCCGCGTAAGAGGTTCCGCCAGTAGGTGGGGTCGTCGCGAGCGTCGCGAGGCGCGTGCGATGGCAAAGGCCACTTCGTTCAGACCTGGACGCGAAGGCAGGCTGGATCGCCTTTCGAGCGGCCGCAACGCCGCCAGCGTGCGTGCGTCGCGGCGCGCAGCAGGCGTCACCTACTGGCGGAACCTCTAAACCGGTCGATCACTGTCGGTGACGCGTCCTAGCCTCGTCCCATGGCGTACGACGAAGAGCTGGCCGGGCGGCTCCGTGACCTCCTCGCGGAGGAGCCGGGTGCGGCCGGGCACGAGCTGAGCGAGAAGAGGATGTTCGGCGGGCTGGCGTTCCTGGTCGGCGGCCACATGGCCGTCGCCGTCAGCGGCCAGGGCGGGCTGATGGTCCGGATCGACCCGGCGGAGGGGCGCAGCTGCTGGCGAGCACGCCCGCCTTCCCCATGGTGATGCGCGGGCGGGAGCTCGGCGGCTGGCTGCGCGTCGACGCGGCGGACCTCGCCACCGACGAGGCCCTGGGCGCCTGGGTGCACCGCGGGGCCTCGTACGCCGCGACCCTGCCCGCCAGGTGAGGAGCTTCTGGGCCGCCCTGCCCACCGAGGGGCGGTGGCTGCTGTCGACGGTCGCGATCCAGACCCTGGGGCGCGGCCTGACCCTGCCGTTCACGCTGATCTACCTCCACGAGGTGCGCGGCTTCGAGCTCGGCCTGTCCGGGACCCTGATGGCGCTGATCGCCATCGTCGGGCTGCTGGTGACCGGTCCCGGCGGCACGATGACCGACCGGCACGGCGCCCGCGCGGTGCTGCTCGTCGGGATCTCCGCGATGGCCGTCGGCAACGTGGTGCTGGCCTTCGCCACCACCCCGCTCGTCGCCGCGCTGGCGCTGGTCCTGATCGGCTTCAACTTCGGGGCGTCCTGGCCGGCGTTCAACGCGCTGATCGCGGCGGTGGTCACCGGCGAGCTGCGCCAGCAGTACTTCGGCATCAACTTCGCGCTGGTCAACCTCGGCATCGGCGTCGGCGGCATCGTCGGCGGCGTGTTCGCCGACGTCCACCGGCCCGGCACCTTCACGGCCATCTTCGTCGCGAACGCGCTGACCGGCCTGGTCCCGCTCGTCCTGCTCCTCGGCCCGCTGCGCCACGTCCACGGCCGGGCCACCGCCCCGGAGGACGGTACGACGCCGGCCACGGTCGGCTATCTCGCGATCCTGCGACAGCCCGCCGTGCGCTGGCTGACGCTGCTCACCTTCGTCGGCACGTTCATCGGCTACGGCCAGCACGAGGCCGGCTTCCCCGGGTTCGCCCGGCAGGCCGCGGAGGTCTCCACCCGCACGATCGGGCTGGCGTTCGCGGTCAACACCGTGGTCATCGTCGTCCTCCAGTTCTCGGTGCTCAACCGGATCAAGCGCCACCTCCGCACCCGCGTGATGATCGCGATGGCCGGGATCTGGGCGGCCGCCTGGGGCCTGCTCGGCCTGGCCGGCGTCGTCCCCGGCGGCGGCGTCGCGATCGCGGGGGTGCTCGCCTACATGGGCGTGTTCGCGCTCGGCGAGACCCTGCTGCAGCCGACCGTGCCGGCGATGGCCAACGACCTCGCGAGCGACCACAACCGGGGCCGCTACAACGCGATCACCGCCGCGGCCTTCCAGGGCGGCGCGATCGCCGGGCCGGTCGTGGCCGGCTTCCTGCTCCAGCACCACCTCGCGGCGGCGTACATCGCCGTGATGGTCGCGGGGTGCGCGGCGATCGCGGCGATGGCCCTGGTGCTCGAGCGACACGTGCCGGCGAGCGCCAACGGCGGCGCCGCGGTGGCGTCCACCACCTCGGGCGCCGTCTGACCCCGGTCAGGCCGCCGCCGGCACCGGCGTGGCGACCCACAGCGTCCGATGGGTCCAGCTCCCCGGGCCGAGCCGCTTGCCGGAGCAGACGACGATGACGACGGCCGGCGGGCCGTCGACCGCGTCCCAGCGGGCCGGACGGGCGGTGGCGGGCACCTCGGTCCGCTCCGCCACGGTGTAGCAGGCCACCTGCCTCCCTGCCCGCAGCACGATCCGGCCGCCCACCTCGAGGCCGTCGAGCAGCCGGTTGCCGGTCGCGGTGCCGTCGGGCCAGGTGTGGGCGTTGAGGAGGACGTGGCCCTCCGTCGAGCCGGGCTCGACGCCGCCGCGGTCCCACGCGAAGGACGCCTTGTCGGAGACGGGAGGCACGCCGGGCACGCCGGCCGCGTCGCGGGGCAGGGCCAGGACGCGCGTCCTGCGCACCACGCCGTCGATACTGATCGAGGTGGGCGCGAACCCGGTCCTCGCCGGCCGCGCGCACGGGTCGGTCGGGACGGGCTCCGGCGCCGGCGCGGGTGCCGGCGTGGGCGTCGGCGTCGCCGTGCGGGCCGGTACGACGGCGGGCGCGGCCGGCTCCGGCCCGTCGCGCAGCAGCAGCCAGGCGAGCACGACGGCGAGGACGAGCGCGCCCACGCCCGTCGCCAGCGCGAGATCGCGCCGCCGGCTCCTCCGCTCGTCCACAGCCACCCCGCCATTGTGGCGGCGCTGTCGGTGGCATGCGGGAGGATGGCGGAATGGTGGACGTGGATCCGCCGGCCGACCCCCTGGCCGGATTCAGCGAGGCGACCCGCACGTGGTTCCGTGCGGCCTTCGCCGAGCCCACCGCCGCCCAGGCCGGCGCGTGGGACGCGATCGGTCGGGGCCACCACACCCTCGTCGTGGCCCCGACCGGGTCCGGCAAGACGTTGAGCGCCTTCCTCGCCGGGCTCGACCGGCTGCTGACCACCCCGGCCCCCGACGACCGGCTGCACCGCACCCGGGTCCTCTACGTCTCGCCGCTCAAGGCGCTGGCCGTCGACGTCGAGCGCAACCTGCGGGCTCCCCTGACCGGGATCCGCCAGACCGCGGAGCGGCTCGGAGCGGGCCACACGCTGCCCGACGTCACCGTCGGCATCCGCTCCGGCGACACGCCCGCCAACGAGCGCCGCCGGCTCGCGACCCGGCCGCCCGACGTGCTCATCACGACGCCGGAGTCGCTCTTCCTGATCCTCACCAGCCAGGCCCGCGAGACCCTGCGCGGCGTCGAGACCGTCATCGTCGACGAGGTGCACGCCGTCGCCGGCACCAAGCGCGGCGCCCACCTCGCGCTCAGCCTCGAGCGCCTCGACGCCCTGCTCCCCGGCCGGCCCAGCGGGTCGGGCTCTCCGCCACCGTCCGGCCCACCGAGGAGGTCGCCCGCTTCCTCGGCGGCACCGCGCCGGTCGAGATCGTCGCCCCGCCGGCCCACAAGGAGTGGGACCTGCGCGTCGAGGTGCCGGTCGAGGACATGACCGAGCTCGGGCAGGTGATCGAGGACGACGACCCCACCGCCCCACCCGCGCGGGCGAGCATCTGGCCCCATGTCGAGCAGCGGGTCGCCGACCTGATCGGCGCGCACCACTCGACGATCGTGTTCACCAACGGCCGGCGCACGGCCGAGCGGCTCACCGCCCGCCTCAACGAGATCGCGGCCGGGGTGAGCGCCGACGGCGTCGAGCCGCCCGCGCAGATCATGGCCCAGTCCGGCGCCGCGGCCGGCGCCACGCCCGTGCTGGCGCGCACCCACCACGGCTCGGTGTCCAAGGAGCAGCGCGCGCTGGTCGAGGACGACCTCAAGTCCGGCCGGCTGCCCGCCGTGGTCGCCACGAGCAGCCTCGAGCTCGGCATCGACATGGGCGCGGTGGACCTGGTGCTCCAGATCGCCTCCCCGCCGAGCGTCGCCAGCGCGCTGCAGCGCGTGGGGCGCGCGGGTCACCAGGTCGGCGAGACGTCCGCCGGCGTCTTCTTCCCGCAGCACCGCGGCGACCTCGCGCCCGCCGCCGTCGCCGTCGCCCGGATGCGGACGGGCGGGATCGAGGCGCTCCGGGTGCCCGCCAACCCGCTCGACGTGCTCGCCCAGCAGGTCGTCGCGGCCACCGCTGCCGACGAGTGGGACGTCGACGAGCTGTTCGCCCTGGTCCGCCGGAGCGCCCCCTACGCCCAGCTCCCGCGCTCGGCGTACGACGCCGTGCTCGACCTGCTGGCGGGCCGGTACCCCTCCGACGAGTTCGCCGAGCTGCGCCCGCGGATCACCTGGGACCGGGTCACCGGTGTCGTCAGCGGGCGCCCCGGCGCGCAGCGGCTGGCGGTGACCAGCGGCGGCACCATCCCCGACCGTGGGCTGTACGGCGTGTTCCTCGCCGGAGAAGGCACCAACCGCCGAGTCGGCGAGCTCGACGAGGAGATGGTCTACGAGAGCCGGGTCGGCGACGTCTTCGCCCTCGGCGCGACCAGCTGGCGGATCGAGGACATCACCCACGACCGGGTGATCGTCACCCCGGCGCCGGGCGTGCCCGGCCGGCTGCCGTTCTGGAAGGGCGACACCGCCGGGCGCCCTACCGAGCTCGGCGAGGCGATCGGCGTGTTCACCCGCGAGCTGGCCGCGCTGCCCGGCGCCGACGCCGAGGCCCGGGCGCGAGAGGTCGGCCTCGACGACAACGCCGCCGCCAACCTGGTCGCCTACCTCCGCGAGCAGGTCGAGGCGACGCGGGTGCTGCCCAGCGACACGACGGTGCTGGTGGAGCGCTTCCGCGACGAGCTCGGCGACTGGCGGCTGGCCGTCCACTCCCCCTACGGCACGGCCGTGCACGCGCCGTGGGCGCTCGCGATCAACGCGCGGCTGCGCGAGCGGTTCGGCGTCGACGGGCAGGCACTGGCCTCCGACGACGGCATCGTGATCCGGATCCCCGACACCGACGCGGAGCCCCCGGGGGCGGAGCTGATCGCGTTCGAGCCCGACGAGATCGAGGAGATCGTCACCCGCGAGGTCGGCGGCTCGGCGCTCTTCGCCGCCCGGTTCCGCGAGTGCGCCGCCCGTGCGCTGCTGCTCCCCCGCCGCGACCCCGGCCGCCGCTCGCCGCTGTGGCAGCAGCGGCAGCGGGCCGCGGCGCTGCTCGAGGTGGCGGCGCGCTACCCGTCGTTCCCGATCGTGCTCGAGACCGTGCGCGAGGTGCTCAACGACGTCTACGACCTCCCCGGCCTGACCACGCTCCTGCGCCGCGTCGAGCAGCGCGAGGTCACGGTCACCGAGGTCGAGACGACCCAGCCGTCGCCGTACTCCCGGACGCTGATGTTCGGCTACGTCGCCCAGTTCGTCTACGAGGGCGACTCTCCCCTCGCCGAGCGCCGGGCCGCGGCGCTCACCCTCGACCAGGGACTGCTCGCCGAGCTGCTGGGCCGCGCCGAGCTGCGCGAGCTGCTCGACCCCGACGTGCTCGCCGAGGTCGAGGCCGAGCTCCAGCGCACCGTCCCCGAGCGGCGGGCCCGCGATGCCGAGGGCGTGGTCGACCTGCTCCGCCTCCTCGGGCCGCTGACCACCGCCGAGGTGGCGGCCCGCGCCCGCGACGACGCGCCCGTCGCCGAATGGCTCGGCGACCTGGTGGCCGGGCGGCGGGTGGTCGAGGTCCGGATGCCGTACGGCGACGCGTGGGCCGTGGTCGAGGACGTCGCCCGGCTGCGCGACGGTCTCGGCGTGCCCGCGCCGCCGGGGACGCCCGCCGCGTTCACCGAGCCGGTCGAGGACCCCCTGGCCGACCTGGTCGGCCGCTACGCCCGCACCCACGGGCCGTTCACGCCTGCGCAGGTCGCGACCCGGCTCGGGCTGGGCGTCGCGGTCGTGCGGCACACCCTGCAGCGGCTGGAGGCGCAGGGCCGCGTGCTGTCCGGCGAGTTCCGGCCCGTCGGGGCGGGTGAGGAGTGGTGCGACGTCGAGGTGCTGCGCCGGCTGCGGCGGCGCTCGCTGGCCCGGCTGCGCCACGAGATCGAGCCGGTCGAGCCGACCACGCTGGCGCGGTTCTCGACCGCCTGGCACCAGATCACACCGAGTTCGACGAGAGGGGCGAAGGGACCGCGCGGCGCCGACGGACTGCTGCGCACCATCGAGCAGCTCGCGGGTGCGCCGATGCCGGCCAGCGCGCTGGAGTCGCTGGTGCTGCCCGCGCGGGTCCGCGACTACGAGCCGGCCCTGCTCGACGAGCTCACCGCCACCGGCGAGGTCGTCTGGTCCGGGCACGGCGCGCTGCCCGGCAGCGACGGCTGGGTGTCGCTCCACCTCGCCGAGCGTGCCCCGCTCACGCTGCCCGAGCCCGGGCCGGTCGAGGACCCGCTCCATCAGCGGGTGCTCGACGTGCTGGCGCCGGGCGGGGCGTGGTTCTTCCGCCAAGTGGCCGACCAGGTGGCTCGTGCGTGCCTCGACGCCGGCGAGGACCCGCCCCTCGACGACGCGGTCAGCGCCGCCCTGTGGGCGCTGGTCTGGAGCGGGCACCTCACCAACGACACGCTCACCCCGCTGCGGGCGCTGACCCGCTCCGGCCGCGCCGCCCATCGCACCCGCCGGGCCCCCGCCCGCCCCGGACGGGTCGCCCGCACCGGACCGCCCGAGACGGCCGGCCGCTGGGCCCTGCTCCCCGCGGTCGACCGCGACCCGACCCGGCGCGCCCACGCCGCGGCCGAGCAGCTGCTCGAGCGACACGGCGTCGTCACCCGCGGCGCCGTGGTCAACGAGCGGGTGCCCGGTGGGTTCGCGGCGGTCTACAAGGTGCTCAGCGCCTTCGAGGAGGCCGGCCGCTGCCGGCGCGGGTACTTCGTCGAGGGCCTCGGCGCCGCGCAGTTCGGCACCGCCGGCGCCGTCGACCGGCTCCGCTCGTTCGCCTCGCCGGCCGGCGGGGACGCGCCCGACGCCAAGCCGGTCGCCGTGGCGCTCGCCGCGACCGACCCGGCCAACCCCTACGGCGCCGCCCTGCCGTGGCCGAGTGCCGAGCGGGAGCAGGAGGGCGGGCACCGGCCCGGGCGCAAGGCGGGCGCGCTCGTCGTCCTCGTCGACGGGGCGCTGGTGCTCTACGTCGAGCGCGGCGGCCGCACCCTGCTCACCTGGACCGAGGACCCCGAGCTGCTCACGCCCGCGGCCGAGGCGCTGTCGACAGCCGTACGCCGCGGCACGCTCGGCCAGCTCACCGTCGAGAAGGCCGACGGCGCCGCCCTGCTCGGCAGCGGCGGACCGCTGCGCGACGCGCTCGCGGCGGCCGGGTTCGTCGCCACACCACGAGGGCTGAGGGTCCGTGCCTGAGGGCGACGCGGTCCGTCGTACGGCCGACCGGCTGGACCGGGCGCTCGCCGGGCAGCTGCTGACCGGATCCGACCTGCGGGTGCCCCAGCTCGCCACCACCGACCTCGCCGGCGGCACCGTGGAGCGCACCGCCACCCACGGCAAGCACCTGCTCACCCGCCTGGTCATGCCCGACGGCGCCCCGCTGACCCTGCACACCCACCTCAAGATGGAGGGCAGCTGGCGGGTGGTGGCGCCCGGCGCCCGCTGGCCCGGCCCCGCGCAGGACGCCCGGGTGGTGCTCCGGACCGAGCGGGCCGACGCGATCGGGTTCCTGCTCGGCCTGGTCGAGCTGCTGCCGACCGCCGAGGAGCACACCATCGTCGGCCACCTCGGGCCCGACCTGCTCGGCGCCTGGACGCCCGACGACGAGGCGACCGCCCTCGCCCGGCTCACCGCGACGCCCGACCGGATGCTCGGCACCGCCCTGCTCGACCAGACCGTGGTCGCCGGGATCGGGACCATCTGGCTGTCCGAGGTCTGCTTCGTGCAGGGCGTCCACCCGCAGGCTCCGGTGGCCGCGGTCGGCGACCCGCTCCGGCTGCTGCGCCGGGCGCGCCAGATGCTGCGTGCCGCGCTCGAGCACGGCCAGCCGCTGACGACCGGCGACCGGCGCAACCCGGTCTGGGTCTACCGCCGTCAGCGCCAGCCCTGCCTGCGCTGCCGCACCACCGTCGAGGCGGGGCTGGTCGGCGAGCCGGGCCGGCGGCGGACGACCTACAGGTGCCCCCGCTGCCAGCCGGCTTCCGCCTGACAGCCCGGCCGACCGCTCAGTCGCCGTCGGCGCCTCGCGCCGAGAACGGTACGGATCGCACCGGCCGAGCGCACCCGGCTTTCGCGGCGCCGCGTGATCCGGGTCTCCTTCCGAGCGCGGAACGCGGCACCCACCGCCGTTCGTTGACCAGGCATGCACCGCCACTTCAACGGCCTCAAGACCGCCGGCCTGTTCGGCGCCATCTTCGCGCTGCTGCTCGTGGTCGGCGGCCTGATCGCGGCCGCGACCGGGAACTCGGCGTTCATCTGGATCTTCGCGCTGATCGGCGTCGGCACGACGGCGTACGGCTACTGGAACTCCGACAAGCTCGCGATCAAGGCGATGCACGCCTATCCGGTCTCGGAGTCGCAGCAGCCGGCGATGTACCGGATCGTGCGGGACCTCTCCCAGAAGGCCGGCCAGCCGATGCCGGCGCTGTACCTCTCCCCCACCCAGGCGCCGAACGCGTTCGCGACCGGCCGCAACCCGCAGCACGCGGCGGTGTGCTGCACCGAGGGCATCCTCGGCCTGCTCGACGAGCGCGAGCTGCGCGGCGTCCTGGGCCACGAGCTGATGCACGTCTACAACCGCGACATCCTGACCAGCTCGGTCGCCGCTGCGGTGGCCGGCGTGATCAGCTCGGTCGCGCAGTTCCTGGCGTTCTCCTCGATCTTCGGCGGCGGCAACAACGGCAACCGGGCCAACCCGCTGGTCATGATCGGCACCGCGCTGCTCGCGCCCTTCGCGGCCGGCATCATCCAGATGGCGATCAGCCGGACCCGGGAGTACGACGCCGACGAGGACGGCGCCCGGCTCACCGACGACCCGCTCGCGCTCGCCTCCGCGCTGCGCAAGCTGGAGTCCGGCACCGCCCGTGCGCCCCTGGCTCCCACGCCGCAGCTGCAGAACGCCAGCCACATGATGATCGCCAACCCGTTCCGGGCGGCGGACGTCCAGCGGATGTTCTCGACCCACCCGCCGATGGCCGACCGGATCGCCCGGCTGGAGGCGATGGCCGGCCGCTGAGCCTCGCGCGGATCAGGCGGCGGAGGCGACGACCTCGCCCGCGCGACGCGGCGTGATCGGCGTGGGGGCGGCGGCCACCAGGGCGGCGGCCTCCTCGAGCGCGACCGCGTCGGCGACCTCGCGGAGCACGTCGGACAGCGGCATCTCGAGCGCGTCGCACAGCGACGCGAGCAGCTCGGAGGACGCCTCCTTCTGGCCACGCTCGATCTCGGAGATGTAGCCCAGGCTCACCCGCGCGGCACCGGAGACCTCGCGGAGGGTCAGACCGAGGTCGGTACGGCGACTCCGCAGGATGTCACCGAGCGATCGGCGAAAGAGCACCATCGCGATCTCCTCTCCGTGGGTGGGTGGACGGGGGTCCTGGGCACAACGCTACCCGAGCGCCGAATCTTCCGCTGGCTGCCCGCCTGTTGAGCGCGCCAGCGCCTCCGCCAGCGCGGCCACCGCGGCGTCCACGGTCGCGTCCTGGATCGTGGAGCGGTCCCCCGACAGCCCGAGGGCGAGCGTCCGGGTCCCGGCGGGGCCGGCCAGGCCCACGAACACGGTGCCGGCCGGCTTGCCCTCCTGCTCGTCGGGCCCGGCGACGCCGGTCGTGCTGAGCGCGTACGTCGTCCCGAGCAGCCGCCGCGCACCCTCGGCCATCTCCCGCGCGCACTCCGCGGACACCACGCCGTGCCGGTCGACGACGGCCCGGGGGACGCCGAGCACCTCGATCTTGATGTGGGTCTGGTAGCTCACCACGCCCCCGGCGTACACCGCCGACGAGCCCGGCACGTCGGTCAGCCGCGCCGCGAGCCGCCCACCGGTGAGGGACTCGGCCGTCGCGACCCCGGCATCGGCGTCGCGCAGGGCATGGACGAGGGCCTCGGCCGGTGACTCCATGAGCGCATCGTGCCATGGGGTACCGACCGAGGCCCTCGGTCAGGTCAGGGTGTCCCGCGTCAGCGGCGGACCACCTTGATCTTCTTCTTCGCCTTCGCGGGCAGCGTCGTGTCGCTGCCCTGGTAGGTGACGGTGACCTTCTTCTTGCCCGCCTTGGCGAACTTCTTGGCCTTCAGCTTGGCCTTGCCGTCGACGACCGTCACCGTCTTGGCCTTCTGGCCCTTGACCTTGATCTTGACGGTGCCGTTGACCGGCGCGCCTGCCGCGTCGCGGACCTGGACGACGACCTTGGCCCGCGTCTTGCCGGCCACGACCCGCTTCGGCTTGATCTTGATCTTCATCGTCACCGCGGACGCCACCGTGATCGGCACCTGGACCTGGGTGCCGGTCTGCGCGCCGACCAGGGTCAGCGCCTGGGCTCCGCCCGGCGTGCCGGCCGGCAGCGTCACGCTCACGCCGGCCTTGCCGTACTGGTCGTAGACGTCGGTCCCGATCGTGTTGTCGAGCGGGAACGAGCCCAGCACCGTGGCGCCGAGCCTGACCTGGACCTCGGTGTCCTTGGTGTCGTCGGCGGTCGCCATGGTCCACGAGCTCACGTCGAAGGCCACCGTCGCGCCCGGCGCGTAGGCGCTCGGCGCACCGGCCGGGAAGCTCACGCCGACGGCGCGCTGGCTGTAGTCGACCGGCAGCGGGTCCGTGGCGGCCTTCTCCGCGAGGTAGTCGACCATCGCCTGCAGGTCGACCTTGCCCGTGTCGGCCTTGCTCGCGCCGTTGGCCAGCTCGAAGAAGTTGTCGCCACCGGAGGCCAGGAACGAGTTCACCGTCACCGAGTACGTCGCCGTGGGGCTGATCGGCACGCCGTTGAGCCACATCCCGGTGACCTCGCCCGCGAACGTCGGTGTGCCCTCGACCGTCACCGGCTTCTCGGAGTAGGTGTAGGTGAAGCCCTTCGACACGCCGAGCCGCAGGAACGGCCGCGAGGGCACCGTCCCGTTGGCCGCACGCTGCCACTGCTGCTCGAGCACCTTCTTGATCTGGGCGCCCGTGAGCCTCATGTTGACCAGCGTGTTGGCGAACGGCTGGACCACCGCGGCCTGCTTGTACGTCAGGATGCGGTCACCGATCTGGGCCGTCGAGTCGGGGTGCTCATCGAGATAGTCCTGATCGACGACCGTACCGACCATGTCCTGCCTGAGACCGCCCGGGTTCATGAACGCGATCTGTGCGCTGCCCGACTCCGACCTCTCCGTCGCCCAGCGCTGTACCTCCGCGACCAGGTTGCCCAGCGTCGACTCGCCACCGCGGTTCTCGGTGGTGCCGTTCTCGAGCTTAGCGCGGTTGAGGGGCGCCGCGATCTGCCCGAGCTCCTCTGCGCCGAGCACCTCGGCCTGGTCCTCCGCGTCCTGCACGATGTCAGTGACCGCCGGGTCGGCGGGGTAGAGCGGCTCCGGCAGGAGGGGGCCGGAGGGGCCGTCCGGGTCCTCGGTCATCAGCGGCACGAGCGCCGTGTCGACGCCGGTCACGCCGTCGTCGTCGATCGTGAACACCAGTCGGTTGAGGTTCATGCCGTACTGGCCCGCGGACACCACCGGACGCTCCGTGACCGGGCGGTCGGCCCACTCGGCGACCGGGAAGGAGCAGTCGTAGGCGAGGTGCGTGTGACCGGAGATGATCGCGTCCACGGCGGCGGAGGTGTTCTGGACGATATTGCCCCAGGTCGTCGTCGGATCGGTGAACTGCGGAGAGTCGCAGTCCACCGACGCCGAGCCCTCGTGGACGAGCATGACGACGAGGTCCACGCCGTCCTCGTCCTTCAGCTCGGCCGCCGCGGCGTTCACGGAGTCGACGATGTCGTCGACCCGGATGTCGGCGATCCCGGCGGGCGACACTAGGGAGGGGAGATCCTCGGTGACCGCTCCGACGAAGCCGATCTCCTTGCCGCCGACCGTCTGGATGTAGGTCGCGTCGACCGCGGGGTCATCGGAGTCCTTCATCCTCAGGTTGGCTGCGATGTACTGCCACTCGGCGCCGCCCTCGGGATTCGTGGTGGGGTCGTAGGGCGCCGTCACCCGGTTGATCAGGTCGTCGTAGCCCTGGTCGAGTTCGTGGTTGCCCACCGCGGAGACATCGAGGCCCGCCGCGTTGAGCGCGTCGATGGTCGGCTTGTCCCTCTGGATGAAGGACTCGAACGTCGATGCACCGATCAGGTCTCCGGCCGCCGCGAAGACCGTGTTCGGGTTCTCCGTCCGAAACTGGTTCACCGCGCCGGCAAGCACGGCGGCACCGGCCTCCCTGCTGCCAGCGTTCTGCAGCAGCCGACCGTGGAAGTCGTTGGTGCCGAGGATCTGAACCTCGACTTCAGGACCGGCTGCCTGGACCGGCGCCGGACTCAGGGAGGCCAGGCCCGAGAGCGCGAGCGTCGCGCCGAGGGATCCGGCGAGGATCTGTTTCAGTGAACGCATGTACTTCCTCCGAGGGGTCGTCGAGAAGGTTGGCGGGAAGGGAACACACGTGACCGCAACGGCCCGCGGGTTCGGACGAGCGGTCAGCGGCGCACCACCCAGACCGTCGTCTTGGTCTTGACCGGCGAGAGCGCGTCGCTGCCGAGGTAGGTGACCTTGAGCTTCTTGGCACCGGTGGAGGTGAACCTCTTCAGCCTCACCTTCGCCTTGCCGTCGACCACGGTGACCTTCTTGGCCTTCTGGCCCTTCACCTTGATCTTGACCCGACCGGTCACCGGCACTCCGTCGACGTTGACGAGGGTCACCTTCACCTTCGTCCTGGTCTTGCGGAGCTTGATCTTGCCCGGCTTGGTCTTGACGCTCATCTGCACCGCGCCCTTGACGACCGGCCCGACCTGCGCCGAGACCGCGGTGGCGTCGACGAAGCCCGCCGCGTGAGCGGTCACCGCGACCGTGATGGCGGCGCCGGACTGGGCTCCGGTCAGCCGCAGCGTGGCGCTGGTCCCTCCCGTGATCGGCACGCCGTTCGCGTACCACTGGAAGCCGACCGAGTCGGGCGTGGGGGTCCAGGTTCCCGCCGTCGCGGTCAGGGTCTGTCCCACCCGCGGGTCGCCGGAGACCGTGGGGACGGAGTTGCTGACGACCGGCGTCTCCGGGGCTTCAGGAACCTCGATCCGCACCGGAACCGCGGTCTCGGTGACCGGGCCATAGAGCGTCAACTCGTGGGCACCGCCCGGAACGTCCTGCGGCAGGGTCACTGACACCGATGCGCTGCCGATGTTGTCGTAGGCGGTGGTGCTGGCGTCGTTGTTGACCGTGAAGGTACCCAGCACCTCCTCGCCCAGCTTCACCTGGACCTCACCGTCCTGCCGGTCGCCGGTCGCCGACATCGACCACGAGGCGATGTCGAAGTCGACCGTGTCGCCTGCCTCGTACGAGGTCGGAGCATCGCTCGGGAAGGTGACCTTCACGGCGCGCTGACCGTAGTCGACCGCCAGCGGAGCGTGCTGGTCGTACTGCGCCATGTAGTCGACGACGCCTTCCAGATCGACCTTGCCGGTGTCGACCTTGTCCCCGCCGTCGGCGAAGGTCCAGAAGTTGTCGCCGCCCCCGCCAAGGAAGGAGTTGACGGTGACCGAGTAGACCTGCTCGGCGTCGACGGGCTCGCCGTCGAGCCACATTGCGGTGACCTCGCCCTGGAAGGTGTTCACCGGAGCCGAGTTCGGCGCCGACACCGTCACCGGGGTCTCGGTGTAGGTGTAGGTGAAGCCCGACGAGACGCCCAGCCGCAGGAACGGTCGCGAGGGAACGCCGCCCTGGGCGTTGCGCTGCCACTGTTCCTCGAGGACCTCCTCTATCTGCGCACCGGTCAGCTTCATGTTGACCAGCGTGTTCGCGAAGGGCTGGACGTCGGCCGCCTGCCGGTAGCTCACGTCGCGCAGCGCAGCGTCATCCGGGTTCGCCGTGCCCTCCATGTCCTTGCGGAGGCCACCGGGGTTCATGAACGCGATGTCGGTCTCGATGCCTGCCTGCTCGGTGGTCCAGCGCTGCATCTCGGCGACCTGGTTGTTCAGCGTCGACTCGCCGCCACGGTTCTCCGTGGCTCCCGCGGAGGAGGTGTAGGTCGCCCGCCTGAACGGACCGTCCATCGTGCCGAGCACCACGCTGCCGGCGTCCTCGGCGTGGTCGACCGCGTCGTCGACGATCTGCTGCACGTCCGGGTCGGCCTCGTAGCCGACGCCGGCGGTGGCGATCACCTCCTGCGAGAGCGCCTTCAGCTCGCCGGTGTCCTCGTCGAACTTGAAGACGAGCTGGTTGAGGTTCGTGCCGTACTGGCCGGCCGAGACGACCGGTCGCTTGGTGACGTCACGTCCCTGGGTGACCCAGTCCGCCACGGTGTACTTGCAGTTGTACGCCAGGTGGGTGTGGCCGGAGATGATCGCGTCCACGTCGGCGGAGGTGTTCTGGACGATATTGCCGAAGGTCGTGTCCCCGTCGGTGAAGGTCGGGGACGAGCAGTCGGTCGAGGACGCGCCCTCGTGCACCAGCAGGATCACCAGCTCGGCGCCGGCCTGCTTCAGGCCCTCCGCGGCGGCGTTGGTCGCATCGACGATGTCGGTGACCGTGATGCCGTCGATGCCTTGCGGGTTGACCAGGGTCGGCAGGTCCTCGGTGACCGCGCCGACGAAGCCGACCTGGACCCCGTCGAGGGTGGTGGTCCAGGTCTTCGCGAGCTGGTCCTCGGTCGCGATGGAGTCGTCGTAGGCGAGGTTGGCGGCGATGTACTCCCAGTCGGCGAGCTCCTGGACCCGCCCCACCAGATCCGCGTAGCTGCGGTCGAACTCGTGGTTGCCCGCCGCGGAGACCTCGAGCCCCATGGCGTTGAGCGCCTCGATCGTCGGCTCGTCCTGCTGGATGAACGACTCGAAGGTCGACGCGCCGATCAGGTCGCCGGCGGCCACGAAGACCGTGCCGGCCGGGTTCTGGCTCCGCAACTCCTCCACCGCGGTGGCGAACGGCGCCGCGCCGGCGGCGTTGCCGCCGTCGGGCAGGAGTCTCCCGTGGAAGTCGTTGGTGCCGAGAATCTGGACCTCCTTGTACGTCACGGGGGTGAAGGCGGGCACGTCGAGGCCGACGACCTCCGGGTTGTGGTCGGAGGTCGCCCACGGCCGGTTCGGCAGCCAGAAGTCGGTGACGTTGTAGTTGTGGCGGCTGTACTGGAAGGACGCCGCCTCGTTGGCGTTGATCTGCCAGATGTCGGCCCCGGTCACCATCTCCATCGCCGCCTCGTTGGCAAGGACATGGTCCAACGAACCCGAGAGGCCGTCGTAGGAATAGGTCTCCTCACCCGGCGTGTCGGACTCGACAATCTCGTAGTCGGCGTCGGTGAGGACGCCGATCGGCTCCTCCATCGTGTAGGAGTTGAAGTCACCGACGAGGAACACCGGCTCCACACCGCGTGCGGCGGCGAAGTCGTCGGCGTACTGCACGAGACGCGTGGCCTGGCGGATCCGGTCGCCGTTGAACGCCCCGACCTCCGCGTGGTTGGCGTTGTCCCCGGTGGCAGGAGGCGCCGGACTGCGGTTGTCGCCCTTGGACTTGAAGTGGTTGGCGATCACCGCGAAGCCGTGGCTGTCGGGTGCGCCCTTCGCCTTGAAGACCTGTGCCAGTGGCTCACGGGCGTTGGCGAACTCGGTGGTGCCGAAGAGCATGTCGGACTGGCCGACGGGCTCGGCGACCGCGGCGCGGTAGATGAAGGCGGAGCGGATGGTGTCCTGCTCGGCAACCGCGGTCGCGTTGAGGGCACTGCCCGGGCTCTTCACGTAGGCCCACGTGCCGGCACCGGCGGCGTCGTTGAGGATCCTGACCAGGTTGGCGAGGGCGTCGTCCCGGTTGCTCTCGCCCGGCAGCTTGATGGAATTCTCGATCTCCTCCAGGGCGATGATGTCGGCCCCGAGCGCGTTGATCGTGTGGACCAGCTTCGCCTCCTGTCGCGCCAGGCTGACCGCGGTGGCGGCGCCACGGGGACCGCGGCCGTCGTTGGTGCCGGACTCGTCGGTCGGAGTGTCCGGGTCGTCGAGCAGTCGCACGCCGCAGGAGTTGTTGCCGATCCGATTGCTCTGCCGGTCGGTGTAGTAGGTGCAGAAGGTGTCCAGGGGCGGGTCCTGCGCCGGCCCCGCCGCAGCGTAGGCCTCACCTGTGGTGTTGAAGTAGTTGAGGACGTTGAACGTCGCGAGCTTGAGGTCGCCGCCCACGTCCTGCGGTGTCCCGTCGCCGGCGCGGGCGTCCTCGAAGGTCGCCACGGCGGCGCCGTCGGTCGTGACCGGCAACTGCGGCTGGAACTTCCAGGTGTCGTTGCGGTAGTCGAGGACGACCGGCGCTTGGAAGGTCACGTCGGCACCCACGCGCGGCGGCGCCGGGTTGGCTCCCGCTCCCTGGGTCAGCCACGGCACCGGCTGCGCCTTGGTGGTCTGGTTCTGCAGGTAGTTGACCCCGGTACCGTCATCGAGGGTCACAGCACGCTCCGCGTTCTCGTCCCGGATCGCCTGCACCGCGGCCTCGTCGGTGGCGTCGGCGAACTCGGTGGGCTGCTTCAGCGGCTCGTCGCCCGCCGCGAGCCCCACCTCGGCGTACTGGTTGGTGGCGTAGGCGTTGGTGACCGTGAAGTCGCCAAGCGGCTCGATCAGCATGCTCTCCAGCGCCTCGCGCTCCGCGTCGGTCGTCGGGAACGTCGTCGCGAGCGGCGTGACCGCTGGGAGCGGCGTGCCGAGCTCGACCACGCCCGCGCTGGTCACGTTGATCTCGGTGAGTCCGTAGAACTCGCTGATCCGGCCGGTGACCTGGACGGAGTCCCCGATCTCGATGCCGGCCGGGATGGTGTTGTTCCCGTAGTAGACGAAGATGCCGTTCGAGCCGCCGCTCGGGACCTCGCCGCCGGTGCCACCGGTCTGGATGGTGAATCCGTCGAAGCCGCTGTTGACGAACGCCGGGTCCTGGTACATGCCGGTGACCACACCGGTCGTGGTCACCGTGTCCGGCCCCTGCCCGATCCCCGTCTCCGGGGCGTACGGCGACCGGCCCTCGGTGCCCTGCAGCTCGGCGATCGGCTTGATCTCCGGAGCGTCGTCGACGGTGACGGTGAAGGTCGTACTCGCCGTGGCGGCCTCGTCATCGGTCACCGTCACCGTGATCTCGGCCGGTGAGCTGGTCGCGGCCGTCGGCGTACCGGAGATCTGGGCGCCGGAGAGGCTGAGGCCATCGGGCAGCGTGCCGGCGGTGATCTCCCAGGTGTAGGGCGGCGTCCCGCCGGTCGCTGCGAGGGCGATCGGCGTGATGAGCGTGTCGACGAAGAAGCTCTTGTTGCCGGGGTTGGTGGCCGCGAGCGGCTGAGAGGTCACATCCCCGTAGCCGTTCGGCACCCCGCGTGTATGCGCCGCAGGTCCAGCCCAGGTGCCGTCGACCAGTCGCTGAAGAGAGTCGGTCCCTGGGGTGGAGTTGGTCTCGCTCACCAAGGTGTCGACCGACGACACGCTCACGGCCGGCGTGCCCAGCATCGCTGTCATCTCGCCCTCATAGGAGATGAACTCCACGACGCTGCCGCCGGCGTCGATCAGGGCGATGCCGTCGGGCGAGCCGTTCTGGACCGTTCCGCTCGTGGTCGGGGGGTACCCCACCACGACGGTCCCCCAACCGTCCGCCTGGTCCGCGATGGTGGCGGAAAACCCGTCGGTGCGATAGACGCTGTTGTTGCTCCCGTTGACCAGTTGAACAGTCCAGCCCGTAAGGTCGGTCCCCGCCGGCGCGGTGACCTCGACAAACTCGCCCACCCCACCGCTGTCCCCCGGAGTGCTGTCGTCGTAGTGGAACTCGGAGATGAAGACACCGGCCACCGCGTGGGCCGGCGCCGCGCTGAGAGCGGTCAGGCCCGAGACGGCGAGGGCCACGCCGAGGGAACCGAACAGGAACTGCTTCGCTGAACGCATCGAACTTCTTCCGGGGTCGACAAAGCGGCGTAGCGCCCTGCACCCCGAGAAAGTGCGTGCGCGAAGGACAAAACGCGGGGAAGAGCCCCGACCCTAGGCTGATCGACCACCCGACTGGCAAGAGGCCGGAGAAAATCAAGTGACGAAAAGGTGACGTCGTACCGTCAGGTGTTGCCCTTGCGGCCGGTAGCGAAGGAGGTCGTCAGGCGGCCGGCGTGCTGCGGATGCTGTGCCGCTGGCGCCACACGTCGCGGAAGAACTCGTAGCCGGACCAGATCGTCAGCACGAAGGCGACCAGCAGCAGCACGATCGCGACGCCCCAGGTGATCTGGCCGGGGACGTCGAGCCAGCCGACCTCGTCCCCGACCTCGAGCAGCGGCAGGCTGAGCAGGCCGAGGGCGAGGGCCTGGGCGACGGTCTTCCACTTGCCGCTCTGGGCGGCGGCGATCACCACGGACTTGAGCACCGAGAGCCGGAGCAGGGTGACCGCCCACTCGCGGACCAGCACCACGACCGTGATCGTCCACATCCACCAGGTGTCCATGATGATCGACAGCCCGATGAAGGCCATGCCGGTGATCGCCTTGTCCGCGATCGGGTCGGCGATCTTGCCGAAGTCGGTGATCAGGTTGCGGGCGCGGGCGATGTCGCCGTCGACCTTGTCGGTGACCATGGCGACGAAGAAGATGCCCCAGGCGACGGTGCGCCAGGTGATCGAGTCGCCGCCGTCGTACAGCAGCGCCCAGCCGTAGAAGGGGACCAGGACGATCCGCAGGGTCGTCAGCGCGTTGGGGAGGTTCCAGTTGCTCGGCGTGGCCGCCGCCGGGGTCTCCCCCGTGCTGGTCTCGCTCATGACCGTCCTCCTGCCGGTTCGGCGATCAGGTCGACGCCGTCGGACGCGACGACGACGGCGCGCACCAGGTCGCCGACGCGCACATCGGGTACGCCGAGCACCCGGGTGGTGCCGTCGACCTCAGGCCCCTGCTGGGCGGCGCGGCCCTCGACCGTGCCGTCGCCGGTGCCGTCGGGGTCGAGCTCCTCGACCAGCACCTCGACCACGGAGCCGATCCGCTCCTCGGCGCGCTCGGAGGTCAGCTCGGAGACCAGGTCGTCGAGGTGCTGCACCCGGGCGTGGATCTCGTCCTCGTCGAGCTTGCCGTCGAGCCTGGCGGCCTCGGTGCCGTCCTCGTCGGAGTACCCGAACACGCCGGTGACGTCCATCCGCGCGGCGACGAGGAAGTCGCACAGCGTCTGGAACTCCTCCTCGGTCTCCCCCGGGAACCCGACGATGACATTGGAGCGCACACCCGCCTCGGGCGCGAGCGCACGCACCTGCGACAGCAGGCCGAGGAAGCTCTCCGGGTCGCCGAAGCGGCGCATCCGGCGCAGCACGGTCGCGCTGGCGTGCTGGAACGACAGGTCGAAGTACGGCGCCACGCCGGGCGTGGTCGCGATCGCCCGGACCAGTCCGGGGCGGGTCTCGGCGGGCTGCAGGTAGGAGACCCGGACCCGCTCGATGCCCTCGACCGCGGTGAGCTCGGGCAGCAGGGTCTCGAGCAGGCCGAGGTCGCCGAGGTCCTTGCCGTAGGAGGTGGAGTTCTCCGAGACGAGGAAGAGCTCCTTCACGCCCTGCCCGGCCAGCCAGGCCGCCTCCTGCAGCACGTCGGAGGGCCGGCGGCTGACGAACGAGCCGCGGAACATCGGGATCGCGCAGAACGTGCAGCGCCGATCGCAGCCGCTGGCCAGCTTGAGCGGCGCCATCGGCCCGCCGTCGAGCCGGCGCCGGACGGCGGAGCGGCCGGGGATCGCGACGTCCACGTCGGCGGGCGCCTCGACGACCGCCTGCCGCTCGGCGGGGCTGATCGGGAGCAGCAGGCGCCGGTCCCGCGGCGTGTGCGGGTGCGGCCGCTCGCCGGCGAGGATCGAGCGCAGCCGACCGGAGATGTCCTGGTAGTCGTCGAAGCCCAGCACCGCGTCGGCCTCGGGCAGCGAGTCGGCCAGCTCCTCGCCGTACCGCTCGGCCAGGCAGCCCACGGCCACGACGGCCTGCGGCCGGCCGGACTCCTTGAGGTCGGCGGCCGCGAGCAGCGTGTCGATCGAGTCCTTCTTGGCGGCGTCGACGAAGCCACAGGTGTTGACCACGACCGTGTCGGCGCTCTCGGGGTCGTCGACGAGGGTGAAGCCGTCGGCGGCGAGCCGGCCGGCCAGCTCCTCGGAGTCGACGTCGTTGCGGGCGCACCCGAGGGTGAGCAGCGCGACCGAGACGGGGTTCGTGGGTGTGCTGGTCATGTCCGGTCGAGGATACCGGCGCGAGGGCCCGCGCCGGGATTCGTCAGCGAGCGACCAGGGTCTTGGAGACCTCGGCGCCGGTCTCGCCCAGCGCCTGGGCCTTCTTGCCGCCGATGGCGTAGGTCACCGAGCCGTCCGAGCTCCAGATCCGCACCGGGGGCACGACCTTCAGCTCCGAGGTCTGGCCGAAGGCCAGGTCGCCGTCGAACACGATCTCGCCGGCGGCGTCGCGGATCACCAGCTGCGCGCCACCGCCCGCCGCGGTCAGGGTGAGCTCGACCGGGTCGCCCTTGGCCGCGGCGGCCTTCGAGATCCCGCCGCTCTGGTTGAGCACCGGGGTGTCGCCGACGGGAGCGGGCCCGCCCATCACCAGGCGTGCGACCGACCACACCAGCACCGCGCCCATCACGGCCGCGATGAGCACCGACCAGTTCCGGCCGCCGCGGGTGCTGCGGATCGAGCCCCCCGCTCCGGTCGCCAGCTCGGACTCGAACACGCGGCGGGGGTCGACCGGCGCGTCGGCGTACGTCTCGTCGTACGACGCCACGAGCGGTCCCGCGTCGATGCCGAGCACCCGCGCGAGGGTGCGCAGGTGCCCGCGGGCGTAGAAGTCGCCGCCGCACGGTGCGAAGTCGTCGACCTCGATCGCCTCGATGACGTGGGGGCGGATCCGGGTGCGCTCGGAGAGCTGGTCGATCGTGAGGCGGAGCCGGTCGCGCGCGGCGGTCAGCTCGGGGCCGATCACCGGCTGCGCGGCGGGCTGCACGGCCAGGTCGTCGAGTACGACGGTGACGGACGCGGCATCGTCGGCGACCGGCGCGCGCACCAGGGTCGGCCGGTCCAGCTCGACCCGCGCGGCGAGCACGGTCGGGCGCTCCGGCGCGGGCGACTCGTCGGCGACGTCGGGGTCCTCCGTCACCGCGGCGATCTCGTCGGTGCTCTCGTCGTCGGTGGCGAGCACGACCTCGCCGGTGTCCTCGAAGTCGGACGCGTCATGGCCGTCGCCCGCCGGCCCGTCGCCCGACAGCCCGGCGGCCACGCGGGCCGCGATCCCCCGGCGCTCCTCGGGCTCGGCGGGGGTCTCGTCGGCGTACAGGTCGCTGAGCTGCGGCACCGACTCCTCGCGCTCCGCGGCGTCCTCGGCCATGTCCGGCACCACCTCGACCACGTCGGCGCGGCCGTCGGCGAGCTCGGCCAGGACGTCGCTGAGCGAGCCCGACTCGACCCCGACGACCCGGGTGGCGAGGGTCAGGGGCACGACGAGCTGCTGGTCGTCGTACCCGTCGACGAGGATGTGGCCGTCGCGGACGAGGCCGCGGCGGGGCAGGTGCTCCAGGCAGTCGATCTCCGGCCAGGCGATCCCCCGCCAGAGCGCGCCCTGGCGCAGCCGGACGCCCTGGTCGTCGGCGACGAGCAGCGGCGCCCGCCCGTCGACCAGTGCCGCGGCGTGCGCGATCGTGATCAGCGCCAGCACCCCGAAGGACACCCAGTCGAGGGTGGTGCCGCCACCGAACGCGCGCACCGCGAAGGCGACGGTGAGCAGGGCCGAGAACCCGCCCACCGATGCGGACAGGGCGACATGGCGGCGTACCTCGATCCGCCGCTCGGTGGGCTCGGTACGCTCCGCCGGGCTCTCGGTCATGCCTCCCCCTGGATGGTCGCGATCACGGAGTCGATCTCGTCGGGCTTGACCAGGACGTCGCGCGCCTTGGACCCCTCGCTGGGGCCGACGACGCCCCGGCTCTCGAGGATGTCCATCAGCCGGCCGGCCTTCGCGAAGCCGACCCGGAGCTTGCGCTGCAGCATCGACGTGGAGCCGAACTGGGTGGAGACCACGAGCTCGATCGCCTGGACGACCAGGTCCATGTCGTCGCCGATGTCGTCGTCGAGGACCTTGTTGGACGCCGCCGGCGCGGTGACGTCCTCGCGGTAGACCGGCTCGAGCTGGGTCTTGCAGTGCTTGACGACCTGGTGGATCTCCGGCTCGCTGACCCAGGAGCCCTGGACCCGGATCGGCTTCGAGGCGCCCATCGGCAGGAACAGGCCGTCGCCCTGGCCGACCAGCTTCTCCGCGCCGGGGGTGTCGAGGATGACCCGGCTGTCGGCGAGGCTGGACGTGGCGAACGCCAGCCGCGACGGGACGTTGGCCTTGATCAGGCCGGTCACGACGTCGACGGACGGCCGCTGCGTGGCGAGCACCAGGTGGATACCGGCGGCCCGGGCGAGCTGCGTGATCCGCACGATCGAGCTCTCGACGTCGCGGGGGCGACCATCATCAGGTCGGCGAGCTCGTCGACGATCACCAGCAGGTACGGGTACGGCGACAGCGTGCGCTCGCTGCCCGGCGGGACCTCGACCCTCCCCTCGCGGACGGCCTTGTTGAAGTCGTTGATGTGCCGGAAGCCGAAGTTGGCGAGGTCGTCGTACCGCATGTCCATCTCGCGGCAGACCCACTCGAGCGCCTCGGCGGCCTTCTTCGGGCTGGTGATGATCGGCGTGATCAGGTGCGGGACGCCCTCGTAGGCGTTCAGCTCCACCCGCTTGGGGTCGACCATGATCATCCGGACCTCGTCGGGCGTGGAGCGCATCAGAACCGAGGTGATCATCGAGTTGATGAAGCTCGACTTCCCGGAGCCGGTCGCGCCCGCGACCAGCAGGTGCGGCATCTTGGCGAGGTTCGCGACCACGAAGCCGCCCTCGACGTCCTTGCCGAGGCCGGTCACCAGCGGGTGGTGGTCGCCGCGCGCGACGCCCGAGCGCAGCACGTCGCCGAGGGTGACGATCTCCTTGTCGGTGTTGGGGATCTCCACGCCGACGGCGGACTTGCCCGGGATCGGGCTGAGGATCATCACGTCCGAGGTGGCCACCGCGTAGGCGATGTTCTTCTGGATGTTGGTGATCTTCTCGACCTTGACGCCGGTGCCGAGCTCGATCTCGTACCGGGTGACCGTCGGGCCCCGCGTGTAGCCGGTGACCTGGGCGTCGACGTTGAACTCGTCGAGCACGGTCTGCAGCCGGCTCACGACCTCGTCGCTGGCCTTGGACCGGGCCCGGTGCGGGTCGCCCGGCTTGAGCGCGGAGGCGTCGGGCAGCGAGTAGACGATGTCGCCGGACAGGGCGAGCTGCTCGACGCGCTGCGGCAGGTCGGCGTGCGGCGGCGGCTCGAGCTCGCCGGTCTCGTCGTCGGCGCCGGACTGCGCCAGCCGCCGGGCGATCAGCGCGTTGGAGCCCGCCTCCGGGTCGACCGGCTCGGCCGGCTCGTCGTCGGTGAGCGGGACGTCGATGGGCTCGAGCAGCTCCATCGACTCCTCGGACGGGTTCGGCTCCTCGGCCTTCTTGCGCCGGCGCCTCTTGGGCTCGGCGAGCACCGGGCTGTCGTACGCCGGGTCGCCCATCCGCTCGAAGGTGTCGTCCAGGCCGATCGCCTGGGTCGCCTCGTCGTCGTCCGCGTGGTGGCGACCCAGCAGCAGGTCGCCGATCTCGCGCAGGCGGTCGGGCACGCGGTACAGCGGCGTCGCGGTGATGACCAGGACGCCGAAGAAGGCGAGCAGCGCCAGGAGCGGTACGACGACCGCCGGCGCGCGGAGCAGGTCGAGCAGCAGGGCCGAGACGACGTACCCGACGGCTCCGCCGCCGTCGCGCAGCGGCATCGTGTCGCCCTGCACGGGCTCCGGGCTGCCGTTGGCGATGTGGACGATGCCGAGCAGGCCGAAGGAGAACGCGGTCCAGCCGATCACCTGGCGCCCGACCGGGCCGTTGCCGGCCGGGTCGCGCATGACCCGCCAGCCGGCGAGCAGCACCAGCAGCGGCACGAACCAGCCGATCTTGCCGACCGTGCCGGACACGGCCGCCCGGGTGAAGTCCATGACGCCGCCGGGCACCTCGAACCAGACGGCGGCGGCGACGATCAGCGACACCGCCACGAGGAGCAGGCCGAAGCCGTCGCGGCGCTGCTCGGGCGCGATGTCCCGGGCACCGTGGCCGACGCCGCGGGTGACCGCGCCGATGCCGTGGGCGAACGCGAGCCACAGGGCGACCACTCCCCTGCCGAGGGCGGCGAAGACGCGCAGCACCGGCCCGGGGCCGTTGCGCACGGCGCGCGGGGCCGGTCGCCGGGCCGCGGACTTCTTGGCCGCGGGGCGCTTCTTGGTGGTCGTACTCCGGGAGCGCGAGCTGGCTGTCTTCTTCACGCCCGAGCGTGAGGAAGAGCTGGTCCTGCTGCGCGACCCCGGCGGGGAAGACGTACGGGTCGCCATGACACCAAACCTAGGCGATCGTCACTCCAGTCACACGCACCACACGCGGGTGTGTCGGCAGCGCGGCGGGAGGCGACCTCCGGCAGCTTGCTGCCTTTCGCGTCGCCGGAGACGCGCTCGACCTGCCGTCGACCCGTCGGCAGCGCGGCGGCTGGGACCCGGATGTTCTCCGGCCCGGCGACGAAGGTAAAGGACACTTTCCGCCGCACCTCTGGACCCGCCGCATTCCTGCGCTCTAGGGTGCCGAGAACGTGCCTGGAGCGAGCGACACTCGGCCCTCACCGACGGCACTTCACATCTCGGAGGAGTACATCTCGTGAGACTCAACCTTCCCGGCACCCTGCGGAAGGGTGTCGGCCTCTCGCTGGTCGGCGCGGCGCTGGTCGTGATCCCGTCCGCGCCGATCGAGGCGGCACCGAAGGATCCCTCGGTCGTCCAGCAGATGCGCAACGAGGCGGACGGGAGCGTCGCGGTGACGACGTCCCCGGCCACCGACACGGTCGCCTTCATCAGCGCGACCGATGACCTGTTCCCGTCGGGCAAGGCCGCGAAGTCGGCGAACGCGGCCGCGGCCAAGGCGAGCGGGTACGTCGACAAGTACGCCCGTGCGTTCGGCGCCACCGCCGCCGAGCTGGAGCAGTCGGCGGTCACCCGGACGCCGGCCGGCTACACCGTCGACTTCACCCAGTCGCACCAGGGCGTGCCGGTCTTCGGCGCGAAGCTGCGCGCCCACGTCGACAACCAGGGCGACCTCACCTCGGTCTCGGGCTACGTCGCCCCGGAGATCGACGTGGACGTCAGCCCGCGGATCGGCCAGGACGCGGCCACCGCCAAGGCGATCGAGCTCGCCAGCGAGGCGCCCGCCGGCGCCGGCGAGGACGCGGCCGACAAGCCGAAGGCGAGCAGCCTGACGGCGACCAAGGCCGACCTGATGATCTACCGGATGGGCGCGATCCAGGGCGTCGAGGGACGCAACCTGCTCGCCTGGGTCGTCGAGGTGACCGACGGCAGGCAGGTGCGCGAGACCACCGTCCTCGACGCGATCACCGGCAAGCCCGTCAACCGCTACTCGATGATCGCCCACGCGCTCGACCGCGAGCTGCACGAGGAGTCCATCGGAGAGGACCCGGTGTGGGTCGAGGGCGACGACTTCCCGGGCGACCTCGACGAGGACCAGCAGAGCGAGGTCCAGGGCACCGGCGAGGCGTACTGGCTCTTCATGAACACCTTCGGCCGCGACTCCTACGACGGTGAGGGCGCGACGATGATCACGGTCAACAACGACCCGAACATCGCCTGCCCGAACGCCAACTGGAACGGCACCTCGACGAACTACTGCTCCGGCGTCTCCTCCGACGACACCGTCGCCCACGAGTGGGGACACGCCTACACCGAGTACACCTCGGGCCTGCTCTACCAGTGGCAGCCGGGCGCGATGAACGAGGCGTACTCCGACATCTGGGGCGAGACCGTCGACATGCTCAACGACCGGTACAACGACCCCGACGAGGAGACGCACCGCACCGACGGGCAGTGCTCGAAGGGCACCCGCGGCGACATCGCCGTCGTGATCAGCGACCCGGTCGGCACCTGCACCGCCGCGCCCGCGTCGTTCGGCCCGATCATCGACCACGTCGAGGGCGACCTGGTCATCGGCACGGACGCGGCCGACGAGGCCGGCCCGAGCACGACCGACGGCTGCTCCCCGTTCGACAACGCCGCCGAGATCGACGGCAACTTCGTGTTCGTCGACCGCGGCACCTGCCCGTTCGCCGACAAGATGGCCAACGCCGAGGACGCCGGTGCCGTGGGCATCATCTTCGGCAACAACGCCGCCGGGCTGGTCTCGGTGGCCGGTGACTCGGAGCTGTACGGCGCCATGGTCACCCAGGCGGACGGGACCCGGATCAAGGAGGCGGCCGGCACCCCGCTGACCGTCACCCTGGACGACGCGGCGACCGACCCGCGGGACGACAGCTACCGCTGGCTCTCCGGCGAGGACGACTCGGCGTTCGGCGGCGCGATCCGCGACATGTGGAACCCGAACTGCTACGGCGACCCGGCCAAGGTCAGCGACGAGGAGTACTACTGCGACACCGGCGACAACGGCGGCGTCCACACCAACTCCGGCGTGGTCAACCACACCTACGCGCTGCTCGTCGACGGCGGCGCCTACAACGACGTGACCGTCGAGGGCATCGGCCTCGACAAGGCGGCGAACATCTTCTGGCACACCCAGACGAACTACCTCACCCCCACGTCGGGATTCGCCGAGCTGGCCGACGGCCTGGAGCAGTCCTGCACGGACCTCACGGGTGTCACGACGCTGAAGAATCTCACCGTCGGCTCCAGCCCCACCGGGGTGGCGAGGACGACGCCGGCGCGATGGACGCGATCACCGAGGACGACTGCGCCGCGGTGGCCGCTGCCGCCGAGGCGACCGAGCTGCGGGTCGACCCGGTGCAGTGCAACTTCCAGCTCATGTTCGCCGCCGGCACGATCGGCTGCGGCCAGGGCACGACCACCACGACGCTGTGGTCGGAGGGCTTCGAGTCCGGGCTGCCCGACGGGTGGACCCAGGACGTCGAGTACGCCGACTTCGGCGAGGACGGCGGCGGGTCGCAGCACTTCGACGCCTCCGTCACCGCCGAGCTGCCGATCGTCTCCGAGGGCGGCGCCGATCACGCGGGCGGGCCGAACGTCCTGTACTTCAACGACAAGGGCGACGCCGGCCGGTTCGGCGACTGCGCGCTCGGCGACGACGACTACTCCTCGCGGGTCGGCCTCGCCACACCCGAGCTGACCGTCCCGAACGGCCAGCTGCCGCGCCTCTCCTTCGACCACTACGTGGCGTCCGAGGTCGGCTGGGACGGCGGCAACGTCAAGGTCAGCGTCAACGGCGGCGACTTCGAGCTGGTGCCCGAGGACGCCTGGCTGTACAACGCCCCCGGCAGCGAGCTGACCTCCCTCGGCGGCGGCAACACCAACCCGATGGCGGGCGAGGCCGCGTTCACGGGCACCGACGGCGGCGTACCGACCGGCTCGTGGGGCTCCTCGGTGATCGACCTCCAGAAGGTCGCCGCCGCCGGCGACACCGTCCAGTTCCGGTTCGACTTCGGCATGGACGGCTGCAACGGCATCGACGGCTGGTACATCGACAACGTGGCGCTCAGCGTCTGCACCGCGTCCGTCGTGACCCCGCCCGCCCCGGGCACCGCCACCGTCTCCCCCGCGGCCAAGGCCAAGAAGGGCAAGGTCACGATCAAGATCACGACGGCCGACGGCGTGATGCCGTCCGGTCCGGTCACGGTCAAGATCAAGGGCAAGACCTACACCGGCACCGCTGTCAACGGGGTGGTGAAGATCAAGGCCAAGAAGCAGCTCAAGAAGCTGTGGAAGAAGGGCAAGCGCAAGGTCAAGGCGACCGTGAGCTACCCCGGTGACGCCCAGGTCGCGCCGTTCACCGCCAAGGTCAAGATCAAGTTGAAGGGCAAGCAGTAGCGGCTATCCACAGGCGTATGGATCCCCGGATATCCGGGGATCCATACGCTTGTCAGGGGTTGCAACCCCCACTAAGTGCATGAATCCCCGGATATCCGGGGATTCATGCAGCCGCCGGATCAGGCCTCGACGACCACCGGAATGATCATCGGCCGGCGCTTGTGGGTGTTGCTGACCCAGCGGCCGATGGTGCGGCGGACGGTCTGCTGGAGCTGGTAGGTGTCGGTGCTGCCCTCGTCGATCGAGCGGTTGACGGCGTCGACGATGGGCTGCTTGATCGACTCGAAGTCGGAGTCGGCCCAGGCGTGGCCGCGGGCGTGGATCTCGGGGCCGGCGGAGACCTTGCCGGCGACGGAGTCGACGACGACGATGACCGAGATGAAGCCCTCCTCGCCGAGGATCCGGCGGTCCTTGAGCTCGGACTCGGTGACGTCGCCGACGGACTGGCCGTCGACGAAGACGTAGCCGCAGTCGACCTTGCCGACCACGGAGGCGACGCCGTCGACCAGGTCGACCACGACGCCGTCCTCGGCGTACACGACGTTCTCGACGCCGGTGGCCTTGGCGAGGTCGCCGTTGGCGAGCATGTGCCGCACCTCGCCGTGGACGGGCAGCACGTTGCGCGGCTTGACGATGTTGTAGCAGTAGAGCAGCTCGCCGGCGCTGGCGTGCCCGCTGACATGGACCAGCGCGTTGCCCTTGTGGACGACGTGGGCGCCGAGCCGGGCCAGGCCGTTGATGACGCGGTAGACGGCGTTCTCGTTGCCCGGGATCAGGCTCGAGGCGAGGATGACGGTGTCGCCCTCCTCGAGGTGCACGAAGTTGTGGTTGCGCTGCGCGATCCGGGCGAGAGCGCTGAGCGGCTCGCCCTGCGAGCCGGTGGAGATCAGCACCTGCCGCTCGGGGCGAGGTCGGCGAGCTCCTTGGCCTCGACCATGACGCCCGGCGGCACCTTGAGGTAGCCCAGGTCGCGGGCGATGGCCATGTTGCGCACCATCGAGCGGCCGACGTACGCCACCTTGCGGTCGTGCTTGACGGCGGCGTCGAGGACCTGCTGGACGCGGTGCACGTGGGAGGCGAAGCAGGCGACGATGATCCGCTGCTTCGACTCGGCGAAGGCCTGTTCGAGCACGGGGGTGATCTTGCGCTCGGCGGTGGTGAAGCCGGGCACCTCGGCGTTGGTGGAGTCGGTGAGGAAGAGGTCGACGCCCTCCTCCCCCAGCCGCGCGAAGGCGCGCAGGTCGGTGATCCGGCCGTCGAGCGGCAGCTGGTCCATCTTGAAGTCGCCGGTGTGCAGGACCATCCCGGCGCCGGTGCGGATCGCGACCGCGAGCGCGTCGGGGATGGAGTGGTTGACCGCGACGAACTCCAGGTCGAAGGGCCCGAACGAGATCCGGTCGCCCTCCTTGACGGTGTAGAACGGCGTCTGGCGCAGCCGGTGCTCGCGCAGCTTGGAGTTGAGCAGCGCGAGGGTCAGCTCGGAGCCGACGAGCGGGATGTCCTGCCGCTCGCGCAGGAGGTACGGCGTCGCGCCGATGTGGTCCTCGTGCCCGTGGGTGAGCACCAGCGCCTCGACGTCGTCGAGCCGGTCCCGGATCGGTCCGAAGTCGGGGAGGATCAGGTCGACGCCGGGCTGGTGGTCGTCGGGGAAGAGGACGCCGCAGTCGACGATGAGCAGCCGGCCGTCGTACTCGAAGACGGTCATGTTGCGGCCGACCTCGCCGAGGCCGCCGAGGGGGGTGACCCGCAGGCCGCCCCGGGGCAGCTTCGGGGGCGCGGACAGCTCGGGGTGCGGGTGCGACATCAGAGGAGGCCCGCCGCGGCGAGACCGGCGCGGAGCTCCGCGACCTCGTCGTCGTCGAGCGCCAGGAGCGGGGCTCGGACCGCCCGGTTGGGGAGTACGCCGAGCAGCTCGAGCGCGGCCTTCGCGGTCGTGGCACCGTAGTTGGGCACGCCCATGATCGCCTCGAACGCCGGGATCAGGCCGGTGTGGATCCGCAGCGCCTCCGCGTGGTCGCCGGCGAGGAACGCCTCGATCATCGCCCGGAGCTGGCTGCCGGCGACATGGCCCACGACGGAGACCAGGCCGGTCGCGCCGTAGGCGAGGTAGCCGAGGGTGTTGACGTCGTCGCCGGAGTAGACGGCGTAGCCGAGGTCGACCAGCCGGGCGGTGCGGGACAGGTCGCCGGTGGCCTCCTTGACCGCGACGACGGTGTCCCACTCCTTGGCGGCGGTGTAGGTGTCGAGCGCGATCTTGGTGCCGGTGCGGCCGGGCACGTCGTAGAGCATGACGGGGACGCCGGTGGCCTCGACGACCTGGCGGAAGTGGTTGAGCACGCCCGGCTGGCTCGGCTTGTTGTAGTACGGCGTCACCAGCAGCAGCCCGTCGGCGCCGACCTTCTCGGCCTGCTGGGCGAGCTCGACGGAGTGGCGGGTGTCGTTGGTGCCGACCCCGGCGACCACCTTCGCGCGGTCGCCGACGGCGTCCTTGACCGCAGCCAGCGTCTCGCCGTCCTCGGCGCCGGTGGTGGTCGGGGACTCGCCGGTGGTGCCGGAGACGACGATGCCGTCGTTGCCGTGGTCGACGAGGTGCTTGGCGACCTTCTGCACCCCGTCCAGGTCGACCGAGCCGTTCTCGAGGAACGGCGTGACCATCGCGGTCAGCATGGTGCCGAAGGGTGCAGAACTCATGGGCCCAAGGCTATCGCCCCCGGCCCGAATCCCTCACTCCGCCACGGGTGCCCGGCGGTGTCGGTGGCGGCTGGCAGGGTCGGGCGCGTGATCGAACCCGTGATGTTCCTGAGTGGCTCGGGCCTGCCGGCATGGATCTGGGACGACGTGCGCGCCGGTCTCGGCGAGTCCGTCGTGGCGCCTCGTCCGGACTCGTCCGACGCCGGACCGGAGGAGTACGCCGCCGCGGCGCTCGCCGCCGTGGACTGGCCGCGGTTCACGGTGGTCGCCCACTCCGTGGGCGGCGTCGTGGCCCAGGCGATGCTCGCCGCCGCACCCGACCGGGTCGCGGGCGTGCTCGGCGTGGCCGCCGTGTGGCCGCGGCCGGGACGCTCGTTCGCGGGCGCCCTGCCGGTGCCCCAGCGGTGGGTGCTGCCGCTGATCCTGCGGATCGCGGGGACCAGGCCGCCGGAGAAGCAGCTCCGCGCCGGGCTCGGCGTGGGGCTGCCGGCGGAGACGGTGGACCGGCTGGTCGCCGACTTCACGCCCGAGGCGCGCCGGCTCTTCGTGACGGCGGCACCCTCCGTCTCCGCGTCGGCCCCCGCGTCGGCGCGGGCGGGCTACGTGTTCGCCACCGAGGACCCCGACATGCCCACGGCGCTCCAGCGCGGCTATGCCACGGCGCTCGGCGGCGACTTCAGCCGGGAGCTGGCGACCGGCCACCTGCCGATGCTCGCCGATCCCGCGGGCCTGTCCGCCGCGGTCGCCGACTTCACACGTGCGGCATGACCTCGGCCGCGACCAGGCGCAGGTGGTCGAGGTCGGCCAGGTCGAGGACCTGCAGGTAGATCCGCTCGGCCCCCAGCTCGCCGTACCGCCGGATCTTGTCGACCACCTCGGCCGGCGTGCCGGCCAGTCCGTTCTCCCGCAGCTCGTCGACCTCGCGGCCGATGGCGGCGGCGCGCCGGGCGAGCTCGGCCTCGTCGGCGCCGGCGCAGAGGACGAGGGCGTTGGACCAGGTGATCGCGTCCGGGTCCCGCCCGATCTCCTCGGCCGCCCGCCGGACCCGGCCGAACTGGAGCGCGGTGAACTCCTCGTCGACGAAGGGCAGGTTGAACTCGTCGGCGTACGCCGCCGCGAGGGCCGGCGTGCGCCGGGCGCCCTTGCCGCCGATCAGGATCGGCACGCCGCCGCGGTGGCCGCCGGCCTGGACCGGCTTCGGCAGTGCCGGGCTGTCGGCGAGCCGGTAGTGGGCGCCGTCGAACGCGTAGCGCTCCCCGACCGGCGTGGTCCACAGGCCGGTGATCAGCTCCAGCTGCTCGGCGTACCTCTCGAAGCGCTCGGCGGTGTCGGGGAACGGGATGCCGTAGGCGGTGTGCTCCTGGGTGAACCAGCCGGCACCGAGGCCGAGCTCGACCCGCCCGCCGCTCATCTGGTCGACCTGCGCGACCTGGATGGCGAGCACGCCGGGGTACCGGAAGGTCGCGCTGGTCATCAGCGTGCCGAGCCGGATCGTGGTCGTGTCGCGGGCCAGGCCGGCGAGGGTCGTCCACGCGTCGGTCGAGCCGGGCAGGCCGTCGCCGCTCATGTGGAGGTAGTGGTCGCTGCGGAAGAAGGCACCGAAGCCCAGCCGCTCGGCCTCGAGGGCGACGGCCAGCAGGTCGTCGTACGTCGCGCCCTGCTGGGGTTCGGTGAAGACACGGAGCTCCATGGCCCCTACCCTGCCAGCCGCCCGGTCAGGACCCGCCGCAGGCGAAGGCCCGCTCCCACCACACGATGGTGAACCCGTCGCGGGGCTCGCGGCGCACCTCGCGCCACCGCTTGGGGCTGATCTCCGGGTAGTGGGTGTCGCCCTCCGGCGCGAGCGGGATCTCCGAGACGACCTGCTCGTCGGCGTACGGCAGCGCGGCGGCGTAGACGGCCGCTCCCCCGCCGATCATCACCTGCCGGTCGTCCGGCTGTCCGTCGAGCAGCCGGTCGGCGAGGGCGAGCGCGTCGGTGATGGAGTGGGCGATCTCGACCCCGTCGGCGGTGTACGACGGGTCGCGGGTGAGCACGATCGTGGTCCGGCCGGGCAGCGGGCGGCCGATGCCCTCGTGAGTCGTGCGGCCCAGGACCAGGACATGGCCCATGGTGGTGGCCTTGAAGTGCGCGAAGTCCTCGGGGAGCTTCCACGGGATGTTCGCGTCGGCGCCGATCACGCCGTTCTCGGCGACGGCGGCCACCAGGGTGACCCGCCGGCCTGCGGGAGTCGTCATACGGCGATCGGGGCCTTGATGACGGGGTGCGGGTCGTAGCCCTCGACCGTGACGTCCTCGAGCTCGAAGGCGTCGATCTCGGTCACCGCGGGGTTCAGCAGCAGCTTCGGCAGCGGCCGCGGCTCGCGGGTGAGCTGGAGGCGGGCCTGCTCGAGGTGGTTGGAGTAGAGGTGGGCGTCGCCGAGCGTGTGCACGAACTCCCCGACGCGGAGGCCGGTGACCTGGGCGACCATGTGGGTGAGCAGGGCGTAGGACGCGATATTGAACGGCACGCCGAGGAAGACGTCGGCCGAGCGCTGGTAGAGCTGGCAGCTGAGCCGCCCGTCGGCGACGTAGAACTGGAACAGGCTGTGGCACGGCGGCAGTGCCATCTCGTCGACCTGGCTGGGATTCCAGGCGGAGACGATGTGGCGCCGGCTGTCGGGGTTGGCACGGATCTGGGCGATCACCTGGGCGAGCTGGTCGATGTGCCCGCCGTCGGGGGTGGGCCAGGAGCGCCACTGGGCGCCGTAGACGGGGCCGAGGTCGCCGTTCTCGTCGGCCCACTCGTCCCAGATGGTGATGCCGCGCTCCTGCAGCCAGCGCACGTTGGTGTCGCCGCGCAGGAACCACAGCAGCTCGCCGAAGACCGAGCGGGTGTGGATCTTCTTGGTCGTCACCAGCGGGAAGCCCGCGGTGAGGTCGAAGCGCATCTGGTGCCCGAACACGCTCAGCGTGCCGGTGCCGGTGCGGTCGCCCTTCTCGGCGCCCTCGTCGAGGATGCGTTGGACGAGATCGAGGTACGCGCGCACGACCTCAGGCTAGTCGGCGGACGGTGGTCCGAGGGTGACCGTCCCGTGAATGGTCGTGCACGTGTCTCCGCCGACCCAGATCGTGCCGTCCGCGGCGGTCTCGACGTGGACCCGGCCGCGCCGGCCGAGCACGGTCCCCTGCGCGGCGACGTACGACGCCGGCAGCACGTCGCCCGCCAGCCACTGCGCGAGCGAGGCGTTGAGCGAGCCGGTGACCGGGTCCTCGGTGATCCCGGCGGCGTGCGGGCAGAACGCGCGCACCTCGACCGCGCACTCCGAGCCCTCCGGGTGGGGGCCGATCACGCCGACGTCGACCGGCAGGTCGGCGTACGACGGGGCGAGGGCGAGCACCTCGGCGGCCGAGCCGAGCCGGACGCCCACCCAGCCCGGGCCGTTGTCAGCCCAGGCCATGCCGAGCACGGCCGCGCGATCGAGGCCGAGCGCGGCGACGATCCGGTCGGCCAGCGCGTCGTCGACCGGTCCGGAGCGCAGCAGGTCCGGCGCGGCGAACGCCAGCCGCCCGCCGGCGCGCCGCAGCTCGACCAGGCCGATGCCGCACTGCTGGACCACGCGCTCGCCGGCGGGCGCGCCCCCGGCCTCGAGCCACGCGTGGGCCGAGCCGAGGGTGGGGTGCCCGGCGAACGGCAGCTCGGTCGACGGAGTGAAGATCCGCAGCCGGTAGTCCGCGGCGGGGTCGGTCGGCGCGAGCAGGAAGGTGGTCTCGCTCAGGTTGGTCCAGCGCGCGATGCGCTGCATCTCGTCGTCGCTCATCGCGTCGGCGTCGTGGACGACGGCGACCGGGTTGCCGAGCAGCGGCTCGTCCGTGAAGACGTCGACCTGGCGGAAGTCTCGCGACGTCATGCCGACACGCAGCACGGCGTCATGCGCTGAGGGACATCGGGCCGTATACCTCGCGGTCGACCTCGAACAGGGTCACCTGCGCGACCCCGAGGTCGGCGAGCTCGGACCAGATCTCGCCGATCCACGACTCGGCGTCCCCCTGGCTCGGGAACGCCTGGTCGGCGTACTCCTCCGCGTCGGGGCCGGACAGCGCGACCTCGGCGCCGGACGCGTCCTCGAGGCGCCAGTGCCAGGGGTTGTCGGCCGGGGCGGAGGGGCGGTACGGCGCGGGCTGCTCGGGCAACGTCATGGCTATGACTCTCGCACGGACGGCTGCACGAACGGCGGCTTGGTGATCTGGAAGACCTCGGGCCGGCCGCGGACGTCGACCATCACCTCGGCCCCGTCGTCGACCACGGTCGAGACCAGTGCCAGGCCGATCCCCTTGCGCATGGTCGGCGAGAAGGTGCCGGAGGTGACCTCGCCGAGGGGGACGTCGCGCAGCAGCCGCACGCTCATGTGGGGACGCGGGATCGCCCGGCCGGTGGAGACGATCCCCACCAGCTTGCGGCGCGGTCCCGCCTCGCGCTCGGCGAGCAGCCGCTCGCGGCCCCAGAACGCGGGCTTCTTCCAGCCGACCGCCCAGCCGAGGCGGGCCTCGTTGGGGGTGATGTCCGGGGAGATGTCCTGGCCGTGGAGCGGGTAGCCCATCTCGGTGCGCAGCGTGTCGCGGGCGCCGAGGCCGGCCGGCACCAGGCCGTACGGCTCGCCCGCCGCCATCAGCGCGTCCCACAGCGCGGGCGCGACCTCGGAGGGCGCGATCAGCTCGTAGCCGCGCTCGCCGGTGTAGCCCGTGCGGCAGACCACGACCTGCGCACCCTCGAAGGGCGCCTCCACGAAGGTGAGGTAGTCGTGGCCGACCGGCAGGCCGATGCCGGCCACGACCTCGTCCGACCTCGTGCCCTGGACCGCCAGGACGACGTAGTCGCGGTGGTGGTCGAGCACCTCGACGCCGTCCGGGGCGGCCGCCGCCAGGCGGCGGCGTACCTCGTCGTTGTTGCTGGCGTTGGGCACGACGAGCACGTGGTCGTCGTCGCGGTAGTAGGTGAAGACGTCGTCGACGATCCCGCCGGTCGCGTCGTCGACGACGAGGCTGTACTGCGCCCTGCCGGGCCCGATCCGGTGCAGGTCGTTGGTGAGCGTGGCGTTGAGGAACTCCACCGCGCCCGGGCCGCGCACGACGAGCTTGCCGAGGTGGCTGACGTCGAAGATGCCGACGCCGTCGCGGACCGCGGCGTGCTCCCTGACGACGCCGGTCGGGTACTCCAGCGGCATCAGCCAGCCGCCGAACTCGGAGAACTTGGCGCCCAGCGCCTCGTGCCGGTCGTGCAGGGGTGAGTGGAGGGGGGTCGGGTCCGCCATGATCCGGAATCTATTGCATAGCGCGGCCGATATCCTGCGGGGCGTGACGACCTTCGCCCTCCGTACGGCCAGCCCCGCCAAGACCCGCGCCGAGGCGGTCGTCGTGGGGGTGCTGCCCGACGGGGTGCTGGCGCCGGGCGCGGAGGACGTCGCGGCGGCGTACGGCCGCAAGCTCAAGGGCCTGCTCGCCACCGTCGGCGCCAAGGGCGCGCCCGGCGAGGTCGCGAAGGTGCCGACCGGCGGGACCATCGCCTCCCCCCTGCTCGTGCTCGTCGGGCTGGGCGCGGACCCCGATGCCGCGGCGGTACGACGCGCCGCCGGCAACGCCGCGCGCGCGGTCACCAACGCCGCGTCGGTCGCGCTGGCCCTGCCGGCCGACGGCCCGGAGCTGGTCCGGGCCGTGGTGGAGGGCTACCGGCTCGGCGGCTACGCCTTCACCTCCTACAAGAGCAAGCCCGCGACGCCGACCACGCCGGCCGAGGTCGTGGTGCTCACGCCGGTCGCGCGCCGGGCCGAGGTGGCCGCGGCGGTCGAGTCCGCGCAGGTCGTGGTCGACGCCGTCGTCGCCACCCGGGACTGGGTGAACACGCCGCCGGCCGACCTGACCCCGCCGGCGTTCGCCGACGCCATCGCCGCGGCCGTCAAGGACGTCAACAAGGGGCTGCCGAAGGGCGGCGCCAAGGTGAAGGTGGACGTGCTCGACGAGACCCGCCTGGCCGAGCTGGGCTGCGGCGGACTCCTCGGCGTGGGCGCCGGCTCGGCCGCGCCCCCGCGCCTGGTCGAGCTCACCTACGCCCCCGCCGACGCGGTCGCCCACGTCGCGCTCGTCGGCAAGGGCATCACCTTCGACTCCGGCGGGCTGTGGATCAAGCCGGCGGCGAGCATGGCCACGATGAAGGAGGACATGGCCGGCGCCGCCGCCGTCGTCCAGGCCACCCTCGCCGCCGCCCGGCTCGGCCTCCCGGTGCGGATCTCCGCCTTCGCCGCCCTCGCCGAGAACATGATCGGCGACGCCGCCATGCGCCCCGGCGACGTGCTGACGACGTACGACGGCACGACCGTCGAGGTCAGCAACACCGACGCCGAGGGCCGGCTGGTGCTGGCCGACGCGCTGGGCCGTGCCGTGGAGGCCGAGCCCGACACGATCGTGGACATCGCCACCCTGACCGGTCACATGGTGCTGGCGCTGGGCGACCGGCTGGCCGGCGTGATGGGCGACGACGACGTGGTCGCCCAGGTGATCGCGGCCGGCGCCGCGGCCGGCGAGGACGCGTGGCCGATGCCGATCCCGGAGTACATGGACGACCGGATCCACAGCTCCGCCATCGCCGACCTCGCCCAGTACGACGGCATCCGCTGGGGCGGCGGGCTGTTCGCCGCGGCGTTCCTCCGCGCGTTCACCGGCGCCCTGCCGTGGGCGCACCTCGACATCGCCGGGCCGACCTTCAACAAGGGCGGTCCGAACGGGCACCTCACGGCCGGCGCGACCGGCTACGGCGTGGCGACGCTCATCGAGTACGTCAGGGCTCGCGGCGACGCCTGACGGCGTCGCGAGCGTCGCGAGACGCGCGCGATGGCCAGGCGCCGGAGCGACGGCAGGCTGGGTTGCCTGTCGAGCTTCGGCAACGCCGCCAGCGTGCGCGTATCGCGGCGCGCAGCAGGCGTCAGGCGTCGCCGCGAGTCCTATTGCTCGCGGCGCTGCTGGTCCCGCTGCTTCTGCGCCTGCCTGACCCGGGAGTTGTAGTCGCGCATCCGCTGCGGGACGCCGACCACCGCCGCGTCGTACGACGGGACCTGGTGGCGGTTGCAGAAGTCGTGGGCCCAGTTGATGGACGGCACCCGGCGGCGGGTCCACTCGCCGTCGTGGGCGACCAGCAGCAGGGTGATCTCGCTGACGGCGGTGCGCGGCTCGACGAAGCCTTCGACGCCGCGGCGCTCCTGCACCCAGTTGTGGAGGTGCTCCTCGTCCGCCCGGTCGGCCGCGCGGACACGCGTCGACCCCGTGCGCGCAGCGTCCCTCGCGGGGTTACTCATGCGTACCTTCGAGCGCCCGCGGAACCGGTCGAACAAGCCCATGATCCCAGTGTGCCCGAACCGTGGGTGGCCCGTTGCCGGTTGCGTTGCCGATGGTGCAAGGATGAGACCCATGGCGACCGAAGTCACTCTCCCCGCGCTCGGTGAGTCCGTCACCGAAGGCACCGTCACTCGCTGGCTCAAGCAGGTCGGCGACCAGATCGCGATCGACGAGCCCCTGCTCGAGGTCAGCACCGACAAGGTGGACACGGAGATCCCGTCTCCCGTCGCCGGCACGCTGGTCGAGATCCGCGCGAACGAGGACGACACGGTCGAGGTCGGCGCCGTCCTGGCGGTCGTCGGCGAGGCCGGCGAGGCGCCGGCCGAGTCCCCCGCTCCCGCTGCCGAGACTCCCGCCGAGCCGGCCGAGGCCGCCGCCCCCGCCGCCCCCGCCGAGCCCGAGCAGCCGGCTCAGCCCGCCGCGGAGGCTCCCCCGACCCCCGCCGCCCCGGAGACCCCGTCGGCCCCCGAGGCTCCCGCACCCGCGGCCTCGGGCGGAGCCGAGGGCACCGCGGTCACCCTGCCTGCCCTGGGCGAGTCGGTCACCGAGGGCACCGTCACCCGCTGGCTCAAGCAGGTCGGTGACGCCGTCGCCGTCGACGAGCCGCTGCTCGAGGTCTCCACCGACAAGGTCGACACCGAGATCCCGTCGCCGGTCGCCGGCACGCTGCTCGAGATCAAGGCCGCCGAGGACGAGACCGTCGAGGTCGGCGCCGAGCTCGCCATCATCGGCTCCGGTACGCCGGCCGCCGCTCCCGCTCCCGCTCCCGCTCCCGAGGCCGCCCCGGCGCCCGCCGAGTCCGCCGCGCCGGCGCCCGAGGCCGCGCCCGAGCCCGCGGCCGCACCGGCACCCGCACCGGAGGCGCCCGCCGCGGCGCCGGCTCCCACCCCGGCTCCGGCCGCTCCCGCTGCGCCCGCTCCGGCTCCCCCCGCGCCCGCGGGCCCGGCAGCCCCTGCCGCGGAGGCGACCGACGGTTCGGGCTACGTCACCCCGCTGGTCCGCAAGCTCGCCGCCCAGCACGGCGTCGACCTCGCCCAGGTCACCGGCTCGGGTGTCGGCGGCCGGATCCGCAAGCAGGACGTCCTCGACGCCGCCGCGCCGAAGGCCGCGCCCGCCGCGGCCGCTCCTGCCGCCGCCCCGGCCGCGGCCGCCGCACCGGTCGCGCCGTCGCCGCTGCGCGGCCAGACCGTCAAGGTCAGCCGGCTGCGCAAGATCATCGCCGAGCGGATGGTGGAGTCGCTGCACGTCTCCGCCCAGCTCACCCAGGTGGTCGAGGTCGACGTCACCAATATCGCCCGACTGCGCGAGAGCGTGAAGGCGGAGTTCCAGGCACGCGAGGGCGTCAAGCTGACGTACCTGCCGTTCTTCACCAAGGCGGCGATCGACACCCTCAAGCAGCACCCGGCGCTCAACGCGAACCTCGACCTCGAGAAGGGCGAGATCACCTACTACGACCGCGAGAACGTCGCGTTCGCCGTCGACACCGAGAAGGGCCTGCTGACCCCGGTCGTCAAGGACGCCGGCGACCTGTCGATCTCCGGCCTGGCCAAGAAGATCGCCGACGTCGCGGAGCGGACCCGGACCAACAAGATCGGTCCGGACGAGCTCTCCGGCGGCACCTTCACGATCACCAACCTCGGCAGCTTCGGCGCCCTGTGGGACACCCCGATCATCAACCAGCCGCAGGTCGCCATCCTCGGCCCCGGCGCGGTGGTCAAGCGTCCCGTGGTCATCGACGACGAGGACCTCGGCGAGACCATCGCGGTGCGCCACATGGTCTACTTCGCGCTGACCTACGACCACCGCGTGGTCGACGGCGCCGACGCCGGCCGGTTCCTGCGGGACCTGAAGAAGCGCCTCGAGGCCGGTCAGTTCGAGGTCTGAGGCACGCCTCCATGCACGTCGTGGTCGCCGGAGCCTCCGGTTTCCTCGGTCAGCGTCTCGTCCGCGAGCTGCTCGACCGGGGTCACCGGGCGACCCGGCTGGTCCGGCGCGACCCGGGGCCGGACGAGTCCCGCTGGGACCCGCAGGGCGGGACCGTCGACAGCGACCTCGTCCACTCCGCCGACGTCGTGGTCAACCTCGGCGGCGCACCGCTGATCGGCAACCCCCACTCCAAGAGGTGGGCCCGTGACGTGCTGACCAGCCGGGTCGCCACCACCGACCTGCTAGCCACCACGATCGCCGCCGCGCCCACGCCGCCGGCGCTGGTGAACGCCTCCGGCATCAGCTGGTACGGCGACCACGGCCCCGCCGAGCTCACCGAGGCCTCCGACACCCGCGGTCACGCCCTGCTCACCCGGGTGTGCCGGGAGTGGGAGGCCGCGACCCGGCCGGCCGCGGAGGCCGGCGCCCGGGTGGTGCTGCTCCGCACCGCCCCGGTCCAGGACCGCCGCAACCCGCCGCTGCAGCAGCAGCGACTGCAGTTCCTCGCCGGCCTCGGCGGCCGGCTGGGCAACGGCCGGCAGCACTATCCGGTGATCTCGCTGCGCGACTGGGTCGGCGCGGCCTCCTTCCTCGTCGAGCACCCGAGCGCCGCGGGCCCGGCCAACCTGTGCGCGCCGAGCACCCCGACCAACGCCGAGTTCACCCGGGCCCTCGCCCGTCTCGTACGACGGCCGGCGGTCCTCGCCGTACCGTCGCCCGCGATCCGGCTGGCTGCCGGGCCGATGGCCGACGAGGTGCTGGGCTCGCTCAACCTCCGCCCGGCCACCCTGCTCGACCTCGGCTACGGCTTCGCGGACCCCGACGTCGACGCGGTGCTGGCGACCGGGCTGGGCCGCTCGACCTCCTGAGCCGCGGCGAGCAGCCATCGGCCGCCGGCCCGGTCCGGGTGCCGCACGAACACCAGGCGCCGCGTCGTCGGCCCGTCCCGGGGCAGGGCCGTGTGCTCCCCTGTCGCGGACCGGACCGCCACCCCCGCGGCCAGCCGGTCGGTGACCACCAGCACGATGCGGCGGTCGGTGCGCTTGCGCAGCTCCACCGCGAGCACCTGCATCGCCATCCCCTCCACCCGGAGACCCCGTCGCAGCCAGGCCCGCAGCATCGCGACGTCCCGGTCCCCCGCGGCCGAGCCGGCGACGTACAGCCGGCGCAGGGCCGCGGTGTCGCCGTCCGCCCAGGCCCGCGAGCGGGACCGGTCCCAGTCGCGGAGCACGGCCAGCGAGCCCACGGCCCGGGCCACGTCGACCCGCCCGGCGGCGGGTGCGAGAACGGCGGCGGGGCCGGCGGGCGTCGTACCGGAGGGCGGGGCGGGGCCGTGGCGCAGCAGGACGCCGGCGACCACCGCGGCGACCGTGACGACGACCGCGGCGGTCCCGGCGACGACGGCACGAGCACCCGAGATCTGCATGGGATGAATCCTGTCCCGCACCTCCGACAGGCGCATCCGGTCATCCACAGGCCCCGGAGTACCGTGGCTCCTGTGACGCTGACCTTCCGCGAGGACGGACTCGGGCCCGACTTCATCGACTACGTCACGGCGTGGGACCTGCAGCGCGAGCTGCACGCGCAGGTCGTCGCCGGCGAGCTGACCGACACCGTGCTCCTCCTCGAGCACCCGCCGGTGTTCACCGCGAGCCGCCGTACCGAGGCCCATGAGCGGCCCGCCGACCCCGGCGGCGCACCGGTCATCGAGGTCGACCGCGGCGGGAAGATCACCTTCCACGGCCCCGGGCAGCTCGTGGGCTACCCGATCGTCCGGCTGCCCGATCACGTCAAGGTCGTCGACTACGTCCGGCGGCTCGAGGAGGCGATCATCGCGGTGTGCGCCGAGTTCGGCGTCACCACCGCGCGGATCCCCGGCCGTACCGGTGTCTGGCTCAAGGCCGACGAGAGGGGCGGCGAGCGCAAGATCGCCGCCATCGGCATCCGGGTCCGCAAGGGCGTCGCGATGCACGGCTTCGCGCTCAACTGCGACGTCGACCTGAGCTGGTACGACCGGTTCGTCCCGTGCGGCATCGCCGACGCGGGCGTGACCTCCCTCAGCGCCGAGCTCGGCCGGGACGTCCCGGTGAGCGAGGTGCTGGACGCCGTACGACGACACCTGGGCGAGCTGCTCGCCTGGAGGCCCTACGTGCCCACGCCCGACTACGAGCCGCGGCCGGACCCGGCGAAAGCCTCGGTCGCGGTCGGCGTGCCGGTGCTGAGCTACCCGGCGCGCTGAGGCTACTCGCGGGTCGCTCCGCGATGCGGACGACCATCGGCCCGGGAGTAGGCTGGTTGACGTGACTGCAGCACCCGAGGGGCGCAAGCTCCTGCGTCTGGAGGTCCGCAACGCGCAGACCCCGATCGAGCGCAAACCCTCCTGGATCAAGACCCGAGCGAAGATGGGGCCGGAATACACCGCCCTGCAGAAACTGGTGAAGTCCGAAGGACTCCACACCGTGTGCCAAGAAGCCGGCTGTCCCAACATCTTCGAATGCTGGGAAGACCGCGAGGCCACCTTCCTCATCGGCGGCGACCAATGCACCCGACGCTGCGACTTCTGCCAGATCGACACCGGCAAGCCCCAGCCCCTCGACAAGGACGAGCCCCGCCGCGTCGCCGAGTCCGTGGCCGCGATGGAGTTGAAGTACGCCACCATCACCGGCGTCGCCCGCGACGACCTGCCCGACGGCGGCGCCTGGCTCTACGCCGAGACCGTGCGCGCGATCCACGCGTTGAACCCCGACACCGGGGTGGAGAACCTGATCCCCGACTTCAACGGGCGGCCCGACCTGTTGGCCGAGGTCTTCGACTCCCGCCCCGAGGTGCTGGCCCACAACGTGGAGACCGTGCCGCGGATCTTCAAGCGGATCCGCCCGGCGTTCCGCTACGAACGCTCCCTGGACGTGCTCACCCAGGCACGGGCGTTCGGACTGGTCACGAAGTCGAACCTGATCCTGGGCATGGGCGAGACCCGCGAGGAGGTCTCCCAAGCCCTGCAGGACCTGTACGAGGCCGGGTGTGAGCTGGTCACCATCACCCAGTACCTGCGACCCTCGGTGCGCCACCACCCCGTAGAACGGTGGGTCAAGCCCCAGGAGTTCGTCGAGCTCGCCACCGAGGCCGAACAGATCGGGTTCGCCGGAGTGCTGTCCGGACCCCTCGTCCGTTCGTCGTACCGGGCCGGGCGTCTGTATCGTCAGGCGATGGACGCACGCTCGGCGCGCGCCGAAGCGACCGCCTGACGTCCACCCGACGTACCGCCTGAGGAGACCGCAGCACCCCATGTCGAACACGCCGATCGACCCGTCCACGATGAGCCGCCGCCGGCAGATCATCGAGACCTACAAGATGTCGCGGGAGGTCGACCCGGCGATCCGGTGGTGGATGCTCGGCGCGTTCCTCGTCTTCGGCGGGCTCGGCCTGGCTCTGTTCCGCTTCGTGCTGCCGCACAACGACTCCGTCTTCAGCTGGATCCTCGCCGGCATCGCGACCTTCCTCATCGGGCTGCTCGCGGTGATGATCGTCTTCGGCCGGCGTGCCCAGAAGGCGGCCTTCGCCCGCCTCGACGGCCAGCTCGGCGCCGCCGCGCGTGCGCTGTCCATGCTCCGCCGCGGCTGGGTGGTCGAGGAGGTCGTCGGCTTCACCAAGCAGCAGGACATGGTGCACCGCGTGGTCGGCCCGCCGGGCATCGTGCTCGTCGGCGAGGGCAACCCCAGCCGGCTCAAGGCGCTGATGGTCAGCGAGCACAAGAAGCACGAGCGGGTCGCCGGCGACTACCCGGTCCACGACGTCCTCGTCGGCAAGGAGGAGGGGCAGGTCCCGCTGAACAAGCTGGTCCGTCACGTCCAGAAGCTCGGCCGCCAGGTGAAGCCCGCCGAGATCACCGAGATCCGGCAGCGGCTGCGCGCCCTGGACTCCCAGCGGCCGAAGGTCCCGCTCCCCCGGGGCCCGGTCCCCACCTCGATGAAGGGCATGCGCGGCAACCTCCGCGGCCGCTGATCCGGCCTCGCAACACCGTCTCTCCACAGCCCGCCGGCTCCTGGTGGCGTCCTCCGCCCGGATCGGGATAGCGTCCCCCACGCGTCCCCGGTCCGGGCGCAGCACATCTCGGGAGGACCCATGCGCCTGCTCCGCACGCTGGCCGCTCTGGCCGTGCTACTGGCTTTGGCCGCCTGCACCGACGACGAGCCGGGTCCGCGCGACCCGTCGTCGACCTGGAGCCCCAGCGGCACCATGGAGACCCCGTCACCGAGCGCCGGGCAGACGCCCACCGAGCCGGCGTTGCCCGACGCCGCCACGCAGGCCAGCGAGGACGGCGCCCGGGCGTTCATCACGTACTACTGGGACCTGATCAACTACGCCCAGGTCACCGGGGATGTGAAGGCGCTCAAGGCAGCGTCGGGACCGAACTGCGAGGGCTGCAAGGCAGGTATCGACGGCATCCGACAGCTCTACAAGGGTGGCGGCCACGCCGAGGGCGGCGAATACACCGTCACGTTCGACAAGGTCAACCAGCTGAAGGGCGACTCGACCCTCGTCGCGTTCGAAGCGTTGCTGACGGTCGCGAACGCCGAACAGCTCCGTGTGCAGGGCGACGGCTCCGAGCACCGGTCCGCCGAGGGCTCGAGCCAGATGGCCGTCGCTGCTCAGTGGGCCGCGGACTCGTGGCGCATGGAGGTGATGAACCCCCAATGAAGCTCGCCGCCGTTGCCGTTCTCGCCGTCCTGGCGGCCACGGATCCCAAGCCAGCACCCACCACGGATGCCGGCGTTGCCGACAACGGCCTGTGGGTCCAGAGCACCCGGAACGGTGACCGGCCGCCTCGCCACGGCTCAGGAGAGCATGCAGGCGGCACGGACACACAGCCGGCCGCCGGCGGAGCCGCCTGCCAGGGCGCCGATCACGTCACCGGCGAGTTCGTCGACTTCTGCACCGAGGCCGACGTTCCCGTGCTCACCGTCGCCGACATCCAACGTGCCTTCGCCGAGCTCCCCCTCCCCGCCAGCACCCTCATCATCCAACCACCCGACGGCCTCACGCTGGTCAACTTCGCCACGAACTTCTACACCACCAGCACCCACCCCATCACCACCACCGTGACCCTCCTCGACCAACACGTCACCCTCGAAGCAACCCCCGCCACCTACCACTGGAGCTTCGGCGACGGCGAGTCGACCAGCACCCGCAAGCCCGGCGCGCCCTACCCCGACCTCACCATCACCCACCACTACCAACACAAAGGGGCTCTTCGCAGATGAGGGTGTAGGTCGGGTCGGCGCGTCGGTCCTGGGATAGGTGTCGAGGTCTCCCGAGGATGGAGGTTCCTACGCCGCCCATCCAGAAGACCTCGACATGCCTGACGCTACCCCGCCGGCCGGGTTCGGCCACCCCGATCTGACTACCTTCGCCCGGCTCGACGGCCTCGGCCTGGCTGTGATCGGGCAGCGGCTCGAACCTGATCGTGCTGTCCTCGCCTGCCGGGTCGTCGATGACGACCGGTGGTGCCGCGGTTGCGGTGGGGAGGGACTGGCACGCGACACCGTGGTCCGTCGACTCGCGCACGAGCCGCTCGGTTGGCGCCCGACCACCCTCGAAGTCGCGGTCCGTCGCTACCGGTGCCGCGAGTGCGGCCAGGTGTGGCGCCAGGACACCAGCTTGGCGGCCGAGCCGCGGGCGAAGCTGTCGCGTCGGGGGCTGCGGTGGGCGCTGGAAGGGATCGTGGTGCAGCACCTGACCGTCGCACGTGTCGCCGAGGGTCTCGGGGTCGCGTGGAACACCGCGAACGATGCGGTCCTGGCCGAAGGCAGACGGGTGCTGATCAACGACGAGCACCGCCTCGACGGCGTCCGTGTGCTCGGCATCGACGAGCACGTGTGGAGACACACCCGGCCAGGTGATCGCGGCGACAAGTACGTGACCGTGATCATCGATCTCACCCCGGTGCGCGACGGCACCGGCCCGGCACGGCTGTTGGACATGGTCGAGGGCCGCTCGAAGTCGGTGTTCAAGACCTGGCTCGCTGAGCAGACCGAGGCGTTCCGTGCCGGTGTCGAGGTGGTCGCGATGGACGGGTTCACCGGCTTCAAGACCGCCGCCGCGGAGGAGGTCCCTGCCGCGGTCGCGGTGATGGACCCGTTCCACGTGGTCCGTCTGGCCGGTGATGCTCTCGATGAGTGCCGGCGCCGGATCCAGCAAGCGATCCACGGTCACCGCGGTAGGAAGGGCGACCCGCTGTACGCTGCGCGACGGACCCTGTCCACCGGTGCCGACCTGCTCACCGACAAGCAGATCGCCAGGCTCAACGCGCTGTTCGCCGAGGATGCCCATGTCGAGGTCGAGGCGACGTGGGGGATCTACCAGCGGATGATCGCGGCCTACCGGCACGAGGACCCCCGCCGTGGCCGGGACCTGATGGTGAAGCTGATCGAGTCGGTCAGCACCGGTGTGCCGAAGACGCTGGTCGAGGTCACCAGGCTGGGGCGGACGTTGAAGAAGCGCGCCGCTGACGTGCTGGCCTACTTCGACCGGCCCGGCACGTCCAACGGGCCGACCGAGGCACTCAACGGCCGCCTCGAACACCTCCGCGGCTCAGCGCTCGGGTTCCGCAACCTGACCAACTACATCGCCCGATCCCTGCTAGAGACCGGCGGCTTCAGACCCCAACTACACCCTCGATTGCGATGAGCCCACAAAGGCGACTACCAACCAACCCTCGCCACCACCTACACTGGCCGCTACAAGATCGCCAACGGCCCCTGGCACACCATCCCCGGCACCGTCACCATCGACGGCACCACCCAACCCCTCCGCGCCATCGAGGCCCAGCCCAAACTGGTGGGCTACTGAGGTGGCGCTACTCGACCAGGGTGCGCAGGGTGGCGAAGGTGACGGTCGAGGTGCCGGCGACGATGTCGTGGAGTCCGCGGCCGTCGGCGCGGAAGACGAGCGGCGGGATGACGAGCGCGATCATGACCTGCCGGACCAGGACCTTGAGCGGGTTGAGGCGGTGCAGGTGCCCGTCGGCGGGTACGACGCACAGACCGGTCAGCAGCTTGCCCGCCGAGCCGCCGGCCAGCCAGGTCAGCAGGGTCGACTCCACGACGTACACGGGCAGGACCATCAGCGAGGCGTTGGAGCCGGTCTCGGTGTACGCGTCGAGGCCGAACACGACGATGACGACCACGGTGCACAGGGTCCAGTCGAGGAGCAGCGCGACGATGCGGCGTCCCCACGAGGCCGTGGGGACGGGATTCACACGGTCGACACCTGGCACGCGATCAAGGGTAGGCGGGCCTGTCGTTCGGGCGCTCGTCGCCCCTCGTCCGGCATCTTGTTACATTCCGGAAACAAAGCGGTCATGGGTGGGAAACTGCCCAACCGGTAGGTTGCGTTCAGCGGCGCTCCGCACAGGCGCGGACGTCTGCCGCAACCGACCACACCCATCGTCGGGTACTGCCTGAGGGCCCGCTCACAGGGAGCGAGCCGAGGAGGAACGAATGTTCAACAACAGCGAAGAGCTGCTCAAGTACATCAAGGACGAGGGCGTCGAGATGATCGACGTCCGCTTCTGCGACCTGCCCGGCATCATGCAGCACTTCACCGTGCCGGTCTCGTCCTTCGACCAGTCCGTCTTCGACGACGGCCTGGGCTTCGACGGCTCCTCGATCCGTGGCTTCCAGGCGATCAACGAGTCGGACATGTCGCTCTTCCCCGACCCGACGACGGCGTACATCGACCCCTTCCGTACGTCGAAGACGCTGAACCTGAACTTCTTCATCCACGACCCGATCACGGGCGAGGCGTACTCCCGCGACCCGCGCAATATCGCGAAGAAGGCGCTGGCGTACCTCTCCAGCACCGGCATCGCGGACACCGCGTTCTTCGCGCCCGAGGCCGAGTTCTACATCTTCGACAACGTCCGCTACTCCACCGGCGTCAACGAGGGCTACTACCACATCGACTCCGTCGAGGGCTGGTGGAACTCCGGCAAGGAGGAGGAGAACAACAAGGGGTACAAGACCCGCCTCAAGGGCGGCTACTTCCCCGTCGAGCCGTACGACCACTACAGCGACCTGCGCGCCGACATGGTCAAGAACCTCGAGGCGTGCGGCCTCCAGGTCGAGCGGGCCCACCACGAGGTCGGCACCGCCGGCCAGGCCGAGATCAACTACAAGTTCGACACGCTGCTGCGCGCCGCGGACGACGTGATGAAGTTCAAGTACCTCATCAAGAACACCGCCTGGCAGCAGGGCAAGTCGGTCACCTTCATGCCGAAGCCGATCTTCGGCGACAACGGCTCGGGCATGCACGTCCACCAGTCCCTGTGGAAGGACGGCGCGCCGCTGTTCTACGACGAGACCGGGTACGGCGGCCTGTCGGACCTCGCCCGCTGGTACATCGGCGGCATCCTCGAGCACGCGCCCGCGCTGCTCGCGTTCACCAACCCGACGGTGAACTCCTACCACCGCCTGGTCCCCGGCTACGAGGCCCCGATCTCGCTGGTCTACTCCTCGCGCAACCGCTCCGCCTCGGTCCGCATCCCGATCACCGGCAGCAACCCGAAGGCCAAGCGCATCGAGACCCGGTTCCCCGACCCGTCGGCGAACCCCTACCTCGCCTTCTCCGCGCTCATGCTCGCCGGCCTCGACGGCATCCAGAACAAGACCGAGCCGGCCGCCCCGATCGACAAGGACATCTACGAGCTCCCGCCGGACGAGATGGCCGAGATCGCCCAGGTCCCCACGTCCCTCGGTGCCGTGCTCGACGCCCTCGAGGCCGACCACGACTTCCTCACCGTCGGCAACGTGTTCACCCCGGACCTGATCGACACCTGGGTGTCCTACAAGCGCGAGAACGAGATCGCGCCGGTGCAGCTGCGGCCGCACCCGCACGAGTTCGAGCTCTACTACGACATCTAAAACAGGCGGTTTCCTGACCTGCGCGGAAGCGCCGAAAAGGGCCTCTGACCTGCGGAAACGTCCCTCAACGTCTTTGGACGTTGAGGGACGTTTTTCGTTGGTCTGGTACATCAGTGGTACATCGGCGACCCCATGGCACCCTGGGCGCGTAGAGGCTCCCAACCCGATGGAGAAACCGGTGGCTGAACCGCACTGGGTCTGATGGAGGCTCTGGTCATTTGATTTCAACCAGGGCCTGGGTTCCCTGCTGGGTAGCGTAGAACCTTTCTTCGAACTCGGTCGGCGGGAGGTCGCTGAGGTAGCCGTGTAGCCGCTGGTGGTTGTGCCAGTGCACCCAGCCGAGGGTGGCGAGCTCGACGTCGTCGATGGCGCGCCACGGCCCCGGACGCGCCGGACCGCGGATGAGCTCGGCCTTGTAGTAGCCGTTCACGGTCTCGGCCAAGGCGTTGTCGTAGCTGTCCCCGACGGTCCCGATCGATGGGACGGCGCCGATCTCGGCGAGCCGCTCGCCGTAGCGCAGACTCGTGAATTGACTGCCGGCGTCGCTGTGACACCGCAGGCCCTCGAGCTGCGTGCCGCGGGACCAGCGGGCCATCTCGATCGCGTCGAGCACCATCTCGGTGCGCATGTGGCTGGCGACTCGCCACCCCACGATCATCCGACTGAAGGCGTCGACGATGAAGCACACGTAGGCGATCCCGGCGAACGTCGGCACGAACGTCAGGTCGGTGACCCACAGTTCATTCGGCCTTGTCGCGGTGAAGTTCCGCTTCACCAGGTCCGGGTGCCGTGCAGCCTTGTCATCCGGCCTGGTCGTCCGCACCCGTTTCGTGCGGACGACGCCTTCGATGCCTTCGGCGCGCATCAGCCGGGCGACCTGGTCACGGCCGACGTCGTGTCCGGCACGCCTGGCGGCCTTCCACAGTTTCCTCGCGCCGTAGACCCGGTAGTTCGCCTCCCACAGCTCGCGCAGCGCCGGTCTGAGCTCAGCATCACGTTGCGCGCGTGCGGATGGCTCGCGGGACCGGGCGGCGTAGTAGGTGCTCGGAGCCACCTGCAGCCCCGCCTTGGACAGCGTGGTGCAGATGGACTCGACTCCGAGCTTCTTGCCCTCGACGACCTCGTCGCGGTTGGCGTCGATGAAAGCGACTACTACTTGTGTTGGCGGTCGAGCTCCGCCCCGAAGAAAGAGGCCGCTCGCTTGAGAATCTCGTTGGCTCGCTTGAGCTCGCGGTTCTCCTGCTCCAGCTCGCGGATTCGCTTGGCCTCCGCTGTGGTCACGCCCGGCACGTGGCCGTCGTCGATGTCGGCCTGCTTGACCCACTGACGCACCGATTCCACGCCGTAACCCAACTGGGTCGCGACCCGCTGGACCGTCCCGTGCTCGGTTCCCAACTCTGCTCGCAGCGTGCGGACCATCCGGACCGCCGCTGCCTTCTCCTCCGGGGAGTAGCGCCGCGTCTGCGGCTTCCCGGGCACCTGCTCCTTGGGCATGTGCTCATCCTCGTTTCCAAGGTCACGAGCCTCCAAGAAACCCAGTGCGGTTCAGAAGTTCCTAAAGTGCCTACATGTGTTGAGTCTCGACCTAGGCGACGGCGGCAAGGACCAACAAGCGGCGATCAGCGTTCTGCATCGCGGGCTCGAAACACCCGCGGACGGAATCAACGCTTGGAAGGCGCTCGTAGACGCCGGCCAGGTCGCCTCCGAGAACCGTGAGTGGCGGGATCGCGCAGCGTTGACTTTGACGATGGCGCAGCAAGGCGTGACGACGACCGTCAGCGCGAAGTACGCGTCTGACATCGCAGTCATTCGTGAGCGGTCCGCATCCAATCTCACGGCTATGCAGAGCGAGGCGTTGCTGCCAGTCGATGGCGGCCTCTTCATCGCTCGTTCGGTGGCCAAGACTCTCAGGGATCTGAAGTCCCGCGACCCGATTCTGGTGGTCGGCGAGGCAGGCTCGGGCAAGTCCGGTGTTCTCCAGGACCTCGCGACTGCACGTCGAGAGACCGAGGAAGTCGTGGTACTCCTGGCCACTGACGTAGCAGGCTCCAACCGTCTCGTTACCGGGACACCACTTCGGGAGGTGCTTCGGGGCTGGACGGGTCCGCCAGGGCTTGTGGTCATCGACGGTGTCGATGCGCTTCGAGGGTCCGGTGACCGGGAAACGCTCAGCAACACCGTTGCTGCGTTGGCGGGAACACGTTGGCAGGTAGTGGCGTCGGCACGTTCGTTCGACACGAAGAACAGTCGTCCCTTGCAGAAGGCCTTCGCGGGCCTCCCTGTCTCGAGCGCGGCGGACCAGCTCGATACCCGCCTGACCTCGGTTCGACATCTTTTCGTAGGAGACCTCAGCGATGAAGACCTGGACAGAGAGATCGTGGCGCCCATGCCTTTGGCGACCTTGCTCGCCGAAGCGCCGCCCGATCTGCGGGCACTCCTGCGCAACCCGTTCAACCTGCGTCTAGCGGCGGAACTAGCGGCGTCGTTGACGACGAGCCAGCACGATGAACTGCTCCGGGTCCGGAGCCGGGTCGAGTTGCTGGGCCGCTACTGGGACTGGCGCATACGAAGCGAGAGTGCCCAGGCGAGGGAGGCCCTCCTGCAGCGGTTGGTGACGAGGATGGTCGCAGATCGTCGCCTGCACGTCGAGCAGAAGGAGCCGACCATCCTCGGCACTGACAGCTCTGCCCTCGAGGACATGCTGAGCCATGGCGTCTTGACCTCAGTCGAAGGTCCGGTCCCCGGCCTGAGCCGGGTCGTCGGGTTCTCGCACAACATCTTGTTCGACTACGCGGCTGCAATCTATGTGCTATACCACCAGCTTGGCCCAAGCGGTCTGGTGAAGACACTCGATGCAGACCCGACGCTCCCTCTCGTCGCACGTCCGAGCTTCGACCTCCTGGTAGACATGCTTTGGCAGGCCCGGTCTTCCGGCGCGTTCTGGCCGACCGCCCTCGTCGTCGCAGGCAGCGGCCACGTCCTCGCTTCGCTCGCTGTGGCCGCCAGGGTCGCCAATCTCGCAAAAGACGCCGACGACCTACTTGAACTGGCGACGGCCGGCACGGAGGTCACAGACGGGTCAATGTCTGGGCGTCAGCACTTGGCCAGCCAACTTACTGGGGCGGTTCGAGCGCGCGCAGTTGTTCCCGACGCGGAACGCGTTGCCGTTCCACTGGCGCATCTTGCAAGGCACCTCGCCGACAATGCTGGCTTCTCTTACACCGACGGCGCACTGGCAGCGGAGCTCATCCTCGCGCTGCAGAGGCGCGTCCCGATCGGCTCTGTCGATGGAGACATCGGCGAAGGGGAACGAGCACAGGCCATCGCGCTCCTCCTTGACGCCTGTCGGTCGGATCCTCCTGCTAGGGAGCGGCTGGCTGGTGCTCTGATCAGGCAGGTTGAGTACAACGTTGCCGGAAGCGAGGAGGTCCGTGACGCAGTGCGTCGGGTCCTCGACGATTTCGACGCGCTCGCTCAGTGGGGCGGAACGGTGACGACGTGGTTTCCAGATATCGCCGTGAAGGCGCTGCAAGCCGACCCCGATCTTGCTCACCGACTCGCAGTCACCTCGATGACCTTCGAAGAGACGCGCAAGGAGGATGTCGGGTTGGGAGGCAGTTCTGTTCTGCCGTTGCGCGAGTCTCGTCAACAGCAGGCTAAGCACGCTGCATATCGGCTCGGCGAGGTATATCCCGAACTGGCATCGACGGACGTGAGCGTCGCCACCGCCATCATCTGCACCATCGTCGAACACATCGAGCCGACCGGGCTCGAACGAGCAGCGCGGCAACGTGAAAACGCTCCGAAGTGGCCGATGGCAACGACGAAATCGAGTGGGTGGATCGAGCCGGACTATGGGTTCGGGCTGAGCACCCACTGGCACGACGACGAGCAGAAGATGCTCAACGCGGTCGCCGGCGCTCTGGTCGATGCAAGCGACCAAATGATCGCAAGATCACTCGACCTGCTCGTTGATAACCTGCACGTGGGGTGGGCCTGGGCAGCCCTGATGAGCCGCCCATCAGACCCGGCGCGCCTGTTCTGCGTCATCCAACCGGTGTTCTCAACCGGCACGTTGCTCGCACACCCGAACACGTACGTCCAGGCAGCGAGCCTCTTGAAGGCGGCCGCCGATGAGAGGGCGGTTCCTCACAAGGATCTGGAGCTGGCCGTAAGCAAAGCCATCGAACTGCTCGAAACCTACGACCGCGGCGACCACATCAAGGACGTCCTCGTCGCCTGCCTGGACAGGACTGCGGTCACCGACGTTGGTCTCGCTTCCCGCATCGATGCGCTTGGCGACGAGGTCCCGGAGATTCCGTCCGCCCCGTCCATGGAGGCGGAAGTACGGGCATGGTCGACCGTCGATCACATCCGTGAGGAGGAGGGTTCCAGCCTCAGCCCTGAAGTCGAGGCGGCCGCCCGCGCGCTCGAGCAGGCTCTGAACGACGTCAGAGAGGACAAGACGAGCAGTGCCGAACTCGTCGCGGGACTCGTCAGCACCTTCGTCGACGCTCATGCGGTGTTCTCGTCGGATGAACCGATCCACCTGCGCGTCGACCACATGCTCCTTGAGGGAGCAGTCCAACTCGCTTACCTCCCAGCGATCACACCCGCGCACCCCGTGGGCTCACTGGTTTTCCAGGTCCTTGAAGCGAAAGCAGATGACGCTGATGTCGGCAGGTTCTTCTCATGATGGCTTGGACCCCCGGCATGCGTGACAGGGCTATCGAAGGCCTAAGTGTGCTGGCTCGTCGCGAGAAGTGGCGCACGTCTGACTATGGAGACCGGATCATCTCCCGTGTTCAGGCCGCTCTTACCGATGAAAACCCGGTGGTTCGAATGCATGCCGCCGAAGCGTTCACCGGACTGCATGCAGACGCAACCTCGGAGGCACGCGTTGCGGGTCTGCGGGAACTCCTCATCACCGAACCCGACGTCATGGTCAGTACCGTGCTTCTCAACCTTCTGGGTCGCGAAGCTCATGCATCACCTGGCGCTGTCGACGCGACCCTTGAAGCCTTGGCTGGCCTCAGGTCCGGTGCAGATCAGTCTTCCGAGCCTCAAGAGCTCACAGACGAGGCGGAGAAGCGATCAGCCGTCGACCGCGTCGAAGACGAGCGCAACAATCGGAAGGTCGACATCGTGACGTTTCTTGCGCTTACACACGAGACGCCATACGCACTTTCGACCTTGAACCAATGGGCAAGCGAGCCAGCGAAGCACAACGAGCTCAGCCACGCCATCCCGTTCATTCGCGACTACCTCGCGCCGGGCGCCGAGCCTAGACTCCAGCAGCGAACATTCGAGTTCGTCACGACCGCGTCCACGTCCGCGCTCGAGTACTGGACTGCGACAGGCGGGGCCATGGTCGATACTTCCGAACTAACCCCCCTCGAGCTGTCCGAACTCGAGAACGTTCTCCGTGTCCTCGACGCCACCGCGGATCAGATCTACTTCGCGAGCGGTGCCTTCGAAAGCAAGCGCGGCAACTTCAGCGAGGATGACGTTCAGCAAGGCCGAGCCACTGCAGCAGACATCGCGCGATTCGCCGGCCTCGCCACTCCGACCCTGCTGATCTGCGCCGCGAGCAAGGCCGCCCCAGTCATTCATCATGTCGTCGAGGCCCTCGTCTACCTCGCGCAGGTCGACGAGAAGCGCAGCCTCAAAGCACTCGCCGAGGCTGTCACCGCTCACAGCAACTATGCTTATGACTCGCTTGCCAGCGGAGTTGTCGTCCCGTATCTCACCCGCCTCGTTGCTGAACAACGCGACCTCGTGCTCTTCGACGCGGAAGGCGTCGATGCCTTCAAGACATTGCTAGCGGCATTCGCAGGGGCAGGCAACGAGGACGCACTTGAACTCGCGTTCACGTTCGCCGACGTTTTCCGATAAGAGAAGGCACCAGCGTTCGCGTCACCGCCCGCTGGCTCCACTGCGGCATACCGCCGCTTGCGGACCGATATCTCGGCCAACAACCAGCGCTTCAACCGGACAGCACGCTAGTCGGGCGTGCCACGACGCCACAGGGCAAGCGCCCCCGGCTCCTGTCGGCAGGGGACCGTGACCTCCCCCTGAAACACGTGGTCCACCGCCCGGGCCGTCACCGCCCACGCGCCGCCGATCTCGGAGCGCATCGGCTGGTGGTCGTGCTCCGTCGCATCGTGGTTGTGGATGTGCAGGTTCTCGTCCGTGAACACCGCGAACTCCTCGTCGGCGTTGACCGTCGCACGGGGAGGCAGGTCGCCCACGTACCACGACACCACGCAGCCCGCCGAGGTCATCTCCACGTCCATGTTCGGGGCGGGAAGGTTTGAGACGACAGGCGACTTGATGCCCGGCAGGAGGCCTGCGTAATCGAGGCCGTAGGGCTTCAGGTCGCCGTACTTCGCCGGAGCGTCCGGCAGCATCTGGAACGGTCTGAACTGGCCCCCATGATCGCAGTAGTCGGTGTCCGATGCCATCAGCACCGAGACGTCGGGCGGGAAGGACACCTGCACACGGACATTCTCGAGGTAGCGGTCCGACTCGTTGCGGATCACGAACGTGCCGTGCCGGAGCGTGTGGCGTAGGAACTCCGTCGCGACGTCGTCTGCCGCCTCCCGGCACTCGTGCTGCCATTGCTCCACGTCCGCCCGGAACTGCTTGGTGCTGCGCCGGTCAGGGCGACCGGAGGTCTGCTCCAATATCGCCTGGATACCGCTGCTGTAGGGACTCCGCGGCAACGGAGCGGGGATACCGTCGATGAGTTCGTCCGCCTTCGATCCCACCATCCCCTCGATGAGGTCGCGGACGTTGGCACGGCTGGTCCTATCGAAGGCCCCGGCGTACGACACGCTCACCTGCGCGCCTGTGTGGGGAGCCTTGGCACGCCGACGCTCCAGATTGGCAAGATCGTGGCTAGTCGCGGGACGGGTCTGACCTGGCACCCGGACAAGCACCTCCCCGTCGCGCACGGCCAGCCGGGACGAGTCGTCGGAGTAGTCCTTTCGGCAGGCGTGGATGCGATCGCCCCACTTCGGAGCATCAACGATCACCGCGAGCACGAGTCCGTCAGCATGGTTGATGAACTGGTGGTCCCACGTGGGGCCGTTCTCACCGACGTACTGCTCGACCAAGTCCCGCAACACCGCCGCATCCACGGACTCCGCACCAACGAGAGTTTGCGACTGGTCGATCCCCACGAACACCACGCCCGCCCCACCCAGGTGCTTCTCTGCGAGATCGGGCATGCGGTTAGCCATGCCGAGGATGGCCCGGCTCACGACGACAGCAGACCGCTTCCGGTCCTGCCGCTCGGTGAAGGACAGCGCGCCCTTCAACTCCAAGTAGTCGACCTCCGACAGGTCACCCAGCGCCAATGCGTGGTTGACGAGCGCGACCCAGCCGCCGGTCCCGGCGGGCAAGCGAGAGAGGTCGGCGTCCATACAAGCCATTCTCCTCTACACCACCGACACCTACAGGAGCCACACTGTGGCCTGCGGATGAGGCCGAGGCGGAGCGACGATTCGCGGAGCACCTGTGCGCCGAGGGCTGACGTTCAGGCTCGGCGACCACAGCCACGTGGACGTGATCACCAGCACCCCGAGAACGGGCGACTGGTCGCCGAGGTCAAGAGCCACACCCAGAGCCCCGGCACGGACGCGGACACGCTCTACAGTCAACTGCTCCGCCACATGACCGATCGGACGACACGCGACGCCGTCGTCGTGCCTGAGTCGCTGTGAGCGACGGTGGAGCGCGTACCTGCCGAGGTGTGTCGTCGTCTCGGAGTCGAGGTGCGGCTCCTTCCCGACGCACGGCGAGTGCCGCATCAGCGCGTGCAAGTCTGCACCGGCCAAGGCGCGTCACACCGCCGCAAGTGACGTGTACTCGCCAGCCACATCGTGATCCAGCTTCTTGTCGGTCACCTTCTCCTACACTGGACACATGAGCATGGACCGCAACGAGTTGCACGAACTCGTCGATGCACTGCCAGACGACCAGTTGCCGGCAGCGGGAGATGAGTTGCGCCGTCGTCTGCGTAAGCCAGCCTTGGATCGCCCCTGGCCGCCGGAGTGGTTCGGCGCGATCGACAACCCCGACGTGCCGAAGGATCTGGCTCAGAACGTCGATAAGTACCTCGCCGCTGAAGGCTTCGGTAGCTACCGCTCGTGATCCTCTGCGACACCGGGCCACTCGTGGCAGCGGCCGTTCGGCACGATCCGGACCACCACGCCTGCGTCGAGTTGCTCACCGGTCTGCGCTTGGCCAGACGGCAGCTCCTCGTCCCGGCAACCGTTGTCGCCGAGGTCGGGTACATGCTGGACAGCTTCGGCTCCAGCAGGCTTGAGGCACGGTTTCTTGCCAGCCTCGCTGCTGGCGACTTCGACCCGGTGGATGTGACAACCGACGACTACGCGCGCATGGCCGAGTTGGTCGAGCAATACGACGATCTCCGGATCGGCACGACAGACGCCTCCGTGATCGCGCTCGCCGAGCGACTGGACATCACCGAGGTCGCGACACTGGATCGCCGGCACTTTACCGCCGTACGACCACAGCACGTAGAGGCGCTGACCCTCCTGCCAGAACGCCTCTGAGATCACATCAGCCTCAGCGGCAACTCCAGTTTGTGCCATGACAGTGCCATCGTCTCTAGCGCGAGGAGTCGAATCAGGCGCCTGACCTGCACAGACACAGAATCACTTGCCGGACTTACGACATCTGAGGTCGGCCGTCGCTGACCTGCATCAAACGCAGCGAAAGCGGCGCTGACCTGCGAAACGCCTTCGTTCAACTTCGGTTGTTCGGGGGCGTTTCGCTTGTCCAGTCAGACATCGCATCAGAAACTCTGACGGCCTCGACCGCACGATCCTCGTCGCCATCGTGCGGGCGTCAACGCCACCGTCGCGACCCCGACGTCGCACTCGTCACGGGCGCGGTGACCGACACCGGGCTGGCCGGGCTGCTCCCGAGCGCCGCACGAGCGCGCGTCGCTCCTCGTCCTGGTGCTCCGGCGGGCTGGTCAACGCCTCGCACGTCTCAGAGGCATGTCGCCGCTGCGCGGGCGGCGGCGGCGTGAAGGTCGCTGCATTGCGTGGGACGGTTCGCGGATCCTGTGCAGCGGAGGCGACGACATGAAGGCAACGCAGCACAAGCCCTGCGGCAAGAACCGCTACGCGAGCCAGCGAGAAGCGATCCGCAACGCGCTCGCAGCCAGTCGGAAGAGCGGCTACGCTCTGCGGGTCTACCGGTGTTCGAAGTGCAAGGGATGGCACCTGACGAAGAAGCCGTTCAGGACGACCGAGGGAAACGGATCTCGGCGGACCGGGGCGAAGCCGGCCTTGTCGCCTCCCGGTCGCAGCGACGACGGGCAGCAGACGGGCTGCTCGTGCGGCCGATGCGCCTGGCTCGACCACGAGCCGTCGGCCTGAGGGATCTCGTCCTCCACGTCTGCTCCCGTGGCTGGTGACTCTCCACCCCGCCTGACGTCCAGACAGCAGACCGTCAATGTCGTAGGTCCGTCAGTCCGCGCTGATCTCGGGCAACAGCCGGGGGCCTGTTCCGTTCGACCCGAGCTCGTCGTCGGGATTGAGCACCCGGCAGCTGCGCAGCGAGACGCAGCCGCAGCCGATGCACTCGATCAGCTCGTGCTCCATCCGCTCGATCTCCTTGCGACGGGCCTCGAGGCGTCCGTGCCAGCGCTCGCTGATACGCCGCCAGTCGACCTTGCTGGGCATGCGGTCCTGGGGCAGGTCGGCGAAGACCTCGGCGACCTCGGCGAGCGGGATGCCCATGCGCTTCGCCACTTGGATCACCGAGACCCGGCGGATCACGTGGCGGGCGTACCGGCGTTGGCCTCCGGCTGTGCGGGTGGCGGAGATGAGTCCCAGGCGCTCGTAGAAGTGCAGCGCGGAGACGGCGACTCCGGTACGTCGCGCGACCTCGCCGATGGCCAGCAGATCGGTGGGGGTCGGCTTGTGATCGCTCATCTTGACCTCAACATATGTTGAGATTCTAGCGTAGTCGGCATGTCCGCAGAAGACACCGATACGGCAGGGAATTCGACAACAACCACCTCGACCGCAGCGCCATCCGGCAGCTGGCGAGAACTGTTCAGCAGTGAGCACATCACCGCCTCGCTCGTCCTTGCGGGCGGCATCGCCGTCTACGCCATGAACACCTTCGTCACGGCCGCCCTGCTGCCCACGACGGTCGCCGACATCGGCGGCGGGCAGTACTTCGCCTGGGTGACGACGTCCTTCATGGTGGCCTCGGTGCTGACCTCGATGCTGGTCGCCCGCACCCTCGCGTCGTGGGGTGCGGCACATGCCTACCTGCTGGCGTTCCTGCTGTTCGCGGCCGGCTCCCTCGGCGCGGCGCTGTCGCCGACGATGGAGCTGCTGCTGGTCGCTCGGGTCCTGCAGGGCCTCGGCGGTGGACTGCTCGCGGGTCTCGGGTACGCCGTGATCCGCGACGCGCTCCCCGAGCACCTGTGGACGCGGGCGACCGGGCTCGTGTCGGCGATGTGGGGCTTCGGCACGCTGGTCGGTCCCGCCATCGGTGGGGTGTTCGCGCAGCTGGAGTTCTGGCGCGGTGCGTTCTGGCTCCTCACCGTCGTGGCGGTGGTGCTCGGCGTGATGTCGCTGCGCGGCCTGCCGCGGGGCAGCACGGAGCCCGAGGACTTCGGGCGACTGCCTGTGACGTCGCTCGGCGTACTCGTCCTCGCCGCGGCGGCGTTCAGCATCGCCGCGATCGTGCCGGTCGGCTGGCCGACCACGGTCGCGCTCACGCTCGGCGTCGTGCTCGTGGCCGGGTTCGTGCTGGTGGACCGAGCAGCGCCCTCGCCCGTGCTGCCGCACATCACCTACCAGCGCGGGAATCCCCTCAAGTGGATCTACATCCTGCTCGGCATCCTCAGCGCCGCGGCGATGGCGGAGATCTTCCTGCCGAAGTTCGGCCAGGAGCTCGGCGGGATGACCCCGCTCGTCGCCGGGGTGTTCGGAGCGACGGTTTCGATCGGGTGGAGCTTCGTGCAGCTCTTCAGCGCGAGCGTCGACGACGAGCGCACCAGCCGCCGGCTGATGTTCCTCGGTCCCGTGCTCATGACCGTCGGGCTCGCCGTGTACGCCGCCTCCCAGCATCTCGACACCGACGGGGCCGCCTGGGTGTGGGTCGGTGGGCTGCTGCTGGCCGGCGCGGGCGTGGGTCTGGCGTTCCCGCACCTGAGCGTCGCGGCGATGCGCAGCAGCGACGACCCCGTCGAGGGCTCCAAGGCCGCGGCCGGCGTCGGGACGGCCGAGCTCATCGCGAACGCGATCTCGTCGGCCCTCGTGGGCGTGCTGGTCGTCGTCGGCGGCGCGGGTGCAGCGGGTGCGGCGACGATGGGTGCGGGACTCGCGGTCATGGGCGCTCTCGGCGTCTTCCTCGTCGTGCTCGCCCTGCGTGGCGGACGATGAGGCGAGCGACGAGGCGAGCAGCCGCGCTGACGCCGGGGCGGAGGTGCCCGAGACCGCGGTGCTGAGCGCTGCACGGCCATCTGGTGCGGCTCGGCGGGTTTCCCTCCCACCGCCTGAGGGGGTCAGCCCAGGCTCGCGACGAGCCGCTCCGTCACCCCGTCCGGGTCCTCGAGCCAGTCGGTGGCGAGCACCTGCTCGACCGTCCAGCCGGCGGAGCGCAGCACGGCCGGCTGGACGGTACGGCGCTGCTCGCCGGTGGCGCCGTCGACGCGGTCGGCGTGGTCGACGAGGACGGCGGTGCGCCACGCCGGGTCTCCGGCACGACGCAGGGCGAGGTCGCAGCGGAAGCCGGACTGGCCCACGGCGAGGGCCACGTCGACACCCCGCTTCCCCAACGCAGCGCTCAGCTGCTCGACGATGGCCGGCGTCGCCGACCATCCCGCGCCCGAGCGAGCCCACGACCCGAGGGCGGACTCCATCGCAGCCCGGTCGCCCTCGGAGACGGCGTCGGCGTACTGGAGGAAGCCGCGCAGCGCGGAGGCGCCGTCGTTGTAGGTGTTGGTGATCATCGTGGGCTCGATGCTGCTGACCAGCACCATGTGGCGGCGGGCGCGGCTGAAGATGACGTTGAGCCGCTTCTCGCCGCCACTGTTGTTGATCGGGCCGAAGTTCATCCGCATCCGGCCGTCGGGGCCGGGCGCGTAGCAGACGCTCATGACGATCACGTCGCGCTCGTCGCCCTGGACGTTCTCCAGGTTCTTCACGAAGAGGCCGAGCGCCTGGCCGTCCTCCTCCCGGTCGACCTCGGTCTCGTACGCCGTCGCGAACTCCCGGTCGTCGGCGGCCAGCGCGGCGAGGGCGCTCTCGATCTCGGTCTGCTGCGCCTCCGAGAACGCCACGACGCCGATCGACAGGCCGGTGCCGCGCAGCAGCAGGTCGCGCACCACCTCGGCGACCCACCGCGCCTCGGCGGGATTGGTGCGACGCGTGTAGATGCCGTCGCTCACGCGTACGACGCTGATGCTGCGGTCGAGGATCGCGTCCGTGGTCGCGCGCACCTGCTCGGGATCGGGCGACTCGCTGGCGCCCACGACCAGCCGCGTGCGCCCCTCGGGCAGCGGCTCACGGTCCGGCACGGTCGCCAGCCGACCGTCGTAGAAGGCGGCGTTGCTGAACTGGATCAGCGCCTCGTGGCGGCTGCGGTAGTGCCAGAGCAGCATCGTCGACGGCAGCCGCGTCGATGCGACGGCGAGGAAGCTGTCGGCGTCGAGCACCACGCCGACCTGCGTGCCGGACTCGTCGTCCGGGGCGCCGTCGTCGACCTCCGTGTCGGGAGCGGGCCCGCCCGCACGGAAGTAGCGGGTGGGCGGCAGCTGCATCCGGTCCCCGACCACGACGACCTGACCGGCCCGGTGCAGCGCCGGCACCGCCTCCTCGACCGGCACCTGGCTCGCCTCGTCGAAGACGACCACGTCGAAGGACGAGGCCAGCTCGAGGATGTCGCTCAGCGAGGCCGGGCTCATCAGCCACACCGGGCGCAGCGCGGCGACCACCTCGCCGGACTCGCCGCCGGCGAGCTGACGGATCGACTTGTACGCACGCACCTTGCCGAACTCGTGCTCCAGCTCGCGGCGTCCCGTGCTCCACGTCCTCTTGAGCGCACGCTGGGCGTCGTCCATGCCGGTGACGCTGCGGGTGCTGTGCTCCACCCGCTCCCGGAACCGGTGGCGCAGCCGGCCCACGATCACCGCGGCATTGGCCCTGTGCAGGTCGGGCTCCAGCGTCGCCACCCGCTCGACCAGGTCGCCGAGCCGGCGCCCGTCCAGCCGGTCCAGCTGCGGATGACTCGCCCGCGCGGTGCGGAGCGCGGCGGCGACCACGGCGTACTCGAGCTGGTCTGGCTCCGCGTCGAGCCTGCGGACCGCCTCGAGGACGGCCGGCTGCGCGGCGAGCTCCCGCAGGCTCGGGGCGGCAGCGCGGACGGCGTCGCGCCCGGCCGGCGCCGCCAGCGCCGCGGCGACGCCGGCCGCCGCGTCGAGCGACAGGTGCTCGACGGCGAGGACCCCGGCGGCCGCCGCCTCCACGCCGGGCAGCACCGCCGGCAGGGCGTCGAGCGCCTCGCGGGCGCGGTCGTCGGAGGTCGCCAGCAGGTCGCGCCAGGCGGCCAGCGGCCACTCCAGGCGGCGTGCCACTTCGAGCGCCGTCGCCAGGGCCGACAGGTCGGCGTGGCCGTAGACCCGCTCTGCCTCGGCGTCGTCGGCCGTCGCGGCGCCGGCGGCGTCGTAGTGGGCCACCAGCAGCCCGAGCGCCCGACTGGCCGGCAGCGCCGGCCCGCGCCACCCCCGCCCGACCAGTCCGCGGACTCGGCGCCACTCGCCGTTGAAGAACCGGAACGCCGCTCCCTCCTTGTGTCGTGCGACCTCCAGCGCCGCGCGCGCCTCCTCGGGCCCGGGAGCCTCCGCCCAGCCGGCGGCCGCCTGCGCGGCCGCCTCCGCCGCCTCGCGGGCGGCCCGCTGCCGGTCCGCCGCGGCGGTCAGCTCGGTCGCGGCGACCGACCGTCCGGAGAGGACGCCGAGCGCGCCACGGCGGGCGAGCGGGTCGAGGAGCGCATGCAGCTCGGCCACCTGCCAGACCTGGGACAGGCTCAGCGCGCCGGGATCCGGTCCGCCTGCCGCCACGAGCAGCGCGCGCGGACGCGCCAGCGCTCCGGCCAGCGCCTCGGCCGCGGCACCGACGGTCAGCTCGGCCCGGGGGTCGCCGAGCACACTCGGCTCGACCGCCGACAGTGGCGAGCGCGCCAGTATCCGGCCGTGGCCCGCCCGTGCGAGCGCCTCGCCCAGCCGGTCGACCGCACCACGGGCGGCCTGCCAGGCCTCCGGGGCCGGCACCAGAAGCTGCCGGTCGGCGCTCAGCTCCTCGCCCCAGCGCGCGTGGCGCAGCGCGACCAGCCGGTCGAGGTGGTCGATCACGCGGGCACCGCGCTGTCCGGGCCCGCCCAGCGCGGCGTCGTACCCCTCGACCTCGGCGCGGATGCCGGTCAGCTCGCTCACGAGCGCGTCGCGCGCCGCCTCGAGGTCGGCGAGGTCGTCCTCGGCGGCGGACCACGCCTCGTAGGTGTCGCGCAGGCCGTGGACGAAGGCCTTCTTGTCGGCCTGGCTGTCGTGGACGAGCGTGCAGATCTCGTCGAGGCCGCGGGAGCGCAGCCGGGCGTGGACGACGTCGAGCGCGGCGCGCTTCTGGCAGATGAACAGCACCCGCTTGCCGCGCGCGAGGTAGTCGGCGACGAGGTTCGTGATCGTCTGCGACTTGCCGGTGCCGGGCGGGCCCTGGATGACGAAGTTGTCGTCGGCGCGGGCCTGGGCGATGGCGGCCAGCTGGGAGTCGTCGGCGCTCACCACCAGATGACGCTCGGGCAGCGGCATCGCCGCGGCGGCCGCCGGGGCCTCGCGCGGCTCGGCGGAGAACAGCTCGTCGAACACCGGCTGCGACCGAGTCTCGGCGAGCAGGGCGTCGTAGTCGCGGACCAGGCTGAGCGTGCGGTAGTTGAAGTTGGCGAGGCTGACCGCGCAGAGGTCGACCTCCCAGCGGTAGGGGTTCGTCTCGCCCTCGGTCAGGGTGTAGAGCTCGCGCTCGACCGCACCGGCGGTACCGACCGCCTGCGCGCGGGGCGCCGGCTCGTCGCCGAGCTCGACGGCGAACGGCAGTGGGGAGCGCACCAGGCGGTCCTCGAAGATCTGCACACCGAGCGGCTGCCACGACGGCCGGGTGTAGGAGTAGGCGTAGTGGCGGCGGCCGATGCTCGGCCGGCTGCCGCTCCGGCGGCGCCGGTAGGCCTGCAGCGCCGTCTGGGCGCGCGAGCGGATCAGCTCGATCCGGGGCTGGTCGACGAGCACGACCGAGACGCCGCGCTCGGTGGCCCGCGCCTGGCGCTCGATCTCCGCGCGCAGCGCGTCGACGGCGCCCGGGTCGGTGAGGTCGACGGTGGCCGGCAGCTCGAACCCGTAGCGGTCGCGCAGCTGGTGGCGCAGGACCGGGTTCACCTCGGCCTGGCCGGGCTCGACCAGCTGGAGCCGGTAGGAATGCCGCACTCCGCGCTTCTTCGTCAGCTGCGCGGCCGCCAGCACCAGCGGCGACAGGATCGGCGCATCCGGATCCTCGTGGACGTCGTGCCAGCGCAAGAAGGCGACCACGATCCGCAGCTGGTCCTGGCCGTACTCGGCGCGGTCGCGGCGCGCCTGCGACATGACGGCGTCGATGGCCTGCTCGGCGTACGGCGCGTCGTCCCACCGGACCACGGCGCCGAGGTCGACCGGCTTGCCGGCGACCAGGCGCGCGGACACCGGCCCGCCCCAGGTGAACAGCTGCTCCGCACGCACCGAGCGGACGTCGAGCACCAGCGGCACCGACGCCTGGGTCAGGTTGAGGGTGCGTCCGGTGCTGCGGAAGTGCAGCAGGGGGTTGCGCCTGCTGACGTCGAAGAGACGGTCGCGCAGGTGCTCCAGGACGACGGTACGACGGTCCGCCGTGCCGCCGGCGACGAGCACGCGGTCGAGGTCGAAGTCCTCCGGGTGGTCGCGGTAGGTGCGCAGCCGCTCGGTGACGTCGAGCAGGTCCTGGGTGCGCCGCCGCCGGTCGGGCTCGACCATCGAGGTGACCACGCCGGCAACCACCGGGTGCAGCCCCGGGGCCAGCGCGAACAGGTTGCCGCGGTGCCGCTCCAGTCGCTGCAGGTCGTCGGCGTCGGCGAGGTCGAGCCCGCAGAGCAGCGCCGCCAGCAGCTCCCCCAGGCTGCCGATGTCGGTGAGCTGGTCGTGGTGCTCGATCTCGTGCTCCCACCGCTGCCAGCCCGGCACCAGGCGCACCCGGGGGTGCGCGGCGGTCTCGCCCTGGTCGGTCGTGGTGGTGCGCAGGCCGGAGGCCAGGTCGACCACCTGGCCGGCGCCACGTCGTACCTCGAACGAGCGCGAGGCCAGCTCGCGCTCCACCTGCTCGAGCGCGGCCCGGTTGTGCTGCGCCGGCAGCGCGGCCCGCTCGTCGAACTCGATCCGGTGCTCCTCGGCCACGGACAGGTCACCGAGCCCGCGCAGCGGCGCGACCCGGCCCACCTCGTGGGCGCGGGCCACCTGCTCGAGCAGGGGCACGACGAGGGCGAGCGCGTCGTCGACCGGAAGCCCGCCCAGGTCGACCGCCCGGCGTACCAGGTCCCGCATCAGGCGGCCCCTCCCGGGGAGGCCAGCAGCCGGCCCGCGGCGGACACCACGGCCGACCGCTCGCGGTCGCCGAGGCCCAGCTCGGCGGAGAGGAACCTCACGAGGTCCTTGTCGAGTCGCTTCACGGTCGCCACCGCGACGGCGGCGGCCAGGGCATCGCGGGACGCGTCGGGGTCGCAGGTCGCGAGGTCGGCGAGGACGGCGCAGAGGTAGCGGCGGGTGTCGGCCGGGAGTGCGCTCAGGTCCTCGGCGGACAGCTCCGAGAGGGGCGAGGGCGCCGGCGGCACCGTGGCGCCGTACCGCTCCGCGAGCTCGGTCGACTCGGGTGTTCTCAGCGCCTCGACCAGCACCGCCTGGCGGACGAGCTCGCGGGTCAGGTCCCGCAGGGCGTCCTGGCCGAGAACGTCGAGCGCGGCGAGGTCCAGCGGCGGCCCGATCGCCGCCGCCACCCGCTCCTCGGCCGCGTCGCCGTCGAGCTGCCACTGCTGCAGGGCCCAGGCGCGCAGCACGTTCTCGGGATGGGTCTGCCCGCTGCTGCCGGAGGTCAGGTCGACCTCCGCGGCCTGCCGCAGGTAGGCGGCGGGATCGACCTGGCGCAGGCCCGTGGCGAGCTTGATCAGGCCGCCGACCGACGGCTCGACCGAGCCGGTCGCGACGAGGGCGCCGCGGTCGGCGTACAGCTCGGTGGCGAGCCGGAACCGGCGTGCGGTCTCGAGGTGCTCCCCGCTCGTCCGCGCATCGGTCTCCCCCGCATCGAGCAGCCGCGCCGCGACCAGGTAGCGCCCGCCCTCCGCGGTCCACAGCAGGTGGTGGGCCAGCTCGTGCCCCAGCACGGCGCACAGCTCGTCACCGCTGAGGAGGTCCGAGAGCCCGCCGGTGAGCACCACGATCGCCCGGTCGGCCACGTGCACCAGCTCGGCGTTCGGCCGCCCGCCGGACTCGCCGGCGTACAGCTCGACGGGCACCGTCACCCCCAGCGCCTCGGCGGCGCGCGCCAGCTGCGCGTGCGCCTCGGGATGGCTCGCCGGGTCCAGCCGGTACGTCGAGCGCAGCAGCGCCTGGTCGAGCTCGACTCCGCCGGCGGGCGCCGAGCCGAGGGCCGCGAACGCCTTCGGTGTCTCGCGCTCGAGGATCGACGTCACCGCGACGTGGTACGGCAGCGGCCGGAGCGGGTGGAGCACGGGCTCAGCCTAGTGTCGCCCTTGTGGAGTCTCTGGATACCGTCGAAGCGACGGGGAGGCGAGGTCGGGCATGGACGACTGGCTGGTGATCTTGGCGATCACCGTGGGGCTGTCACTGCTGGCGATCGTCGACATGCTCCGGTTCCGGCCGGGGACCCGGGCCCGCGCGGGACAGAGCCGCCCGCTGTGGATCCCGCTGTCGGTGGTCCTGGGGCCTCTCGGCGCCCTCCTGTACGCGACCGGCCCGCGGCTGGTCCTCCGGCGCACCGTTCGACAGACGCGGGCCGACGCGAGGAGAGGCGGGGCGGCGGCCGCGCACGGTCGAGCCTAGGCTGGGGCCGTGCTCTACGAGGTCCTTCACACCACGGTTCCTCCGCTCGCACGCGCGGTGTGGCGTCCGACCATCGAGGGCGTCGCGAACGTGCCCCCGACCGGGCCCGTGCTGCTCGCGAGCAACCACCTCAGCTTCGCCGACAGCGTGGTGATCCCGATCGTGGCGCCGCGCAAGGTGGTGTTCCTGGCGAAGGCGGAGTACTTCACCGGCTCCGGCGTCAAGGGCCGGCTCAGCAAGGCGTGGTTCGAGGGGCTCGGGATGGTGCCGGTCGACCGCACGGACACGCGTGCGGCGCTCAACTCGCTGGACGTGGCCCTGGAGGTGCTGGGGCGCGGGGAGGCATTCGGCATCTATCCCGAGGGCACCCGCTCGCGGGACGGGCGGCTGTACCGGGGGCGGACGGGGGTCGCGCAGCTGGCGCTGACGGCGGGCGTCCCGGTCGTCCCGGTCGGCCTGACCGGCACCGAGCAGCTGCAGCCGGTCGACGCGAGGTGGCCGCGGCTGGCCAAGGTGACGGTGCGGTTCGGCGAGCCGATCGACTTCACCGGGCGCTTCGCGGGCCTGGCGCCGGGGCGGGCGCGCCGGGAGGCGACCGACGAGATCATGGCCGCGATCCACGCCCTGACCGGGCAGGAGCTCGCCGGCGCCTACAACGACCGGCCCGTCGAGACCTGAGCCGCGGCGTCGACACCATGACCACCGCTCACCCCGTCACCGTCGCCCACGTGCGCGACGGCCGGCCGGCGAGCGGGACCGCGGTGCTGGTCGACCGGCTGTGGCCGCGCGGGCAGCGCAAGGCGGACGCGCCGTGGGACGAGTGGCTCAAGGCGGTGGCGCCCTCGACCGACCTGCGCCAGTGGTACGGGCACGACCCGGCGCGCCACGAGGAGTTCGTACGCCGCTACCGCGCCGAGCTCTCCGGTGCCGAGCAGGCCGCGGCGCTCGACCACCTGCACGCGCTGCACGACGCCGGGCCGCTCACCCTGATGACCGCGTCCCACGACGTCGCACTGAGCCAGGCGGCGGTGCTCGCGGACCTGCTGACCGGCGACTGACCCGCCTCAGGCTCTGTCGTCGCCGCGCATCCGCGCCAGCCGGGCGCGCAGCGCGGGGATGCGGTGGGCGTTGCCGCGCAGCTCGACGTACCGGTCGCCGTACGCCCACAGGAGGGCGTCGTCGAGGCGGCGTACGGCGCCGGGCGGGTAGCGGTAGCCCATCCGCTCGCGGAGCGCGTCGGCGTCGACCGAGCGCAGCGTGTCGCCGAGCGCGGCGAGGGAGGTGATGCCGAGCTCGAGGACGAGGGTGGAGATCCAGGCGTAGTGGTCGGTGCGCGACCAGCCGGCGTCGGCGTACTGCCCGGCGAGGAAGGCCGCCAGCTCGCGCGGGCTGATCCGCGGGTCGGCATCCTCGGGGGTGTCGGCGGCCGCGTCCTCCGCGGCCTCGACGGGGGCGTCGCGCAGCAGGTCGCGGATGGTGGAGAACTCGCGGTCGGCCAGTTCGAGGAGGCCGGCGGCGAGGGTGAAGCGGCGGTCGAGCTCGCGGACGTGCTCGGGCGGGACGGTGCCCTTGTAGCGGACGTCGTGCTCGAACTCGGCCCACGCGTGCTGCAGGACGGTGCGGATCTGGATCGCCGCCCGGTGCCCGCGGAGCAGGTCGTCGTCGGCGCCGCCTCGCGCGTCGCCGAGGCCGACGAGGAGGTGGCGGCTGGCGTACCCGAACCGGCCCTCGCTGGCGATCTCCTGGCCCAGGTCGCGGTCGTCGTGGACCACGGCCTGGTCCTCGAGCAGGTCGACGACGGCCTGGACGTCGCTGTGGACGTAGGTGATCACGCGGACGCCGACCTGGTCGGTGATCTCCCGGAGCGGGTCGGCGTAGAGCGGGCGGCCGCCGTCGGTGCGGGCGGCCTTGGCGGCGAAGGACGACACCGACTTCGCCCGGCCGGTCACGGTCAGGTAGTTGATGCCGGCCTCGTCGAGGATCGAGGTCACCAGGCGCACGAAGCCGTCGGTGACCTGCCGCAGGCCGGGCTGCAGCTCGGCGTACCGGCGGACCGCGGAGCCGACGTCGAGCGGCGCCGGGGTCCCGCGCCGCGGCCGCGGGGTGGGGACCAGGTCGGCCGGCAGCGTGGGCGTCACGATGTAGCCGGTGTCGAGGTCGCCGTACGTCGTGACCTGCTCCGGCCGGCGCTCGGCGAACAGAGCGATGTAGGCGCACACGACAGCGTCGACCTGGTCCTCGACCACGCGCAGGTCGCTCTTGCGGGTCGCGGTCTCGGCGGCGGCCCGCAGGTCGTGCCACGCCGGCAGCGCGTCGACCCGCAGCGGCGGCTCGGCGACGGCGAGCCCCTCGACCAGGCCGAGCAGGACGACCAGCTCGCCGCGCAGCTGCTCGAGGTCGCGGCCGGGCTTGTTCTTGTACTTCAGCGTCCGGCCCAGGCGGAACAGCGCGACGGTCGCGGGGTGCGGATAGACCTCGATCGCCCGGCGCGGGCGTCGCGAGCGCGGGTTGACGTCCAGGCCGAGCCGGGCCGCGATCCGGGCGGCCCGCGGCTGGTCGCGGAACTCCGGCTTGCCGGTGTTGGACGGGTGGGCGCCGGCGTCGAAGCGCGCGAAGTCCTTGTTGAGCTCCGCCTCGGCGGGCCGGTTGCCGGTCGGGTTGACGACCACGATCGGGGCGTCGATCGCGACCAGGCACTCCCCCTCGACGTACGACGCCAGCGCGGTCACGATCTCGTCGTCGGTCCGCACCGCCGACACCGCGAGCAGGTGCCCGTCGGCGTCGACGACCGCCAGGCCGGTCGGCCGGCGCTCGCCCCACGCGAGGTCGACCCCGACGAAGTGCATGCGCGGCCGCTCAGGTGCGGTTGAGCGCGACGGCCTCGCGCACCAGCGCGACGAACGCGTCGTCGTCCAGCGTCTCGCCCTCGCGGAGGTCGACGGCGCGGCGGGTGCCGGCGTCGAGGCTGGCGTTGAAGATCCCGGTCGGGTCGTCGAGCGAGGCGCCCTTGGCGAAGGTCAGCTTGACCTTGTCCTTGTAGGTCTCGACCGTGCAGATCAGGCCGTCGGCGGAGAAGGTCGGCACGCCCGCGGGGTTGGAGGCCTTCTTCCACTTGGCCTCCTCCACGACGCCCGGCTCCGCGGCGACGATCAGGGACCGGACCTTCTCGACGGTGTCAGCCCGCCAGTCAGCGCTCATGACGAGGACCCTACCCACCCCGGGCCTCCGCGTTCGCTGGGTGAACCCGAGATGAACGTGACACCATGCCGCGGTGAACACGGTCCCCGTCGCGCTCTGGCGCCTCGTCGTCGCGGCCGGCGCCGCGACCGGGGTGGTCCTCGCCGCGCGGGAGTACGACGTGTGGTGGACCGCGCTCTCCCAGCTCTCCAACCTGGCGGTCGCCGTGTGCTTCGTCGGCCTGGCGCTCCGCGAGCCCCGCTCCCCCTGGCTGCGCGGCGCGCTGACCACGCTCATGGTGCTCGTCGGCCTCGCTTACGTGCCGATGCAGAACGGCAACCTGTGGCAGGCCTGGTCGCTGCTCGAGCACGTCGTGACGCCGACCCTGGTCGTGCTCGACTTCGTCCTCGTCGGCCGCAACCACCACGCGGTGCGGTGGTGGCATCCGCTGACCTGGCTGGTGCCGCCGACGGCGTACCTGCTCTGGTACGTCGGCGGCGACCTCGCCGTCTACGCCGCCCTCGACGCGGCGCACCCGGTGGAGTTCGGGCAGCGGATCGCGGTGCTGCTCGGCCTGCTGCTCGCCACCGGGTACGGGCTCTACCGCTTCGGCGCTCAGCGCACGCCCCAGGAGTAGGTCTGCTTGCGGAGCTTGAGGTAGACCAGCGCCTCGGTCGAGACCACGCCGGGGATGGTGCGGATCCGGCGGGAGATGATCTCCAGCAGGTGGGCGTCGCTCTCGCAGACGACCTCGGCGAGCAGGTCGAAGGACCCGGCGGTGATGACGACGTAGTCGACCTCGTCGACCTCGGCGAGCGCGTCGGCGATCGGCTCCAGCTCGCCGGTGGCGCGGATGCCGATCATGGCCTGGCGGGCGAAGCCGATCTCGGTCGGGTCGGTGACGGCGACGACCTGCATCACGCCGCTGTCGACGAGGCGCTGGACGCGCTGGCGCACGGCCGCCTCGGAGAGGCCGACCGCCTTGCCGATGGCGGCGTACGAGCGCCGGCCGTCCTCCTGGAGCTCGGCGATGATCGCCTTCGAGACGTCGTCGAGGGGAGCCGGCTTTGCCCTGGTCACAGGGCCGATCCTCACAGTCCGGAGCCTGTCGTGCAACAGATGGGTACGGATTCCGTTGCAATCTTGTGAATCGGCTTCGGAATCGCTTGTCATGTGACCTAGGTCATGCCACGATCGGCTGGTTCCATCCATAGGAAGGTGGCGATCGGTGGTCTCTGCCCGTCTGAGTCGCAGGGCGGCGCTCCGCGGGGGTGCCGGGCTCCTGGTCGGTGGAGCCAGCCTCGGCGTGCTCCCCCTGTTCGGCACGCCGGACCGTAAGCAGGACCCCGCGTCGTGCCGGGTGGCCGACGTCTCGGACACCGACCACCGCCTGGTCGTCTCGAACTGGCCGGCCTACATCGACGAGGACGACGGCGACTACGTCTCCACGCTGACGGCCTTCCGGGAGCGCACCGGGATCGACGTGAGCTACACCGCCGACGTCAACGACAACCTGGAGTTCTTCGCGAAGGTCGTCAACCAGCTCGGCTCCTGCCAGTCCTCCAAGCGCGACCTGTTCATGCTCACCGACTGGATGGCGGCGCGGATGATCCAGGTCGGCTGGATCCAGCCGCTGGACGCCGCGAAGGTGCCCAACCTGCACGCCAACCTGATCGACTCCCTCACCGGCGTCGGCTGGGACCCGGACCGCACCTACTCCGCGCCCTGGCAGAGCGGCCTGACCGGGATCGCCTACAACCGGTCGAAGGTCAAGGAGGTGCGCTCCTTCGAGGAGTTGCTCTCCCGCCCGGACCTGCGCGGGCGGATCTCGCTGCTGACGGAGATGCGCGACACGATGGGCCTGGTCCTGCTGTCCCAGGGAGCCGACCCGGCGGACTTCGACCAGGACGACTGGGACAACGCCATCGACCGGCTGCGCAAGGCCCGCAACGACGGCCAGGTCCGCGCCTTCACCGGCAACGACTACATCCAGGACCTCTCCGCCGGCAACATCCTCGCCTGCGAGGCGTGGTCGGGCGACGTCGCGGCGGCGGAGAACGAGGACCTGGTCTTCGTCTCCCCCGAGGAGGGGCAGATGATCTGGTCCGACAACATGCTCGTGCCCAACCTCGCCACCCACCAGGGCAACGCCGAGGAGTGGATCAACTACTACTACGAGCCCGAGGTGGCCGCGAAGCTCGCCGCGTACGTCTGGTACATCTGCCCGGTCAAGGGCGCCCAGGAGGCGATGGAGGAGGTCGACCCCGACCTCGTCGAGAACCAGCTCATCTTCCCGTCCGCCGAGTCGCTGAAGACGATGCACTCGTTCATGGCACTCGAGGAGTTCCAGATCCGCGCCTACGAAGGAGATTTCGCCGATGTCATTGGCGGCTGACAGCGCGTCCGACCGCGCATCCGACCGGTCCTCCGGAGGAGGCCGGAGTCTCCGGCTCACGGCGCTCACCAAGGAGTTCGCCACGTTCACGGCCGTGCGCTCTCTCGACCTCGAGGTCCCCGCCGGCACCTTCTTCGCCCTGCTCGGCCCGTCCGGCTGCGGCAAGACGACGACGCTACGGATGGTCGCGGGCCTGGAGGTGCCGACCTCCGGCACCATCCACCTCGGCGACGACGAGATCACCTACCAGAAGCCGTACCGGCGGCCGGTCAACACCGTCTTCCAGAACTACGCGCTCTTCCCCCACCTCGACATCCACGAGAACGTCGCCTTCGGGCTGCGCCGCCGCAAGGCCAAGGACGTCGACAAGCAGGTCCAGGAGATGCTCGCGCTGGTCGAGCTCGAGGCCCAGGCGCGGAAGAAGCCCCCGCAGCTCTCCGGCGGCCAGCAGCAGCGCGTCGCCCTCGCGCGGGCGCTGATCAACAGCCCCGAGGTGCTCCTGCTCGACGAGCCGCTCGGCGCCCTCGACCTCAAGCTGCGCCGGTCGATGCAGATCGAGATCAAGCGGATCCAGACCGAGGTGGGCCTCACCTTCGTGCACGTCACGCACGACCAGGAGGAGGCGATGACGATGGCCGACACGATCGCGGTCATGAACGGCGGCGTCATCGAGCAGATGGGCTCCCCCGCCGAGCTCTACGAGAACCCGCGGACCACCTTCGTCGCCAACTTCCTCGGCCAGTCCAACCTGATCCCCGGCACCGTCACCAGCGCCGAGAGCGACGTCGTCCGGGTCGACATGCACGGCACCCAGGTCTCCATCCCCGCCGACCGCGCCCATGCGCGCGCCGGGGACGGCTGGGTCGGCATCCGGCCCGAGAAGGTCCTCGTCGCCCCGGCCGGCGAGCCGATCGACGCCCCCGGCAACCACATGACCGGTGGCGTCATCACCGACGTCAGCTTCGTCGGCGTCAGCACGCAGTACCTCGTGATGATGCCGTGGGGCCAGGAGCTGATGTCCTTCGAGCAGAACACCGGCCGCCGCGCCGTACTGGAGACGGGGACGAAGGTCGACGTGTCCTGGCGCCCGGAGTTCGCGTTCCTGCTGCCCGCCAGCCAGGACGTCAACGCCGGCGTGGAGGCGTGACGGCCATGCGCCGCGGACGGTTCACCGGCTACTGGCTGATGCTGCCGGCGGGCCTGTGGCTCGCGCTCTTCTTCGTGATCCCGTTCTACTCGCTGCTGGCGACCAGCCTGTTCGACCCGGAGGGCTCGGTCCTGACCGGGTACGACGTCAGCTACCGGTTCGCGAACTTCACCGACGCGCTCGACCAGTTCTGGGAGCCGCTCGTCCGCTCGCTGTGGTACGCCGCGGTGGCGACCGCGATCTGCCTCGTGCTCGGCTACATCCTCGCCTACGCCATCGCCTTCAAGGCCGGCCGCTGGCGCACCCTGCTGCTGGTGCTGGTGATCGCCCCCTTCTTCACCAGCTTCCTGGTCCGGACCCTGTCGTGGAAGCTGATCCTCGCCGACGACGGCTTCGTGGTCGACACCCTGCAGTTCCTGCACGTCCTCGGCGAGGACGGCCGGCTGCTGGCGACCCCCGTCGCGGTGATCGCCGGCCTGGTCTACAACTTCCTGCCGTTCATGGTGCTGCCGCTCTACGCCAGCCTGGAGAAGATCGACGGCCGGCTGATCGAGGCCGCGGGCGACCTGTACGCCTCGCCGTCCCGCGGGTTCCTCAAAGTGACCCTCCCCCTGTCGAAGCCCGGCGTCGTGGCGGGCACGCTGCTGACGTTCATCCCGGCCGCCGGCGACTACATCAACGCCTCGCTGCTGGGCAGTCCCAACCAGCGCATGGTCGGCAATGTCATCCAGAACCTGTTCACCAGCACCGGCGACTACGCCACGGCGGGCGCGCTGTCGGTGATCCTGATGGTCATCATCGTCGCGATGGTCATGGTCTACATCCGCACCGCCGGGACGGAGGACCTCGTATGAGCACCCCACGACCTTCTTCTCCTCCGCTCCGCTCCCCCGAACAACGTCGCGGGGACCCCGCATGACCGGGTTGCAGCGCGCCGGGCGGTGGATCGGCGAGCACCTGGTCCTCGCGGCCGGGCTGCTCGTGCTGGTCTACATGTTCGTGCCGATCGCCGTCGTGATGCTGATGAGCTTCAACGACAACAGCAAGTCCCGCAACGTCTACGCGTTCCGCGACTTCACCTGGAACAACTGGGCCAACCCCTGCCGGCCCGACGGGATGTGCGAGGCCGTCGTCCGCAGCATCGAGATCGGCCTGCTCGCCACCCTGGTCGCCACCCTGCTCGGCAGCCTCGCCGCCTTCGGGCTGGTGCGCCACAACTTCGCGGGCCGGTCGATCGCCAACACCGTGATCTTCCTGCCGATGGCCTCCCCCGAGATCGTGATGGGCTCCTCGCTGCTCGCCCTCTTCGTGGCGGGCGGCTTCGGCGGGCGGCTGGGCTTCGTGACGATCTTCATCGCCCACGTGATGTTCTGCCTGTCCTTCGTCATCGTGACCGTGAAGGCACGCCTGGCCGGGCTCGACGAGAACCTCGAGCAGGCCGCGATGGACCTCTACGCCAGCGAGTGGACGACGTTCTGGCGGGTCACCTTCCCGCTCGTCTTCCCCGGCATCGCCGCCGCGGCGCTGCTGAGCTTCTCGCTCTCCTTCGACGACTTCATCATCACCAACCTCAATGCGGGCCAGACCGTCACCTTCCCGATGTTCGTGTGGGGCGTCGCGCAGCGTGGCATTCCGATGCAGGTCAACGTGGTCGGGACCGTCATGTTCCTGATCTCGCTGTTCCTGGTGCTCGGCAACATGCTGGTCACCCGGAAGCGGGCCGCCGCCTGATGCGGGCCGCCGCCTGACGCGGGCCGCCGCCCGATCCACGGATCCGGGCCGAGGCACCACGCAACGGCGGCCCGAGACCCCCACCGTCCCGGTCCGCCGTTGCGTGGTGGCGGTACCGCTGAAGGTCCCCGGCTACAGGAGCGCCGCCGCCTCGGTGAGGACCGTGCGGAGCTTCTGCTCCATCTCGTCGAAGTGCTCCTGGCCGCAGATCAGCGGCGGGGAGAGCTGGATGACCGGGTCGCCCCGGTCGTCGGCGCGGCAGTAGAGGCCGGCGTCGAAGAGCGCCTTGGAGAGGAACCCGCGCAGCAGCCGCTCGGACTCGTCCTCGTCGAAGGTCTCCTTGGTGGTCCTGTCCTTGACCAGCTCGATGCCGTAGAAGAACCCGTCGCCGCGGACGTCGCCGACGAGCGGCAGGTCGAGCAGCCTCTCGAGGGTGCCGCGGAAGGCGCCCTCGCGCTCGCGGACGCCCTCGTTGATCTTCTCGTTCTCGAAGATCTCGAAGTTCTTCAGCGCGACCGCGGTGGAGACGGGGTGACCGCCGAAGGTGTAGCCGTGCAGGAAGGTCTCGGTGCCGTGGGCGAAGGGCTCGTAGATCCGGTCGCTGGCGATCATCGCGCCCAGCGGGGCGTAGCCGGAGGTGATCCCCTTGGCGGAGGTGATGATGTCGGGCTGGTAGCCGTAGCGCTCGGCGCCGAACATGTGCCCCAGCCGCCCGTAGGCGCAGATGACCTCGTCGGAGACCAGCAGGACGTCGTACTGGTCGCAGATCTCGCGCACCCGCTGGAAGTAGCCCGGGGGCGGCGGGAAGCAGCCGCCGGCGTTCTGGACGGGCTCGAGGAAGACGGCGGCGACGGTGTCGGGGCCCTCGTTCTCGATCGCGACGGCGATCTGGTCGGCGGCCCAGCGGCCGAACGTCTCGGGGTCGACCACGCCGCTCGTGTCCTCCAGGAACGCGGGCGCGCGGTAGATGTTGGTGTTGGGCACCCGGAAGGTCGAGGGCACCAGCGGCTCGAACTGCTGCTTGAGGCCGGGCAGGCCGGTGATCGACAGCGCGCCCTGGGTGGTGCCGTGGTAGGCGATCGCGCGGCTGATCACCTTGTGCTTCATCGGCTTGCCGACGAGCTTGAAGTAGTTCTTGGCGAGCTTCCAGGCGGACTCGACGGCCTCGCCGCCGCCGGAGGTGAAGAAGACCCGGTTGAGGTCGCCGGGCGCCTGGCTCGCGATCTTCGCGGCGAGCTCGATCGCGCTCGGGTGGGCGTAGGACCACAGCGGGAAGAACGCGAGCTCGGAGGCCTGCTTCGCCGCGGCCTCGGCGAGCTCGGTGCGGCCGTGGCCCAGCTGGCTGACGAAGAGCCCGCCGAGGGCGTCGAGGTACTTGCGGCCGTGGGAGTCCCAGACGTACGCCCCGTCGCCCCGCACGATGACCGGCACCTCCGCGGTGTCGTAGGACGACATGCGGGTGAAGTGCATCCACAGGTGATCGCGCGCGGACTGCTGGAGGGCGTCGTGTGCCTTGTCGTCTACCACCCCTCCATCTTGACGCCCCGAGCGGGAAACAGCAAGTGAATCAGTCGCCTCTGCGCAGATGTGCAACGGATTTCGTTGCGAAGTCACTTCCGCGCCACCGACATGCTGACTACGCTCGCCAGGCATGAGTCCTCTGCGCAACCTCATCGACGGCGCGTCCGCGGACGCCGCCTCCGGAGCGACGTACGACGTCGTCGACCCGGCCACCGGCCGCACCTACACGACCGCCCCCGCCAGCGGGCCCGAGGACGTCGACCGCGCCATGCGCGCGGCCGAGCGGGCCTTCGGCACCTGGGGCGAGACCACGCCGAAGGAGCGGCAGGAGGCGCTGCTGCGGATCGCCCAGGCGCTCGAGGACCGCGCCGACGAGTTCGTGCGCGTCGAGTGCGAGAACACCGGCAAGCCGATCGGCCTGACCGCCGACGAGGAGCTGCCGCCGAGCGTCGACGAGCTGCGGTTCTTCGCCGGCGCCGCGCGAGTGCTCGAGGGCCGCGGCGCGGGCGAGTACCTCAAGGACCACACCTCCTGGGTACGCCGCGAGCCGATCGGCGTCGTCGCCCAGGTGACCCCCTGGAACTACCCCCTGATGATGGCGATCTGGAAGATCGCGCCCGCCCTGGCCGCGGGCAACACGATCGTGCTCAAGCCCAGCGACACCACGCCTGCCAGCACCGTCCTGCTGGCCGAGCTGGCGGCCGAGCACCTGCCGCCCGGCGTGCTCAACGTCGTGTGCGGCGACCGCGACACCGGCCGGGCGCTGGTCGAGCACCCGACGCCGCAGCTGGTCGCGATCACCGGCTCGGTGCGCGCCGGCATGGAGGTCGCCGGGTCCGCGGCCACCGACCTCAAGCGGGTGCACCTCGAGCTGGGCGGCAAGGCACCGGTCGTGGTCTTCGACGACGCCGACGTCGCGGCGGCCGCGGAGGCGATCGCGACCGCGGGCTACTTCAACGCCGGCCAGGACTGCACGGCCGCGACCCGGGTGCTCGCCGCCGACGGCGTCCACGACGACCTCGTCGCCGCGCTGGCCGAGCAGGCGCGGGGCACGCGCACCGGCCTGCCCGACGACCCCGACATCCTGTACGGCGCCCTCAACAACCCCGACCAGCTCGCCCGGGTCACCGGCATGGTCGACCGGCTGCCCGACCACGCGCGGATCGACGCCGGCGGCACCCGGCCCACCGTCGCCGGCGGCGAGGGCGGGTACTACTTCGACGCGACCGTCGTCTCCGGGCTGCGCCAGGACGACGAGGCGGTCCAGGACGAGATCTTCGGCCCGGTCATCACCGTGCAGCGGTTCGCCGACGAGGCCGAGGCGCTCCGCCTCGCCAACGGCGTGCGCTACGGCCTCTCCTCCAGCGTGTGGACCACGGACCACGCCCGCGCGCTGCGGATGTCCAAACGGCTCGACTTCGGCGTGGTCTGGATCAACACCCACATCCCGTTCGTCTCCGAGATGCCGCACGGCGGCTTCAAGCACTCCGGCTACGGCAAGGACCTGTCCATGTACGGCCTCGAGGACTACACGCGCATCAAGCACGTCATGTCCTTCACGGGAGAGTGACTCCGGTGCGCATCCTCCTCATCGGCGCCGGCGGCGTGGGCGGCGCCTTCGCCGCCATCGCCGCGCGTCGCGACTTCTTCGAGGCGCTCGTGGTCGCCGACTACGACCTCGCCCGGGCCGAGCGGGCCGCCGCGACCGACAGCCGGTACGCCGCCGCCCGGGTCGACGCCTCCTCGGCGGAGTCCGTCGCCGCGCTCTGCCGGGAGCACCGGATCACGCACGTGATGAACGCCGTCGACCCGGTCTTCGACATGCCGGTCTTCGACGGCGCCTTCGCGGCCGGCGCGGACTACCTCGACATGGCGATGTCGCTGTCGAAGCCGCATCCCGAGGCGCCGTACGAGAGGACGGGGGTGAAGCTCGGCGACGAGCAGTTCGCCGCCGCCGAGGAGTGGGAGGAGGCCGGCCGGCTGGCGCTGGTCGGGATCGGCGTCGAGCCGGGGCTCTCCGACGTGTTCGCGCGCTACGCCGCCGACCACCTGTTCTCCGAGATCGACGAGCTCGGCACCCGCGACGGTGCCAACCTGGTGGTGACCGACGACGACGGCAACGAGATCTTCGCGCCGTCGTTCTCGATGTGGACCACGATCGAGGAGTGCCTCAACCCGCCGGTGATCTGGGAGCGCGAGCGCGGCTGGTTCACGACTCCCCCGTTCAGCGAGCCGGAGGTCTTCGACTTCCCCGAGGGGATCGGCCCGGTCGAGTGCGTCAACGTCGAGCACGAGGAGGTGCTCCTCATGCCGCGCTGGGTGGACTGCCGGCGGGTGACCTTCAAGTACGGCCTGGGCTCGGAGTTCATCACCATCCTCCAGGTGCTGCACACGCTCGGGCTCGACCGCACCGAGAAGGTGCGGGTCAAGGGCGTCGAGGTGTCGCCGCGCGACGTCGTGGCGGCGGTGCTGCCCGATCCCGCGACGGTGGGGCCGCGGATGACCGGCAAGACCTGTGCCGGGCTGTGGGTGACGGGCACCGGCAAGGACGGGCAGCCGCGGTCGACGTACCTCTACCACGTGGTCGACAACTCCTGGTCGATGGCGGAGTACGGCCACCAGTGCGTGGTCTGGCAGACCGCGGTCAACCCGGTGATCGCGCTGGAACTGCTCGCGACCGGCGCCTGGCAGGGCGCCGGCGTGCTGGGTCCGGAGGCGTTCGACGCGGTGCCGTTCCTGGACCTGCTGACGGCGTACGGCGCACCGTGGGGCCGGCGCGAGCAATGACCCTCACCTCCCGTGAGGCCCACGAACGCGCCGACGCCGCCGCCCCGCGCGTGCTGTGGCTCGACACCCCGGCGCGGCCCGCCCGGCGGCCCCCGGTGGGCGACGCCGACGTCGACCTGCTCGTCGTCGGCGGCGGGTTCACCGGCCTGTGGACGGCGCTGCGGGCGCTCGAGCGGGAGCCCGGCCGGTCGGTGCTGGTCGTCGAGCGGGACCGGATCGCCGAGCACGCCACCGGCCGCAACGGCGGGTTCTGCGAGGCGAGCCTGACCCACGGCGAGGCCAACGGGCGCGACCGCTGGCCCGAGGAGTACGACGAGCTGGAGCGGATGGGGCTGGCGAACCTCGACGCGATCGAGGCGACCGTGCGCCGCTACGGGATCGCGTGCGGCTTCGAGCGCACCGGCCAGCTCTCGGTCGCGACCCGGCCGCACGAGACGGCCCTGCTGGAGCCGTCGGCGCCCGGGTTCCTCGACGCCGCCGCCGTCCGCGGCCTGGTCGACTCGCCGACGTACCTCGCCGGCCGGCTCGACGCCGAGGGCTGCGCGATGGTCGATCCCGCGCGACTGGCCTGGGGGCTCGCGGCGGCCGCGGAGTCGCTGGGGGCGCGGATCGCCGACGAGACGGAGGTCCTGGGCATGCGCCGGCGCGACGGCGTGGTCGAGGTGACGACGTCGTACGGCGTGGTGTGCGCCCGGCAGGTGGTCCTCGCGACGAACGTGTTCACCTCGCTGCTGCGGCGGATGCGGACGCGCGTCGTACCCGTCTACGACCACGTGCTCGCCACCGAGCCGCTCACCCGCGAGCAGCTCGCGGCGGTCGGCTGGACCGCACGGTGCGGGGTCGCCGACAGCGGGAACCTCTTCCACTACTACCGGCTGACCGGCGACAACCGGATCCTGTGGGGCGGGTACGACGCGGTCTACCACTTCGGGCGCGCGATCGCGCCCGAGCACGAGCAGCGCGCCGCGACCCACCGGCTGCTCGCCGAGCACTTCTACGCGACCTTCCCGCAGCTGGCGGACGTGCGGTTCACGCACCGGTGGGGCGGCGTGATCGACACCTGCACCCGGTTCTGCGCATTCTACGGCCTCGCCCACGGCGGCCGCGTCGCCTACGCCACCGGCTTCACCGGCCTCGGCGTCGGCGCCTCCCGGTTCGCCGCCGACGTCATGCTCGACCTGCTCTCCGGCGCCCCGACCGAGCGGACCGAGCTCGCGATGGTGCGGGAGCGGCCGCTGCCCTTCCCGCCCGAGCCGTTCGCGTGGATCGGCGTCCAGCTCACCCGGTGGGCGTCGGCGCGCGCCGACGAGACCGGCCGGCGCAACCTGTGGCTGCGCACGCTCGACCGGCTCGGTCTGGGCTTCGACTCCTGAGGCGCCGCTGCAGCCTGCGATACTCGGACCATGAGGCTCAGCGCACGCAACCAGATCCGCGGCACCGTCACCCACGTCGAGGTCGGCGCGGTCACCACCACCGTCAAGGTCCAGCTCGGCGGCGGCGACACGGTCACGTCCTCGATCACCCGCGAGGCGGCCGAGGAGCTCGGTGTCGAGGTCGGCTCGGAGGTCACCGTGGTGGTCAAGGCCAGCGACGTCCTGCTCGCCGTCGACTGAGGCGCCGTGGCCGAGGAGTGGCGTCGGTACGACGCGCCGCAGGGGGCGCCGTACGACGGCGCCACCTACCCGGCGTACGACGCCGGCACCGAGCGCCGCCGGGTACGACGCCGGATCGGCGTCCTGGTGGCCGGGGCCGTGGTGGTGCTCGGCGGGGCCGGCGCCGGGATCACCGCGCTCGTGATGAGCGCCATGGGCGGTGACGACGACCACACGTCGACCACGACGTCGCACACCCTGATCCAGATCGGGGGCTCCGGTGACGCGGACCTGTTCACGACCGACGGCACCGCTGCGATGGCCGCGGCGCTGCGCGCGGAGACCGGGTCGACCGACGTGCACGAGGTCGTGCTCTACCAGGGCAACGCGGTGCTCATGGTTCCCGGCGAGGACGACGCGGAGGTCCTCCTGTGGGACGGCGAGGCGATGACCTCCGGCGGCACGGTGCGCTCGCCCCGCAAGCCCTTCGACCTCACCGACCTCGACGGCGCGGTGCTGGCGGCCCTGTGCGGCACCGAGCCGCAGAGCTGCACCGTCGTCGCCGGCCGCCCGCTGCCGGGCAGCGGCGGCGCCTGGCTCACCGTCGCCGCTCGCGACGGCGTGCACCTGACCGACCTGGCGGGCAAGGCGGTCTGACGAGCCGTCACCCGGCGCGGACGACGGCGACCCCTGACGGCTCGCTGTGCATCCCCAGGCGTCGTCACCCCTGCTCCGCGTCGTCCTCCTCCACCGCGTCGGTGATCGGCGTGATCCACGACTGGTGGGTCGTGGTGTTCTTGGTGATCGCGAGGAGCTCGTCCATGTGCGGCTCCAGGCCGGTCACCTTGTCGAGGGGGACGCCGATGATCAGCTGGAAGCCGAGGCCCTTCCACGCCTCGACGGCGCGGCCGGCGAACTCGGAGTCGGCCTTCACGAAGCCCTCGTCGAGGAAGACCGGCGCGAACCGCGGCCGGGACCGCATCTCGTCGCCGAGCCGGAACCGGAGCGCGGAGCCGACGATGAACGCCACCAGCTCCTGGCTCTCGCCGCCGGACTTCTCGCCCAGCGTCCGGTACGTCGCGCGCAGCTCGCCGGTGAGGGGGTCGTAGCGCTCGGCGCTGATCTCGACGTGGCGGCGTACGTCGAGCAGGCGGTCGCGGTCGCCGGAGCCGGCCGCGCTGTCGCCCACGGCCTGGTCGGGCTTGCGGAGCTGGCGCATGAACCGGCTGAGCTCGGCGAACCTGCGCTCGAGGTCCTCCTCCCGCAGCTCGGTCGTGGCGCCGGAGGACAGGGCACGCAGGTCCTTCATGAACGCCTGGACGTGGGCGGGGGCGAGGCGGCGCAGCCGGATCCGCAGCCGGTCGCCGGAGGCGCCGAACTCCAGTCGCCGCAGGATCGCGTTGATCGGCTCGAGCCGGTCCTCGATCTCCTCCACCGACGCCGACATGGCGCCGAGCAGCGGCACGAGGTCCTGGCCGCTCCACTCGGTGAGCCGCCGGCGCCACTCCGAGCGCCGCGCGGCGAGACCCTTGCCGCGGATCTCGTCGAGGATCCGGGCGTAGTCGGGGTACGACTCGGCGGTCGCGCCGAGGTTGGGCGAGTCCCAGGTGAACTTGTAGCTGCGGAAGATGGTGCCGAGGTCGTCGTCGCAGCGCCGGATCTCCGCCTCGGCGTCGGCGAGCGCGGTGCGCAGCCGCTCGCCGAGACGCTGGGAGTTCTCCAGGAACCGGTCGAGGTCGTCGGGGTCGGCGGGTGCGGCGGCCGCGGCGAAGTCGGCGGTCAGCGCGGCGTCCTGCTCCTCGCTGAGCACCACGGCGCCGGCGTCCTCGACGGCGATCACCCGGTCCTTGATGACGTCCTCGGCGTCGGCGAGCTCGCCGTGGTCGGCGTTGAGCCGGTCCTTGCGCTGCTCCAGGGAGAAGCGCTCCTTGCGCGCCTGGCCCAGCCCGTCCTCGAGCTCGTCGATCTGGGCCTGCAGCACCTGGAGCCGGTCGTCGGAGGCCAGGATGGCGGCCCGCCGGTCCTCCAGGTCGGCGATGCGGCGGTCGCTGCCCGCGACGTCGACGTCGTCGAAGCGCACCATGACGATCGCCTCGTACGCCTTGCGCTGGAGGTCGAGCAGCCCGGAGCGCCGGCCCAGCTCGGCGAGCCGGCCGTCGATCTCGCCGAGCCGCTGCTCGACGCCGGCGAGCTGGGCGTCGATCTCGGCGATCGCCTCCTCGCTGGAGAAGCCGATGATGTTGCGGGTGTCGTTGCGGCCGTGCGCGCCGCGCCGCCCGTTGCGGGTCTGGCCGGCGACGGTGACCCGGAAGCCGGGGCCGTCCAGCTCGGCCGCGCTGTCCACGCACAGGGCGTTGCGGGCCGGCTCCTCGACGTGCTGCTGGACCCAGCCGGCGAACGGGGAGTCCTTGAAGAGCAGCTTGCCGGCGATCCGCTCCGGGTCGGACGGCCCGGTGCCGGGCAGGTCGAGCTCGACCCCCTGGAAGGTCAGCCGCGCGGGCAGCCGCAGGTCGTCGATCGCCGCGGAGAACTCCGAGAGCCGGTCGAGCGGGACCAGCATCATCCGGGCGCTGCCGCCGAGGACGGTCTCGACGGCGGTGCGCCAGCGCGCCTCCTCGGGCGCGACGTCGACCAGCTCGGCGACGAACGGCAGCTCGTCGACGGCGAGCCCGCTGGCGCGGGCCACGGCGGTGCGCAGGTCGTGGAGGTACGACGGCACCCGCCCGGCGCGGCTCTCGAGCGAGGCCCGCTCCTGCTTGAGGACGGACTGCTCCTGGGTGAGCGGGAACTGCTGCTCGCGCAGCACCGTCTCCCGCTCGGCGCGCAGCCGGGCCTGCTCCCGCTCCCCCGTGGCCAGACGCTCGCGGGCCTGCTCCTGCAGGACGGTGAACGCGCCGACATTGTCCAATGCCGACTCCAGGTCCGGGGCGCCTGAGTCGATCGGGTCGGTGAGCCCGACCAGCGGGTAGACCCGCTCCTCGAGCTCGGCGAGGCGGTTGCCGCGCTCCTCGCGCAGGATCCGCTCGGCGTCGGCGAGCGAGGCGAGCGCCTGGAGGTCGCCGCCGCCCGCGGCCCGGTGGGCCTCCTTGGCCGCGTCGAGATCGCCGGTCAGCTGGAGCTCGGCCGCCTGCGCCGCGGCCAGCGCCTGCACGGTCGCCGCGCGGGCGTCGCGGTTGGCGGCGACCGCGGTCTCGATCAGCCGCAGGTGGGTGCGCAGCAGCCAGTACCGCAGCGGCGTCTCGTCGCCGCTCAGGGTGATGCCGTAGGAGTCGAGCTCGGCGAGGCGCCGGGCGGCGGCCGTACGCCGCTCGTGCATCTCGGTGATCGGCTCGAGGAGCTCGAGCTTCTGCTGCTCGGTGCGCATCGCGGCGTGGGCGGCGTCGAGGTCGTCGAAGTGCTCGATCGCGCGGTCGGCGGCGGCGTACGTGGCGGGGCGCTCCAGGACCATGTCCTTGTAGAGCTCGTCGACGCTGCGGACCTGGTTGCCGGCCTGGATCCGGGCCAGCAGCCGCAGCGCCTTGGCGCCGTCGCCGTTGGCGCCGATGCCGAGCCGGGCGTGGAGCACGGCCGAGAACTCGGCGTACGTGCGGTGCACCCGGACGCCGGGGAACAGCTTCTTGATCGTGTTGGCGTGGAACTTCTCGGGGACGGCGGCCTCGAGCTTGTCGAGCGGCAGGGTGCCCTCGTGGGTCCACATCTGCATGAGGACGTCGCCGGAGCGGGAGGCGCGGCGGGGCACGTAGTAGGTGCGCAGCGCGGTGAACCGGCCGCCCTGGTCGCTGACGAAGGTCATCGCGACCGCGCCCCAGGTGTCGGCGTTCCTGCCGCGCAGCAGCTGCTCGACGGGACGACCGGTCCTGGGGTCGTCGACGACGTCGACGGCACCGCGGAGGTAGGACAGCAGGTTGCGCTGGCCGGCGCTGCGGGCGCGGCCGGCGACGGCGTCGTTGGAGGCGCCGTTGAACTTGGTGTCGGAGGGCATCATCAGCGCCGTGTAGGCGTCGAGGATGGTGCTCTTCCCGACGCCGGAGGCGCCGGAGATCATCGTCGCGTCGCCCGACAGCGGCACCGTCGTGAGGCCGCCGAAGCCGCCCCAGTTGACCAGCTGCAGCAGGGAGGCTCGCCACTGCACGGTGTCGTCGACCGGCGCGGCGACGGCCTGCTCCGCGAACAGCCCGTCGGCGGTCGACTCGTCGATCTGCTCGGCCTCGTCGATGCTCATCCGGCGTCCTCCTCGAACAGGTCGGCCTCGCCCGCCTCGGCCTCGGGCGCGGTGGCCGTGCCGTTGGCCTGCTGCAGGGCCTCGAGGAGCTCCTGCAGCAGCTCGAGGGGCAGCAGCGGCTCGACGGCCTCGCTGATCTCGAAGCGCTCCTCCGAGGCGGTGGCGATGAGGAGCCCGGCCTTGACGATGCTGGTGACCGCGTTGCGGGCGCGCTTCTCGTCGCCGGACTCGTCGGTGGCGTGCGCGGGGCGGTAGCTGGCGACGTAGTCGAGGATGTCGTCGCGGTCGACGAAGACGCGCGCGTCGCCGCCGGCGAGCCCGGCGCGCAGCCGGTCGCGGAGGTGGACCAGCACCAGCGTCTCCTCCCGCGACCACGCCGTGTCGTGGAGCAGGGTCGGGAACCGCCCACCGCCCTCCGCGCTGGCCTGGCGCTTCCAGGCCACCTCGCGCTCGCGGTCGACCTGGAGGTCGAGGAAGAGGTCGTTGAGGCGGGAGCGGAGCACGCGCTCGTCGTCGACGAGCACCTGCCAGTCGCGCGGGTGGGTGCGGGCGCTGATGAACCGCTGCTTGAGGAGCGCGACCAGCGCCTGCCGCTGGGCGTACTCCAGGCCGCCCTCGTCGCCCTCGAAGAGGGACACGGAGTGCTCGTCGACGACCTCGAAGTCCTCGACCTCGTCGTACCCCGACTCGATCTCGGTGTCGACACTCATGCGTTGGACTCCTCACGGTCGAGGTCGAGGTCGGGGTCGGGCAGCGGCGTCCGCGGCACCGCGAAGGTGCGCTCTGTCCCGTCCGGTCGTACGGCGGCGAAGGACTCCAGCTCGTCGTCCTCGGTCCGCAGGTCGCGGTTGGCCGCCAGGTGGAGCAGGCCGAAGATCTCCACCGGCCGGCGCAGGGACGGCTCAAGCGTCTCGAACAGCTCGCCGAGCGAGCCGGCGGGGAGCAGGTCGCGCAGCGCGTCGTCGAGGCGCCGGCGCAGCGAGCCCAGCTGGGGGCCGCCCTGCGCCATCAGCGCGGCGAGCGAGAGCCCGGGCGCGTCGGCGGGGTCGGCGGCGCTGATCCGGTCGGACAGGACGTCGTCGGCCGGGTCGTGGAAGCGCTCGCGGAGATGGTCGATGCCGACCCGGCTCGGCAGCAGGGAGACGTCGTGGGTGGCCCGCGGGCCGGTCTCGGCCATCCAGGTCATCAGCTCGGACTCGACCTGGCGCAGGGTCTGCTCGAGCTCGCGGTCGCGGGCGGCGTCGTGGGAGACGATGTACTCCTTGAGCGTCGCGGTCACCCGACTGCGCTGCGCCAGCACCCGGTCGAGCCCGTCGCGCACCAGCCGCACCGTGCCGCGCAGCTCGGCCCGGTCGGCCTCGCCGAGGATGCCGTCGGACAGCGGGTGCTCGAGCAGCGCCGTCAGGTCCTCCCGCAGCTGGGTCACCAGCGCGTCGTCGCGCAGCAGCGCGAACGCCCCCTCGAAGGCCCGGCCCTCGTGGGTCGCGGTCATCAGGGAGTCGGCCCGCGCGAGGTACTCGTCGATCACCTCGCCGGCCGGCCGGTCCTCGGCCCGGAAGGCCGCGAGGATCTCGCCGCGGATCGTCGCGAACCTCTCCTCCACGCGCGCGAAGTCGCTCGGCAGCGCGCTGATCAGGGAGAGCAGCTCGGTGAAGCCCTCGACCATGTAGTCCTCGGTCGCGCTCACCATCTCCGCGCCGTCGACCAGGCGGTCGCGCTCGGCCTTGAGCCGCGCGATCTCCTCGTTGAGGAGGCTCACCCGGGCGCCGCGGTCGGGGTTCGCCTCGGAGTTGAAGCGTCGTACCGTGCCCAGGATCGTCGCGATCCGGTGCTCGCTGAGCGTGGCCCGGTCGCGGGCGAGGTTCTTGACCAGCTCCAGCGCCTGCTGGGCGTGCGAGGTCAGCGAGTAGACCTCGTTGCCCTGCTCGTCGAGCGAGCGCACCAGCCACTGCCCGCGCATCCAGCGCTGGCAGGTCTCCTTGCCGGTGCCGCTCGGGACCTCGGTCTCCCCCGCCAGCCTGATCTCGGCGAGGTGCTCCTCGACCTGCGTGTGCAGCCGCGCCGTCGGGATCGGCTTGTTGTTGCGCCCGAAGGCCGCCCGGAAGATGGTGATCACGACCGGCGCCTGCCGCTGGTGGAGCAGGGTCAGGGTCGGCTGCGCGAAGGCGCCCTTGACCCGCGCCAGCTCGCCGGCGATCTCGCTCACGTCGTCCCCACCTTCCTCCGTGTCTCGGGGGAGGGGTCAGCATTCCAGAGGGGTACGACGCGACCGGGGGCCACCCCCGCCGCGCGGGGCCGACCGCGGCTCCCCCTACCTCCTCGCCCGCTTCACCTTGACCGTCGCCGTGCCCGCAGCGGGCCCGGCGACCGGGTCGCCGGCGTAGGTCACGGCGGCCCGGACCTTGCCCGTCTTCTTGATCTTCTTGAGCTTGACGACGGCCCGGCCCTCCTGGAGCACGGCGGTGGAGGTCGCCTTGCCGACGGTCACGGTGACCGTGCCGGTCGGGAGCACGCCCGGGGCGGTGACGGCGACGACCACCTTGGCCCTGGTCCGCTTCGCGACGACCTTCTTCGGCTTGACCGAGACGGTCAGCACGGACGGGGCCCTCTGGACCACGACGCCGGCGACCGGGCTGCTGCTGGGCCGGGTCGCGGCGTCGCCGAGGTAGCGCGCCTCGACGGTCGTCGTACCGGCGGTGTCGAAGGGGCCGACGTTGGCGGTCACCGTGCCGTCGACGAGCGGGAGGGTGGACTGCCTGACGCCGCCGACGTAGAACTCGACCTGACCGGTCGGGGTCGCGCCGGGCGAGGACACCGTCGCCGTCACCGCCACGGTGTCGCGCCGGACCTGGGCCGTGCCCGGGGACACGGCGACCGCGGTGGTCGAGTCGACGACCTCCGGCGGGTCGGGGTCGACGCCGGGCCTGATCCGGATGCTCCGGAAGTCGACCGTGTCGCCGGTGCTGCGGTTTTCGAGGCCGATGAAGCCGTGGGGCGAGGTGGGGCTCGCGGGACGGTGGGTGTTGACCAGGACGCCGTTGAGGTGGACCGAGACCTCGTCGCTCGCGACCCGGATCGTGAAGGTGTTCCACTCGCCGACCGGGCGCAGTGCGCTCGCCAGCGCGGCGGGCTCGGCGACCTGGGTCTCGCCGCCGGTGGGCCGGATGCCGCCGGTCTCGGCGCCGATCCGGACCTGGTAGCCGCCCGTGGGGGTCGCGCCGCGGGCGCTCGAGGCGACGTAGACGCTCGAGTCGTCGTTCGAGTCGTTGCGCCGCCAGTCGACCTGGAGGGTGTACGGCCCGGTCTGCTGCTGCGTGAGCCAGGTGGCGCCGGCGCCGCGGATGCTGCGGATGGTGCAGTCGGTCTGCCGGCCGAAGCCGCCGCCGCCCGCCTTGCGCCAGCCGTCGAAGGACGCGAACGTGCCGTCGAACAGGCTCGTGTAGCCCGGGCCCGGCTCCGTCGCCACGCACGGGTCCGGAGCAGCGCCGCCGACCTGGATCGCGTCGAAGTTGAGGCGGCAGAAGTCGATCCCGCGGTCGCACTGGATCGCCACCGTGTTCGGGCCCTCGGCGAGGGTCACCGTGGAGCTCACGAAGTCCCACGCCTCCCAGTCCGCGAAGCTGGTCATCGGGAACTGCAGCTGCTGGCGGGCGCCGCCGTTGGTGAGCAGGCCCATCGAGCGGGTGATGTTCTCGTCGGCGCCGAGCGGCCCGGCGGCGTACCGGATGTGGATCGGGTAGACGCCGGCGACCGGGGCGTTCACGGTCATCGTGGACGTCATCCCGGTCTCGCGGAAGGTGTAGGAGCCGGTGCCGGAGAAGTTGCCGTGGTCGCCGGAGTTGAAGACCGGGCCACCGGTGATCACGCCGTCCTCGACCTCGGCCCAGGCGATCACCTCGTCGCCCACCGCGGCCGCCGCGGGCGAGGAGGTCGCCGCGCCCAGCACGGTCAGGGACAGGGCCGTCGCGGCCGCCGTGGCGACCAACCTGCACAGCGTGTTCATGGACCGGAACGTAGGGCGCAGGTCACACAGAGTCAAGAACCAGATCCTGATTCGTGAATTTTATGGGACTTGAGTTCATGTCCATGAACAAAGTGAGCGTGGGAGCGTCGCGGCACTAACCTCGGCGGGAGAGCCGAACTGCGACGAGGAGGAGCGGGTGCCGACGTACGCCACGAAGGGCAAGGCCTTCGACCGGGACATGAACTACATCCCCGACCGGATCACGAAGGTCGAGGGCCACAGCCAGGACCCGTACGACGGCGGCGAGCTCGACGTGCCGACCTGGCCCGTGGAGCCCGGCCGGTACCGGCTGGTCGCGGCCCGGGCCTGCCCCTGGGCGAACCGGGCGATCATCGTGCGGACCCTGCTCGGCCTCGAGGATGTCGTCTCGCTGGGGCTGACCGGGCCGACCCACGACGTACGGAGCTGGACCTTCGACCTCGACCCCGGCGGCGTGGACCCGGTGCTCGGCTACGAGCGTCTCCAGCAGGCCTACTTCGCGCGCTTCCCCGACTATCCGCGCGGGATCACCGTGCCCGCGATGGTCGACGTGCCGACCAGGGCGGTGGTGACCAACGACTTCCCGTGGATCACCCACGACCTCTTCTTCGAGTGGCGCGACCACCACCGGCCCGACGCACCGGACCTGTGGCCCGACGACTGCCGCGAGGAGATGGAGGAGGTGATGAGGCGGGTCTTCACCGAGGTCAACAACGGCGTGTACCGGTGCGGGTTCGCCGGCTCGCAGGAGGCCTACGACGCGGCGTACGACCGGCTCTGGACCGCGCTGGACTGGCTCGAGGAGCGACTCGCCGACCGGCGCTACCTGATGGGCGAGGCGATCACCGAGGCCGATGTGCGGCTGTTCACGACCCTGGTGCGCTTCGACCCCGTCTACCACGGGCACTTCAAGTGCAATCGCAACAAGCTGAGCGAGATGCCGGTGCTGTGGGCCTACGCGCGCGACCTGTTCCAGACGCCCGGGTTCGGCGAGACGATCGACTTCGAGCAGATCAAGCGGCACTACTACGTCGTGCACGAGGACATCAACCCGACCGGGATCGTGCCGAAGGGGCCCGACCTCGCCGGCTGGCACGCGCCCCACGGACGGGAGCGGCTGGCGCGGTCGCGTTGAGCCGCGACGTCCCGGAGAGGATCGCGGTCTCCTGATCGATCGATGTCGAGGACCGCAAACCGGCTCGTGGTGGGGCCTCCGACGGGTTCGCGACCACGGTCGACCGGATCGAGCTGCGTCCGGGCGGCGCTCTGGGCCACACGATGACCGCGACCGGGGTTGCCGGGGTCACCGGGGTTGCCGGGGTCACCGGGGTTGCCGGGGTTGCCGGGGTCACCGGGGTTGCCGGGGTCACCGGGGTCACCGGGGTCACCGGGTCGCCGAGCCGGACCGGCCGGGCCACGTCTCGTGGGTCGACTTCGTACCCGGCGTCGACCCGTACGACCACCTGCGTCCCACCTGTCACAGGGGATGGGCATCTCATGCGCTTGTCAGGCGTTGCAACCCCTGACAAGCGCATGAATCCCCGGACATCCGGGGATTCATGCAACAGCCGCGCGCGCCTCAGCTAGAGGCCTCTCGGGTCGACCTCGTTGAAGAGCTGGTCGCCGCCGCCGAGCAGGTCGAGCATCGGCTCGACCTTGGGCAGCTCGTGGGTGAGGAAGTAGCGTCCGGCGGCGCGCTTGCCGTCGTGGAACGAGCCCTCGCGGCCGTGGGCGGCGACGAGCTGGTCGAGCCAGAGCCAGGCGACGACGATGTGGCCGGCGGCCTCGAGGCCGGTGGTGGCGTTGACGAGCGCGATCTCGGGGTCGCCGGACTCCCAAGCTGCGGCGACGGCCGTGGCGAGCCGGCCGGCGGCGGCGTCCACCCGGTCGGCGTACGACGCGAGCACGGTGTCACCCGTCGCCCGGGCCCGCTCGGCGGTCTCCCGGACGGTGTCGAGCAGGACCTGCAGGCCGGTGCCCCGGGCCTGGACCAGCTTGCGGCCGAGCAGGTCGAGGGCCTGGATGCCGTGGGTGCCCTCGTGGATCGGGTTGAGCCGGTTGTCGCGGTAGAGCTGCTCGACGCCGTACTCGCGGGTGTAGCCGTAGCCGCCGTGCACCTGGATCGCGAGGTCGTTCGCGGCCAGGCACCACTGGGAGGGCCAGCTCTTCACGATCGGGGTGAGGACGTCGAGCAGTGCGCCGGCGCGCTCCCGGGCCGCCTCGTCGGGGTGGGTGTGCTGGTCGTCGAGCAGCAGCGCGGCCCGCAGCACGAGGGCGAGCCCGCCCTCGACGTACGACTTCGCGGCGAGCAGCATGCGGCGGACGTCGGCGTGCTCGACGATCGGGACCGGCGGCGCGGCCGGGTCCTTGGCGCCGAGCGGGCGGCCCTGCACCCGCTCGCGCGCGTAGGACAGCGCGCGCAGGTAGCCGGTGTAGCCCAGCGCGGCCGCGCCGGCACCGACCCCGATCCGCGCCTCGTTCATCATGTGGAACATCACGGCCAGGCCCCGGCCCTCCTCGCCGACCAGCTCCCCCACCGCGCCCGGCACACCGCCGGGGCGGTGGGCGCCCTCGCCGAAGTTGAGGACCGTGTTGACCGTGCCGCGGAAGCCCATCTTGTGGTTGAGGCCGGCCAGGACGACGTCGTTCCGCTCGCCGCGGGCGCCGGAGGCGTCCACGACGTACTTCGGGGTCGCGAACAGCGACAGCCCCTTCACCCCGGCCGGCCCGCCCTCCACCCGCGCCAGGACGAGGTGGACGATGTTCTCCCCCAGCTCGTGGTCGCCGCCCGAGATCCACATCTTGTTGCCGAACAGCCGGAAGCTGCCGTCCTCCTGGCGCACCGCCCGGGTCGCGACGTCGGCCAGCGACGACCCGGCCTGCGGCTCGGAGAGGCACATCGTGCCGAACCAGCGGCCCTCCAGCATCGGCGGCACGAGCCGGCCGACCTGCTCGGGCGTGGCGTGCGCGAGCAGCAGGTTGGCGTTGGCCATGGTGAGCATCGGGTAGCCCGACGTGGCGACGTTGGCCGCCTGGAACCAGGCGAAGCAGGCCTGCTGCACCACGCGCGGCAGCTGCCCGCCGCCGATCGACTCGTCCATGGCCGCGGACACCAGCCCCGCCTCGGCGAACGCGCGCACCGCCGCGCCCACCTCCGGGATGATCGTGACCGTCTCCCCGTCGAACCGCGGCTCCCGGGCGTCGCTGAGCGCGTTGTGCGGCGCGAAGTGGGCGGCGGCGAGCTCGGCCGAGAGGTCGAGGACGGCGTCGAAGGTGTCCCGGCTGTGCTCGGCGTACCGCTCCCGCGCGGTCAGCGCCTCGACGCCGAGCCACTCGTAGAGCAGGAACTCCAGGTCACGGCGCGCCAGCAGCAGGTCGGGGCTCATGACCCCAGCGTGCCTCACCCCGCAGGTGGTACGACGGCGGGCATCCCCGCCAGCGGAGCGCCGGCCACGGCCACCACACCCACCATCCGGGCCGACGAGCCGAGCAGGGTCGCGCCGTGGTCGGTGCGCAGGGCCGAACGCCCGAACCGGACCTCGAGGACGCCGATCCTCAGCCGGCCTCCCTCCCGCACCAGCGCCACTTCCCCGCGGCGCGGGCGGCGGTCGGTCGCCACCAGCAGCTCGGTGCCGGCCGGCCAGCCGTGGGAGCCGAGAGCGTCGTTGCGGAGCCGGATCCGCAGCCGCTCCGGCTCCCCCACCGGCCGGTCCCCCGGGGACCGGTCCCGCGCCGGGCGCTCACGGGCCTCCGGCGGCCGGTCGGGCGGGGGTGGGGGCAGGTCGAGCGGCAGGCACTCCTGGCCCTCGACCGCCCGCCGCACCGAACGCATGTTCGAAAGGGTAGCGCCTCGAGGTCACGCATGGACACCCGGCGACCGGCCCGAGCGGTCGTGTCGCCGGGCGAAGACGAATCTCGCCTGCACGACATAGCTGGTCGCCACCAGCAGCACCTCGGTGACCAGCTTGGCGGCGAGCAGGGGCAGGCCGAGCCCGTACAGCCCGGCCAGCACCAGGTAGTTCGCCGCCAGCAGGAGCACGGCCAGCGCCGCATAGCGCCGGGCGGCCCGGTGCCACGGCGTGGCCGCTCCGCCGAAGACCAGGCGCCGGTTGACCGCGAAGTTCACGCTCGCGCTGAGCAGCCGGGCGCCGACCACCGCGACGAGGAGCGAGCCGAGCAGGGAGTGCAGCACGAGCAGCGCGACGGTGTCGATCGCGAAGGCCGACAGCGAGCTCGCCACGAACAGCAGCAGCGGCGCGTAGATCCGCACCGAGTCCGCGACCGGCCGGAAGTGCGAGGACTCGTTGCCGTCGAGGTAGATCGTGGCGATCGGCACGGTCCGCAGTACGACGCCGTGGCGGGCGGCGTGCAGCAGCATCACGAGCTCGTACTCGTAGCGGTCGCCGCGCAGCGTCAGCAGCCAGGGCAGCAGGGTCGCCGGGAACGCGCGCAGCCCGGTCTGGGTGTCGTGCAGCCGGCGGCCGCTGGCGGCGCGGAAGAGCAGCCGGGTCGCGGTGTTGCCGATCCGGCTGCGCAGCGGCACGCCCTCGTCGAGCGCCCGCACCCCCAGCACCAGGTGCGGCGGCGCGTCCACCCGGGTGTCCACCGCGTCCAGCACCCGCAGGATGTCGGCCACGGCGTGCTGGCCGTCGGCGTCCGCGGTGACGACCGGCCCGGCCGCGCGGACGTCGTCCAGGTGGCGGATACCGGCGCGCAGCGCGAAGCCCTTGCCGTGGTTGGCGTCCAGGTGGAGCACGTGGGCGCCGGCGGTCCGCGCGGCGGAGAAGACCGGGGCGTACGACGGGCCGCTGCCGTCGTCGACGACGAGCACCTCGACGGCGGGGCGGGCCCGGAGCAGGCCGGTCACGACGCCGATCAGCTCGGCGGAGGGCTGGTAGGCGGGGATCAGCACGTGCACCGCGATCAGCCCCGGATGTAGAGGATGTCGGAGACACCCCGCTCGCCGCCGTTGCCGGGCTCGTTGACGACCTCGCCCTGGAACCACATCGTCGAGGAGCCGCCGCCGTCGAGGTTGTACGCCGTCCGCGCGCCGAGGCCGACCATGATCGCGGCGAGCCCGGGGAGGGTGACGCCGCGGCTGTAGCCGGTCTCGCGCCCGTCGACGACCACGACGACCAGGTGGTTGGTGTCGACGACGCCGATCGCGGTCCGGGGCTGGTCGCCCTGGATGGAGTGGTTGCCGAAGTTGGTGTCGACCTCCACCTCGTCGATGCCCTCGACCACCTGCCCGCCGGCGACCAGCGCGGGCCCGAAGGACAAGGTGTTCCACACGCCGTCGGCGAGCAGCTCCTCGGCGGTGGTGGCGGTCTCGTCGTACAGCTCGACCCGGCCGTCGGCGTAGAGCGCGAGGCCCTCGCGGGCGCCGTCGGAGCGGTAGACGGTGCCGTTGCGGATCTCGATGCCGGAGTCGCGGAAGCCGTAGTAGTCGCCGTTGACGGCGAACACCGCGCCGTTGTCGGCGGCGATGTCGGAGGTCTTCTCGATGATGTTCTCCCCGAACTGGTTGTTGGCGAACGCCGAGCGGAGCACCGTCGCATCGGTCAGCACGAGGTCGGCGACGAAGTAGGTCACCGTGCCGCGCCCGCTGCCCGTGCTGACCTTCGTGACGGTGACCGTGGTGCCGTCCGCACTCCACGACGTGCCGGTCGCGACCGCGTCCGCCGTGTCGAGCGTCGTGCCGCTGCTGCCGGACGCCGCCTCGTAGGCGGCCGCGTCGCTCACCTCGACGTGGTCGAGGACGTACTCGTCGAGCGCCCAGGCGCCCGCGCTGCCCGCGACGGCGGCGGCCAGGCCGCCGATGAGGAAGGAGCGCCGGGCGATCGTGCGTGTGTCCATGCCCCGACGGTGACCGGCGGCGCTGTCCGGTCCCTGTGCCCGCGATGCGGGCCGGATGTGAGACGCGCGCCTTCCTTATTGGTAACCAATGTGTTACTAATAAGCCATGGACCCGTTCGAGGCGATCGCCGACCCGGTGCGCCGGAGCCTGCTGCGGCGGCTCGCGGACGGGCCGGCGCGCGTGGTCGACCTCGCGGCCGAGCACCCGATCAGCCGGCCGGCCGTCAGCAAGCACCTGCGCGTGCTCGCCGAGGCCGGCCTCGTCACGGCCGAGGACCACGGCCGGGAGCGGCACTACCGGCTGCTCCACGCCGGCCTCGCCCCGGTCCGGTCCTGGGTCGACGGTCTCGCCGCGTCCGGGCCGCCGATCCCGGCGTCCGCCCTCGACGGCCTCGACCTCGAGGTCCGCCGTACCGGCCGTGAGCGCCGCGCCACCCACATCCCACCCACCGAGGAGACCGCATGAACACGCCCACCCCCACGCCCACCGGCCGCCGCCGCGACCACGACGGCGAGACCTATGTCGAGCTGGTCCGCACCTTCCACGCCCCGATCGAGGACGTGTGGGCCGCGGTGACCGAGTCCGACCGGCTGGCCCGCTGGATCGGCACCTGGACCGGCGATCCCGCCGAGGGCCGGGTCCGCTTCCAGATGACCTTCGAGGGCGATGAGATGCCGGGCGAGGCGTTCCAGATCGACGAGTGCGTGCCGCCGCACCTGCTCCGGATCACGACCTCGATGCCGTACGACGGCGAGAAACCCGAGCACTGGCTGCTGCGGATCGACCTCAGCGAGACCGACGGGGTCACGACGCTGACCTTCGCGCAGAACGTCCCCGACCCGGCGATGGCCGAGGGCGTCGGGCCGGGCTGGGACTACTACCTCGACCGGATGGTCGCCGCCGAGACCGGCGCGGACCCGGCGGCGATCGACTTCGACGACTACCACCCGGCCTTCGCGGACCACTACCGGAAGGCCTTCGGCTGACCATTAGGGTCGAGGGGATCGCCATGCATCCCGTCCCGGACCGCCCCCGCAGGCTGCTGCTCGCCGTCGACGCGCCGTCGCTGCTGCACCGCAACCACCACGCGCGCGCCCACACCCGGCACCGCGACCGGGGCGGCCGGCCGGCGTGGGCGCTGCACGGGATGCTGCGCCAGATCATCGAGTCGATCGACTCCTTCGCGCCGGACGCGGTGATCTTCGGGCTCGACGACCGGACCGCCTCGGTACGACGCGACGCCTATCCCGACTACAAGGCCGGCCGGGCCGAGAAGGACCCGGAGCTGGTCGACCAGCTGGACCGGGCCGGCGCCCTCCTCGACGCGCTCGGCCTGGCGACGCTGACCCCGCCCGGACTGGAGGCCGACGACGTCAACGCGTCCGCGGCCACCTGGGCCGGGGCGAACGGCTGGGACTGCGTGATCATCACCTCCGACCGCGACTCCTTCGCCCACATCAGCGAGCACACCCGGGTGCTGCGGCTGATCGACGGCGGCATCAACGGCTCGCCGCTGCTGACGCCCGCCCGGCTCCGCTCGATGTACGGCGTCCCGGCCGAGCGCTATCTCGAGTTCGCCGCCGTGCGGGGCGACGCCAGCGACAACCTGCCCGGCGTGCCGGGGATCGGTGAGAAGACCGCCGCCTACCTGCTCTCCCACATCGGCTCGATGCGGGAGATCTGGGCCGACATCGAGTACGACGAGGGCCGCTCGGTCGTCGCCGCGCTGGACGCCTGGGCGGCGGAGACCGGCGCTCGCCGTACCGGCGCCACGGTGCTCAGGCGGCTCTCTGCGCCGGGCGCCCGCGAGACCTACGAGTTCAACCTGCGGCTGATGTCGGGCCGCACCGACCTCGACCTCGGGCTGACCCCCGACGTGCCGGGCACGCCCGGCCTGCTGCCGCTCGACATCGAGCGCGTCGCGCGGGTGGTGGGCCACCTCGACATGGAGGCGACCACCGCGCTGGCGCTGCGGGTGCTCACCGGCGACCCGGCGTCGGTCCCCCGGGCCTGATGCTCCACACGGGCAGGCCGGCGGTGACGTCCCAGCCGCCCCCGACCCGGCGCCCGGTCAGCTCCTCCCACCGGAGCTGGACCCACACCTCGTCCTCGCGGCGCACCCAGCGCGGCGGCCCGGCGGTGCGGTGCTCGGCCGTGGTGCGCTCCTCGTCCGGCACCAGCTCGCCGTGCCCGCGCGCGACGACCGACCAGCCGTGGCCGCGCTCGTGGTCGACGTGGTCGATCTCCAGGACCAGCTGCGCCCCGTCGGCGTACCGGTCGAGGAGCGTGCCGGGCGAGGTGCGCACCCACACGGCGTCGTCGTGGGCGGTGTAGTTGACCGGCAGGACCTCGATCCGGCCGTCGGCGACCAGGGCCAGGCGGCCGAACACCGCGGCCCGGAGCAGGCGCTCGCACTCGGTGACGTCGAGCTCGACGAGGATGGACACGGCCGCTCACCCCGCCCGGACGGCGGTCACGCCCGGCGTGGCCACGACGGCATCGAGGACGGCCTCGCGCGAGGTCCCGTCGGGGACCGCGAGCCCGGTGAGCTGGACGACCCCGTTGCGGACCTGCACCCGGCAGGCGGACACCCGGGCCCGGGCGAGGACGTCGGCGACGTCCTGCTCCAGGGTCTCGTCGTCGCGGGCGAGCGCCCGCACGACGTCGCTGCGGCTGACGACGCCGACCACATGGTCGGCCGCGTCGACCACGGGCAGGCTCTTCACGACCGTCCGAGCGAAGATCCGCCGCAGGTCGGCGAGACCGGCCTCGGGGTGCACCAGGGCGACCACGCCGCCCATCGCGTCCGCGACCGGACCGGTCAGGTCCTCCCGGGCGATCACGTCGGCCTCGCTGATCACCCCCACCACCCGGGACCGGTCGTCCACGACCGGCAGCGCCGTGACGCCGTGCTCGGCCAGCAGCCGGGCGGCGGCCGCGAGCGGTACGCCTGCCCGCACCGTGACCGGCCGACGGCTCATGATCTCCTTCACCAGCACCGCACTCACCCCACTCCCACCGCGGCGGAGGGCTCCGCCGCGTCGAACCGCTCCGCCGGGCACCCCTCCGCCAGCAGCGCCGCACGGCCCGCCTCGAGCCGGGCGATCGGGACCCGGAAGGGCGAGCACGACAGATAGTCCACGCCCAGCCGGGCGAGGAACCCGATCGACGCCGGGTCGCCGGCGTGCTCGCCGCAGACCCCGATGGGCACGGCGTCGCGAGCCCCGCGGGCCCCGTCGACCGCGACCGCGAGCAGACGGCCCACGCCGTCCTCGTCGATCGAGGCGAACGGCGAGGTCCGCAGCAGGCCGGTCTCGAGGTAGCGCGGCAGGAACGAGCGCTCGGCGTCGTCCCGCGACAGGCCCCAGGTCAGCTGGGTCAGGTCGTTGGTGCCGAAGGACAGGAAGTCGGCGTGGGTGACGATCCGGGCCGCGGTGACGGCGGCGCGCGGCGTCTCGACCATGGCGCCGAGGCGGTACGGCACCCGTCCGCGGCGGGCCGCGACCTGGTCGGCCGCCTCCCCCACCGACCGGGCCACCTCGGCGATCTCCTCCGCCGAGCTCACCATCGGCACCATCAGCTCCAGGTCGAACGGGCGTCCCCTCTCCCGGAGGTCCGCGGCGGCCTCGAAGGCGGCCACCGCCTGCGCCACGACCAGCTCGGGCCGCACGATCGACAGGCGCACGCCGCGCAGGCCGGTCATCGGGTTCTGCTCGTGATGCCGGCGCACGGCCGCCGTCCGCTCCTCGAGCGCCCGGTCCGGCCGGCCCCGCTCGCGGGCGAGCGCGGAGCAGACGGACAGCTCGGTCAGGTCGGGCAGGAACTCGTGCAGCGGCGCGTCCAGCAGCCGGATCGTCACCGGCCGCCCCCCGGCGGCGTCGAGCACCCCGGCGAAGCTCTCCCGCTGGAGCCGGGTGAGCCCGCGCAGCGCCTCGGCCCGCTCGGCGTCGCTGCCGAGCAGGACGCGCTCGACGTAGGTCCGCCGCTCGCCGAGGAACATGTGCTCGGTACGGCACAGCCCGACGCCCTCGGCGCCGAAGCGCACCGCCCGCGCCACGTCGGGTGCGGTCTCGGCGTTGGCCCGTACGCCGAGCCGGCGGGTCCGGTCGGCGTGGGCGAGCAGCCGGGCGACGGCGGCGACGAGCGGAGAGGCGACCACCTCCCCCTCGAGCCAGCGGGTCACCTCGGAGGGCACCGTGCGATGGCGCCCGCGGTAGACCCGCCCGGTGCCGCCGTCCACCGAGACGACGTCGCCCTCCGCGAACAGCCGCTCGCCGGCCAGGGCGACCTGCCGGGTCGCGAGGTCGATCTCGAGACCGTCCACGCCGCACACCGCCGGCAGGCCCATGCCGCGAGCCACGACGGCGGCGTGCGACGTGCGGCCGCCCCGAGCGGTGACGACGGCGCACGCCGCCACCATGCCCGGGAGGTCGTCGGCGCGGGTCTCGGGCCGCACCAGCACGACGTCCTCGCCGCGCGCGGCCAGCGCGACGGCCGTCGCGGAGTCCAGGACGACCCGGCCGACGGCGGCGCCCGGCGAGGCGGCGAGCCCCGCCGCGATCTCGGATCCCGCCGAGCCCGCGTCGAGCTGCGGGAACATCAGCTGCGTGAGCTGCTCGCCGGTGACGCGGACGAGCGCCTCGTCCTCGGTGATCATCCCCTCCTCGACGAGGTCGGCCGCGATCCGGAAGGCCGCGGCGGGGCTGCGCTTGCCGACCCGGACCTGGAGGATCCAGAGCCGGCCGTCCTCGACCGTGAACTCGATGTCGCACAGGTCGCGGTAGTGCCGCTCGAGGGTGCCCATGACCGACCGCAGCCTCCGGTACGACGCCAGGTCGAGCTCCCGCAGGCGCGCGAGCGGCACGGCGGTGCGGGCACCGGAGACCACGTCCTCGCCCTGGGCGTCCGAGAGGTACTCCCCGTAGTCGCCGAGGTCGCCGGTCGCCGGGTCGCGGGTGAACGCGACGCCGGTGCCCGATCGCGGGCCGCGGTTGCCGAACACCATGGCCTGGACGTTGACCGCGGTGCCGAGGTCGTCGGCGATGCCGAACCGGCGGCGGTAGAGGCGGGCACGATCGCCGTTCCAGGACGCGAAGACGGCGTCGATCGCGAGATCGAGCTGCTCGCGCGGGTCCTGCGGCAGCGTCCGCCCGGCGATTTCCTCGCAGAGCGCGTTGCCGCGCTCCACGACGACGCGGAGCCCGGCCGCGTCCAGTGCCGCGGCATCGGCGGCGCCGTGCTCGGCGACGACGTCGGCCAGCACCCCGGCGAAGCGCTCGGCGGGGACGCCGAGCACGGTCTCGCCGAACATCTGCACGAGCCGCCGGTAGCAGTCCCAGGCGAACCGCTCGTTCCCGGTCGACCGGGCCAGCCCGGCCACGGTCTCGTCGTTCAGCCCGACGTCCAGGACGGTGTCCATCATCCCCGGCATCGAGATCGCCGCCCCGGAGCGCACCGCCAGCAGCAGCGGCCGCTCGGGGTCGCCGAGCCGGCGCCCGGTCTCGTCCTCGACCAGCGCCAGGTGGCGGTCGATGTCACCGGCCAGGCCCGCCGGCCGCACGCCCTGCGCGAGCACCTGGCGGCACGCGGCCGTCGTGACGGTGAAGCCCGGCGGGACCGGCAGGCCGAGCTGCACCATCCGGGCGAGCTCGGCGCCCTTGCCGCCGAGCCGGTCGCGGTCCGGCGTACCCGGCGTGCCGAAGGAGTACACGTAGCTGGTCACACCTCGATCGTCGTCCGGCCCGGAGCCGCCCTGCAGGGCCGAAGGTCCCGACACACCGGGGCCCTCGCCCCTCCGCCGCCGGCCGCTCCGCGGAGCACGCTGGTGAGGAGACCCACCACACGGGGAGGAAACCATGAGGGCAGCCGTCGTCCACGACTTCACCGAGGCGCTGAGCATCGAGGATCGCGCCGTGCCCGATCCCGGTCCCGGGCAGGTCCTGGTCCGGATCGAGGCCAGCGGCCTGTGCCACACCGACATCCACGCCGCCCACGGCGACTGGCCGGTGAAGCCGGCGCCACCGTTCGTGCCGGGTCACGAGGGCGTGGGCACCGTCGAGGCGCTGGGGCCCGGCGTCGCCGGCCGGTCGGTCGGCGAGCGGGTCGCGCTGCCCTGGCTCGGACACGCCTGCGGCCGCTGCGACCACTGCGTCAGCGGCTGGGAGACCCTCTGCGAGCAGCAGCGGAACACCGGCTACTCGATCGACGGCTGCTTCGCGGAGTACGCCGTCGCGGACGCGGCCTATGTCGTGCCCGTGCCCGACGCCGTGAGCAGCCTCGACGCGGCGCCGCTCACCTGCGCCGGGGTCACCACCTACAAGGCCGTCAAGGTCGCCCGCGTGACGCCGGGCGAGCGCGTCGCCGTCTTCGGGATCGGCGGCCTCGGGCACCTGGCGGTGCAGTACGCCCGCCTGGTCGGCGGGGTGGTCATCGCCGTGGACGTCGAGGAGGCCAAGCTCGACCTCGCCCGCGAGCTGGGCGCCGACCACGTCGTCGACGCGAGCCGGCAGGACCCGGTCGCGGCGATCGAGGCGCTGGGCGGCGCCGACGTCGCGGTCGTGCTGGCCGTGATCCCGCGGGTCTTCGAGCAGGCGCTGGCGGCGCTGCGCCGCGGCGGCCGGCTGGTCTGCGTGGGCCTCCCGCCCGAGCAGGACGGGCCGATGGCGCTGCCGATCTTCCCCACCGTCCTCAAGGGCATCTCGGTGATCGGCTCGATCGTCGGGACCCGCCAGGACCTCGCCGAGGTCTTCGACCTGCACGCCCGCGGACGCACCCGCGTCGTCGCGGAGACCCGCAAGCTGGACGACGTCAACGCCGCGATCGACGACGTCCTCGCCGGCCGGACCACCGCCCGCATCGTCCTCGAGCCCTGAGCCTGCGCCATGATGGCTCGGTGACCGAAGACGCCCCAGCCACCGGCCTGACCGAGCTGCTCGCGCGGCGCTTCCTCACCACCGACGAGGCCCGCGCCGAGAAGGTCGCCCGCTGGCACGAGCGCGGCCGTCGTACCGCACGGGAGAACATCGCGGACCTGGTCGACGCGGGCTCCTTCGTGGAGTACGGCCGGTTCGTCACCGCCGCGCAGGAGCAGCGCCGGCCGCTGGCGGAGCTGGTCGTCGAGGCGCCGGCGGACGGGATCGTCGGCGGCACCGCGACCATCGACGGCCGGCCGTGCGCGGTGCTGTCGTACGACTACCTGGTCATGGCCGGGACGCAGGGCATGCGCGGGCACCGCAAGTCCGACCGGCTGATCGAGCTGGTCCGGCGGATGGGGCTGCCGACCGTCTTCTTCACCGAGGGCGGGGGCGGACGGCCCGGCGACACCGACCTGCCGCTCGTCTCCGCGCTCGACGTCGGCTCGTTCGCCCTGTGGGGCGAGCTGGAGGGCGTGGTGCCGCGGATCGCGGTGGTGTCGGGTCGCTGCTTCGCCGGCAACGCCGTGCTGGCCGGGTGCGCCGACCTGCGGGTGGCGACACCGGACGCGAACCTCGGGATGGCCGGCCCCGCGATGATCGCCGGCGGCGGGCTCGGGCAGTTCGCCGCCGAGGAGATCGGCCCGGTCGCCGAGCAGGCCGCCAACGGGGTGATCGACGTCGTGGTCGAGGACGAGGAGGAGGCCGTCGCCGTCGTACGACGGCTGCTGGGCTACCTGGCCGGACCGGTCCCCGGCGGCGCGGCGGCGGACCCCGCCGCGCTGCGCACCCTGCTGCCCGCCAACGACCGCGAGGCGTTCGACGTGCGCCCGGTCGTGGAGGCGCTCGCCGACGCCGACAGCGTCACCTGGCTGCGCGAGGCGTGGGCGCCCGAGCTCGTGACGGCCTTCGCCCGGATCGAGGGCCTGCCTCTCGGCGTCGTCGCCAACCAGTCCACCCACCTGGCCGGCGCGCTGACGGCGGACGCCTCGGCCAAGGCCGCCGACTTCCTCGGGCTGTGCGAGCGGTGGGGGCTGCCGGTGGTCTCCCTCGTGGACACGCCGGGCTTCATGGTCGGCCCCGACGCCGAGCGGACCGGCCTGGTCCGGCAGGCCGCGCGGATGGTCAACGCCGGCGCCCGACTCAGCGTGCCGCTCGTCGGCGTCGTGCTGCGCCGCGGCTACGGCCTGGGCGCGCAGGCCATGCTCGGCGGCAGCACCCACCGCCCGCTGCTCACCGTCGCCTGGCCGGACGCGCACCTCGGGCCGATGGGCCTGGAGGGCGCGGTGCGGCTGGCGATGGCCCGCGAGCTGGCCGCGCTGCCCGAGGACGAGCGCGAGGACACGGTCGCCCGGCACACCGCGGAGCTCCGCACCCACGCGAGCGCGCTCAACGCCGCCCGGGTCTTCGAGATCGACGATGTCGTCGACCCGGCCGAGACCCGCGGCGTGGTCGCGGCCACGCTGCGGGCCGCCGGCTGAGTCAGCGCGGGACGGACCAGATCAGGGTGGTGCCGCCGTCGGGGACGGACACGACGGCCAGGCTGCCGCCGCGCTGCTCGGCGCGGACCCGGATGTTGGCCAGGCCGCTCTCGGTCACCGCGCCGGCCATGCCGCGACCGTTGTCGCGGACCGTCAGCACGATGTCGTCGCCGGCCTCGACCACGACCTCGACGGCGCTCGCCCCCGCGTGGCGGCTGGCGTTGGAGAGCCCCTCGGCCAGCACGGCGAGGAGGTCGGGGGCGAGGTCGTCGGGGATCAGGGTCCGGACCGGTCCCTCGAAGCGCAGCGAGGGGCGGAACTTGAGCGTCGCGGCGGCCCGGTCGACGAGCCGGGTGACCTCGGCCTGGACGTCGCCGGCGGTGTCCAGCGAGCTGAGCCCGAAGATCGCGCGGCGGATGTCCTTGATGGTGGCGTCGAGGTCGTCGACGGCCTGCTCGATGCGGGCGGCGACCTCCGGGCGGTCGATCTGCCGGGTCGCGCCCTGCAGGCCGAGCCCGACGGCGAAGAGGCGCTGGATGACCAGGTCGTGGAGGTCGCGGCCGATCCGGTCGCGGTCCTCGAAGACCGCGAGCCGGCGCTGGTCCTCCCGGGCCTCCGCCAGCTGCAGCGACAGGGTGGCCTGCTCGGCGTACGCCTTGACCAGACTGTCGTCGAGGGCGTGGTAGCTGTCCTCGTGCTCCGGCGACCAGGCCAGACAGAGCATGCCGTCGACGCCTGCCGACGGCGCGAAGGGCACCCGGAGGACCGGGCCGTCCTCGCCGGCCGTCTCCGGTCCGGCGGCGGGGCCGATCTGGACCCACGCAGTGTCGGCCGCGGCGAGCTCCCGGGCCTGGTCCGCCAGCCGGGCCACCACGTCGTCGGCCGGGTCGGGGTCGGCCAGCAGCTGCGCCAGCGCGGCGGTGGCGCGGGCCCACGTCTCCCGGGCGGCGGTCTGCTCGTAGAGACGGGCGTTCTCGATGGCCACGCCCGCCGCGGCGGCGAGCGCGACCACGATCTCCTCGTCGTCGGCCGTGAAGTCGACGCCGCCGGCCTTCTCGGTCAGATAGAGGTTGCCGAACACCTGGTCGCGGATCCGCACGGGCACGCCGAGGAACGAGCTCATCGGCGGGTGGTGCGGCGGGAAGCCGTACGACTCGGGGTGCTCCGCGATCTCGTGGAGCCGCAGCGGCTCGGGCCGGTCGATGATCAGCCCCAGCAGGCCGTGGCCGGTCGGCAGGTCGCCGATCTCGGCGGCGACCTCGTCGGAGATCCCGTGGTGGACGAAGGTCCGCAGGCGGCGCCGGCGACCGGCGCTCAGCACGCCGAGCGCGGCGTACCGGGCGTCGACCAGGCGGCTGGCGATCGCGACGATCCGCGAGAGCACGCCGTCGAGGCTGAGGTCGGCCGAGATGGTGACGACGGCGTCCAGCAGCAGCTGCAGGCGCGCCTGCTGGTCGAGGGCGCCGTGCATCCGGTCGCGGACGGCGCGGACCAGCTCCTCGAACTCCACCTCGTCGAGGTTCACGCGCGTCACGCTAGTGGTGCGGAGGGGCGGGCACAAAGACCCCGGGCGCTCAGGACTTCCCGCACCTCCCGCGACGGGCCCTCCGGCGGAGGATGGGAGCGTCCCCGAAGCAAGGAGGTGGTCCCGGTGGCGCAGCCCGAGATCCAGCCCGGGAGGCTGGTCGTGCTCTCCGACGAGGAGTGCTGGGACCTCCTCCGCTCCCGTCCGGTCGGCCGGCTCGCGTGGTCCGGTGGCGAGGGCGTGTCCGTCGTGCCGGTCAACTTCGCCGTCGAGGGCGACGCCGTGCTGCTGCGCACGACGCCGTACTCCGCGATGGCGCGCGACTGCGCCGACCGCGAGGTCGCCTTCGAGGTCGACCAGATCGACGAGGAGGGGCACGGCGGCTGGAGCGTCCTGGTCCGCGGCCGCTGCGAGCGCGAGCGCCGCGCCTCCGACGGCCCGACGCCCTGGGCGACCGGCCCACGCGTCCTCGGCCTGCGGATCGCGGTGGAGTCGCTGACCGGGCGGCGCGTCGTCAGCCGCCCGGACGCGGAGCGTTGACGTTCTTGACCGCGTAGATCGCGGCCTGGGTGCGGCTGGACATGCCGAGCTTGGCCAGCAGCGAGGAGACGTAGTTCTTGACGGTCTTCTCGGCGAGGTGGAGCTCGCGGGCGATCTGCCGGTTGGTCAGGCCCTGCCCGATCAGGTCGAGGATCCGGCCCTCCTGCTCGGTCAGCGACTCCAGCTCCTTGTTGACCGGCGGGCCGGAGCGGATCCGGTCCAGCACCTGCGCGGTCACGGACGGGTCGAGGGTCGACTGCCCGGCGGCCACCCGGCGCACGATGTCGAGCAGGTCGTTGCCCCGCACCTGCTTGAGGACGTAGCCGGCGGCGCCGGCCATGATCGCGGAGAAGAGGGCGTCGTCATCGTCGTACGACGTGAGGATCAGCGCCTTGATGGTGGGGTCCTGCGACCGCACGTCGCGGCACACGTCGATGCCGGACCCGTCGGGCAGCCGCCCGTCGAGGATCGCCACGTCGGGACGCAGCGCCGGGATCCGCCGGGTCGCCTCGGCCGCCGACTCCGACTCGCCGACCACGACGATGTCGCCCTCGCTCTCGAGCAGGTCGCGGATCCCGCGCCGGATCATCTCGTGGTCGTCGAGGAGGTAGACGCGGATCTGCTGGCCGGCCTCGGCCGTCGCTTCGTCGCTCACCCGGACCACGGTAGCCGGGATCGCGGGCGCGCAGGAGGGGTCCACGCGTCCTATCGACTCGGGACCTTCGACCCTCGCACCGGGCAGGCCGGGCGTGGACCGTGGTGAGGAAGGCCGAGGGAGGACCCGTCATGAGCAGTCGCACCACGCAGAGGAGCAGGACGTACGCCGAGCCGGCGCCGCCCGCGGTCCTCGAGCGCCTGGTGTCCCTGGCCTGCCTGGCGCCGAGCGTGCACAACACCCAGCCCTGGCTGTGGCGGCACGCCGACGGCGCGCTCGAGCTCAGCGCCGACCTGCGCCGGCAGCTGCCCGCCGAGGACCCGCGCGGGCGCAATCTCACCCTCAGCTGCGGCGCGGCGCTGCACCACCTGCAGTTCGCGGCGCGGGCGCTGGGCTGGGACACCACCGTGGAGCGCCTGCCCCTGGGCGCGCCGGAGACGGTGCTCGCCCGGGTCCTGGTGCACCGCACCGCCCGGCAGGCCGTCGCCCGCGGTGACATCGACCTGCTCCGGACCCGGTGCACCGACCGGCGCCGGTTCACGGCATGGCCGGTCCCCGCGGACCGCCTGACCGAGCTGTGCCACGGCGCCGTCCGTTGGGGGGCGCGCGCCGAGGCGGTGACCAGCGACGCCGGCCGGTTCCGCCTGGAGCTGCTCGCGAACCAGGCCCTGACCTCCCTCGAGATCGACGGCCGGCGGCTGCTGGAGCAGGACCGGTGGATCGACCGGGACGGCCCGGACGGGATCCCGCTGGAGCTGCTGCCCGACGACCCCGACCCGCTGCAGGCCCGCTCCCGGTTCCGGCCCGGGCTGCTCGAGGACACCCGGCTGGTCATCCACGGCGGCGACCGGGTGATCGCCCTCGGCGGCGGGTACGACGACGTCGCGGGCTGGCTGCGCACCGGCGAGGCGATGAGCGACCTGTGGCTCGAGGCCACCCGGGCCGGGATGTCGGTCGTGCCGATGAGCCAGCCGGTCGAGGTGGAGAGCACCCGCCAGGAGATCACCCGCAGCGTCCTCGGCGGCCGGTTCGAGCTCCATCTGCTGCTGCGGGTGGGCTGGCAGGCGATCGGCCGGAGCGGCCTGCCGCGCACGCCGCGCCGCCCCCTCGCCGAGGTCTTCCGGCGCTGACGTCCCGCTGGCGCGGCGGGGGCCGAAGGTCCCGTCGCGGCGGGCAATCCGGCCGTGGGACGCGGCCCGGGGCGCTCCCTAGCGTGGACGCGTCAGCACCCCCGCCGTCTGCCAGGAGCACCCGTGGACCCGACCGACATCGCGCGGTGGCAGTTCGCCATCACGACCGTCTACCACTTCCTGTTCGTCCCCATCACGATCGGCCTCTCGGCGATCATCGCCGGCTACGAGATCACCTGGCTGCGCACCCGGGACGAGCGCTGGCTGCGGCTGACCCGGTTCTTCGGCAAGCTCTTCCTCATCAACTTCGCCATCGGCGTCGTCACCGGGATCGTGCAGGAGTTCCAGTTCGGCATGAACTGGAGCGACTACTCCCGCTTCGTCGGCGACGTCTTCGGAGCGCCGCTCGCCGTGGAGGGCCTGCTCGCGTTCTTCCTCGAGTCGACCTTCCTGGGCCTGTGGATCTTCGGCTGGGACCGGCTGAGTCCGCGGCTGCACGCGGCGTGCATGGTGCTCGTCCACGTCGGGACGCTGTTCTCGGCGTACTTCATCCTCGCCGCGAACTCCTGGATGCAGCACCCCGTCGGCTACGCCTTCAACCCCGACACCGGTCGGGCGGAGATGAACGACTTCGCCGCGGTGCTGTTCAACAAGGTGCAGCTGGTGACCTTCCCGCACGTCGTGCTGTCGGCGTACATGACCGGCGCGGCCTTCGTCGTCGGCGTCGCGCTGTGGCACCTGCACCGCGCCCGGAGGAGCGAGGACCGCGACCTGTACCGCCCCGCCGTGCGCACCGGCGCCTGGATCGTCCTGGTCGCGGCGCTCGGCGTCGTCGTCAGCGGCGACGTGCAGGGCAAGATCATGACCGAGGTCCAGCCGATGAAGATGGCCGCGGCCGAGGGCCTCTACGAGACCGAGTCGCCCGCCGACTTCTCGGTCTTCCAGCTCGGCACCCTCGACGGGCAGCACGAGACGTTCTCGATCAAGATCCCCGGCCTGCTCTCCTTCCTCGCCACCGGGACGACGGACGGCGAGGTGCAGGGCATCGACGACCTGCGCGAGAAGTACCGCGAGACCTACGGCAGCGACCCCGGCGCGGCGTACTACTCCCCCGGCGACTACACGCCGGTGATCCCGCTGACCTACTGGACGTTCCGGCTGATGATGGGCCTCGGCATGGTCGCCGCGGCCATCGCGGCGTGGGTGCTGTGGGCCACCCGGCGCGGCCGCGCCCCACGGGCCGGGCGGTGCTCGCCGCCGCGGTGGTGCTGCCCTTCCTGCCGCTGCTCGCCAACTCGTTCGGCTGGATCTTCACCGAGATGGGCCGCCAGCCGTGGGCCGTGTTCGGCCTGATGACCACCCACCACTCGGTCTCCCCCGGGCTCACGACCGGCGAGGCCTGGACCTCGCTGATCGCGCTCACGGCCGTCTACGGCGTGCTCGCCGTCGTCGAGGTGCGGCTGCTGCTGACCTGGATCCGCAAGGGCGCCGAGGAGCTGCCACCCGACGCACCGACCGACCCGGACCGAACGGGCGAGGACCGTCCCCTCGCCTTCGCCTACTGAGACCGGAGACCGCGTCATGGAGCTCACCACCGTCTGGTTCGTCCTCATCGCCGTCCTGTGGATCGGCTACTTCACCCTCGAGGGCTTCGACTTCGGCGTCGGCATGCTGCTGCCCGTCCTGGCCCGCGACGACACCGAGCGCCGGGTCATGATCAACACGATCGGCCCGGTCTGGGACGGCAACGAGGTCTGGCTGCTGGTCGCCGGCGGCGCGACCTTCGCCGCCTTCCCGGAGTGGTACGCCACGTTGTTCAGCGGGTTCTACCTGCCGTTGCTGCTCATCCTGCTGGCGCTGATCGTCCGGGGGCTCGCCTTCGAGTACCGCGCCAAGCGGGACGACCAACGCTGGAAGGGACGCTGGGACCTGGCGATCATCGTGGGATCGTTCGTCCCGTCGCTGCTGTGGGGAGTGGCGTTCGCGAACATCCTGCGCGGGGTGCCGATCGACGCCGACCTGGAGTACGTCGGCGGCTTCGTCGACCTGCTCAACCCCTACGCCCTGCTCGGCGGCCTCACCACGCTGGCGCTGTTCGTCACCCACGGCGCGCTGTTCGTGGCGCTCAAGACCGACGGGGAGATCCGGCACCGGGCGCGGCGGCTGGCCGTCCCGTCGGTGGCGGTGACCGCCGTGCTGGCGGTGGCCTTCCTCGGCTGGACCCAGCAGCAGACGGGGACGGCCGCGTCCGCCGTGGCCTTCGTGGTCGCCGCGGCCAGCCTGGTCGGCGCGGGTCTCGCGGCCCGCGCCGGCCGGGAGGGCTGGGCCTTCCTCGGCACCTTCGTCACGATCGCGCTGGCCGTGGCGGGGCTGTTCCTGGCCCTGTTCCCGGACGTCATGCCGAGCACCCTGGCCGGCGGGGAGAGCCTGACGACGACGAACGCCGCCGCGACGGCGTACACGCTGCGGATCATGACGGTCACCGCGGTGATCTTCACGCCCCTCGTGCTGGCCTACCAGGGCTGGACCTACTGGGTGTTCCGCAAGCGGATCGCCACCCACCACATCCCGCCGGCCGCGGCGCCCGCGGAGACGGCCGGCGCGGCATGAGGAGCATGAGGCCCTCGGACCCGCGGCTGCGGGCCCTGCTCGCGCCGGCCCGGACGGGCCTGGCCGGCGTCGTCGCCGCGGGCGTCGCCGGGGGCCTCGTGGTCATCGCCCAGGCGTGGGTGGTGACCGGCCTCGTCGTCGCGGTGCTGCGCGGTCACGACCTGACCGGCTGGGCGCTGGCCGTCGTGGCCGTGCTGGCGCTGCGCGGGCTCACCGGCGCCGCCGCCGACCTGTGCGCCGCCCGGGCGGCGGCGGTGGTCGGGACGGTGCTGCGCCACCGCCTGGTCCGGGCGTACGTCGACCGGGCGGGCGCCGCGGCCGGGTCGGACGGGTCCGGATCGGGCGAGGAGGCGGTGCTGGCCACCCGGGGCGTGGCCGCCGTCGAGCCCTATGTCACGCGGTACCTCCCCGCACTCGTGGTCGCGGCCGTGCTGCCGCCGCTGACCGTGGTGGCGATCGCCACCCAGGACCTGCTCAGCGCGGTCATCGTGCTCGCGACCCTGCCCCTGATCCCGGTCTTCGGCGCCCTGGTCGGGCTCGCCACCCGGGACCGCGCCGAGGAGCAGTGGCGCGCGATGGCCTCGCTGTCGGGCCACTTCCTCGACGTGGTCCGCGGCCTGCCGACGCTGGTCGCGCACCGGCGCGCCCGGGCGCAGTCCGCGCGCATCGCCGAGGTCACCGACCGCTACCGGCGGGCGTCGCTGCGCACGCTCCGGATCGCGTTCGCCTCCTCGGCCGTGCTGGAGCTGGTCGCGACGCTGTCGGTGGCGCTGGTCGCGGTGACCGTCGGGGTCCGGCTGGCGGGCGGCGGGCTGGGCCTGCACACCGCGCTCGTCGTGCTGCTCCTCGCGCCCGAGGCGTACTGGCCGCTGCGCCGGGTCGGCGCGGAGTTCCACGCCGCCGCCGAGGGGGCGGCGACCTTCGCGGCCGCCCACGACCTGCTCGCCCGCGACGCCGGGCCAGCCGTGGACCGTGCCGCACCGGCCGGTGCGCCGCTCGTGCTGGACGGCGTCACCGTCACCTGGCCCGGCCGGACCGCCGCGGCGGTCCGGGACGTGTCGGCCCTGCTGCCCGCGCACGGTGTCACCGCGCTGACCGGCCCGTCCGGCTGCGGCAAGTCGACCCTGCTCGCCGCCATCGCCGGTCTGGTCCCCCTCGACACGGGGACGATCGCGGCCGGCGGCGAGGCCGTCGGCGGTCCCTCCTGGCAGGCCCAGGTGGCCTGGCTGCCGCAGCAGCCGCGGTTCGTCGCGGGCGACGTCGCGGACAACCTCCGCCTCGCCCGGCCGGACGCGACCGAGGACGAGCTGTGGCGGGCGCTGCGCGAGGTCGCGCTCGAGGAGCGGGTCCGTGCCCTGCCCCAGGGGCTGTCCACCGCGCTCGGCGAGGACGGGGCGACGCTCTCGGCCGGCGAGCGGGCCCGCCTGGCGCTGGCCCGGGTGGTTCTCGCCGACCGCCCGTGGGTGCTCCTCGACGAGCCCACCGCGCACCTCGACGATCTCACCGAGCAGGTCATCGCCGACACCATCGCCGCGCTCGGCCGCCGCGGCGGGGTCGTGGTCGTCGCGCACCGGCCGCGCCTGGTCGACCTGGCGGACCGGCGGGTCGAGCTGCCGGCGCCCGCCGTCGTACCGGTGCCGGCGGGGCGGACCCTCGCCTCCTCCCCCGCGGCGGTGCCGGTGCCGGAGTCCCGGCCCACCGCGCCCGGGTCCGAGCGCCGCGCCCTGGCCGGCGCCGCCGTGCTGGGCGCCCTCGCCTCCGCGTCCGGGGTCGCGCTGACCGCCACCGCCGGCTGGCTGATCGTGCAGGCCTCCACCCGTCCCGCGGTGCTGACGCTCCTCGTGGCGGTCGTGGGCGTGCGCGCCTTCGGCCTGGCGCGGCCGGTGCTGCGGTACGTCGAGCGGCTCCGGTCGCACGACGCCGCGCTGCGGCTGCTGGCCCGCCGCCGGGTCGAGGTGTACGACGCCCTGGTGCCGCTCGTGCCGGCCCGGCTCGGCCGCCGGCGCGGCGATGTGCTCAGCACGGTCGTCGACGACGTCGACAGCGTGGTGGACCGGCAACTGCGGGTGCGGATGCCGCTGGTGCAGCTGGGCGTGGTCACGCTGCTCGTCACCGCCGTCACCGCGGTGCTGCACCCGCCCGTCGTCCCGGTGGTCGTCGCGGCGACCGCGCTCGGCGGGGCCGCGTTCCTGCTCGCCCGGCACGGCGCCCGCGCGGCCGAGGGTCGGCTCGTGGGCCTGCGTGCGGAGCTGTCGGAGACGGTCGTCGAGGCGGTCCAGGTCGCCGAGGAGCTGCGGATGTGGCAGCGCGCCCTGCCCACCGCGGACCGGGTGGCCGCGACCAGCGCCCGGATGGGTGCGGTCTCCCGGACCGCTGCCGGCTGGCTGGCCGCCGCGCGGGCGGTGGTGCTCGTCGGCACCGGCGTCGCGCTGGCCGCGACGGCGGCGCTCACCGCCGGCGCAATGGCCGACGGCCACCTCTCCGGACCGGTGATGGCGCTCGTCGTCCTGCTCCCCCTCGCCCTCGCCGACGTCACGCTCCCCTGCGCCGACGCCGGGATCCTCGCGGCCCGCACCGCCGCGGCGGACGACCGGCTGCGGGCGCTCGAGCGCACCCCGCCGGCGGTCCGTGACTTCCCCAGCCGCACTGCACCTGACGGTCACGACGTGACGCTCGACCGGGTCACGGCCCGCTGGGACCTGCGCGCGCCTCTCATCCAGCCGGTCACTCTCGACCTGGCGCCGGGCGACCGGGTCGCCGTGTTGGGGCCGTCGGGCTCGGGCAAGAGCACCCTCGCCGCCGTCCTGCTCCGCTTCCTCGACCCCACCTCCGGCGACGCCCGGCTCGGTGGCGCGGCGCTGGAGCACCTCGCCCCCGACGACGTACGACGCGGGGTCGGCCTCGTCGACGACCACCCGCACGTCTTCGCCACCACAGTGGTCGAGAACGTCCGCCTGGCCCGCCCCGGCGCGAGCGACGCGGAGGTCGAGGACGCGCTGCGCCGCGCCCACCTCGGCCCCTGGCTGGACGGCCTGCCCCACGGCCTGGGCACCTGGCTCGGCGCGGGCCACGGCGGCGTCTCCGGCGGCGAGCGCGCCCGCCTCGGCGTGGCCCGGGCGCTGCTCGCCGACCAGCGGGTGCTGGTGCTCGACGAGCCCACCGCCCATCTCGACCACGCCACCGCCGTCGCGCTGGCTCATGAGGTGCTCGGCCACGACGTGTCGACGGCCGGCGGGCGCCGGTCCGTCCTGTGGATCACCCACGGCACGGCCGGGCTGGACCTGGTCGACCGAGAGGTGTCCCTGGGCGGGTGGCCCGATCGTCTAAGCCGGCTGCTCCAGGAACCTTCTGGAGGTTGAGGATCGGCCGCTGCCCGGCGCTTCGTGCAACCCCATTGCGGCCGATGGCGACGGTGCTGGTCCTCGAGGCTCAACAGGAGGACAGACTCCCCCGACGTCGTTGCTCGGATCGTCGCGCAGGCCGCGCTGGACACCCCTCCGTCGAAGACCTGGCCGGCACCCCACTGGTCCGTCTTCTGAAAACAACCAGGGCGACGCCACAAGCGGCGGACAAATCCGGTCACCGACGCACCCGAAGACCGGGCCTACGGGGCCACCCCGAACGTCCTTGCTCACCTGGCTCTGTGTGAGCAGAGCGGCGGTGTGGCGCCGACGTATTCGATCCCCGAGCACCTGGCTGGGATACCGCTGGCGCGTCTCTAGACAGTAACGACGGCGATACCACAAGCGGCAGGTAGAGGGGTCGTCACACTACCTGCCATCGCCTAGGATCGATTACTGCCCGGCGGAGCATGTTCAGCTGCCTGACTCTATTTGTGCTCGTTGTTCTGGCGACGATTTCTCCACATCAGGATTCGATCTACGACAGCGAGGACGATACTTGCGACGACCAACGGGAACAGTTTTGGGCCAGGGTCATCCGCCAGAATCAGGATGGCCAAACCCGCAGCCGCCAAGGCCAATTGAGTGATGAGCAAAAGGCGATCTGTCATATCTCGCATTTATAGGACCTCTGTCTCGGGATCTCTTTCCTGCAACTTTCAGCACTTTCGATAGGCCATGAGCAAGTCCGGGCGAGGTTGATCAGCGGGGAACGGAGTCACGTAGTTCGGGTTCGCCGAGGTGTTGACCACGGTCAGGTTCACGAACACCGCCGAAGCATCGGCCGGGATGCCACCCAGACCGGCGATCGGGACCGTCGTGGTCGAACCGGCCGCAAGCTTTGCCAGCGGTGGACCGAGCCTGGTCCGGCTGTCGACGATCCGCGCAGGCTCCAGCAACGGCACGTATCCGCCGCCCGCGGCCTGCCCGGCCGTGAAGTAGCCTTGGACGTCGACCAGCAGGTGCTCGGAGGTCCCGGTCTTCACGTCGAACTGACCGGTGGTACTGAGCGGGATGATCGCGGTGTTACCCGCCGTCCCGCCCGGACCACCGCCGTACACCAACGCCGTGAACGACGACGCCCCGCCGGTCGGACGGAAGTTCACCAACCCAGCCCCAGTCGTCGTCGGGGTGAGCACCGTCAAAGTGACCTGAATCGCAGAGACACCCGACGATGGGATCCCGACCTTGCCCAGCGGGGAGTAGGTACGCCACGCCGTCGACGCCCCCGTGTGCCCGCCCAAGCCGGACCGGGTATCAACCAGACGGCCCGTCGCCGGCACGAACAACCCACCCGTGCCCGCCGGCACCGCCGCGGCCGCGCTCGACGCACCCGCAGGCACCAGAACTGCGAGCACCGGCAGCATCGCCGCCACCAACGCCAACAGCAGCAGACGAACAACCTGCGGGAACAAAGCACGACCACCACTGCCAAGAGACATCACGAGCACCCACTCACGTCCCGGGCTCCCCCAGACGACTCCCGCGCCCGACCCGTGGGACCGGACGCTAGACCCGACACAGTCGGCCTGTCTCAGAATGGTGAAAGTCTCTCAAATCCGACCGAGGTGTCGCTCGGCAGGCGTCTCGATACGCTCGCTGGCGCTCGCTACTCGACGAACAACCGACGCTCGCCACTCGACGAACAGGACGGCCTGGGGGCCGAAGGTCCCGGCGGCTCCGGGGCGTCGGCCCGTGTCGCCCCGGAGCCGCCCGGGCGGAGGGTGGAGCCATGACCACCACCGCGCACACCATCGATCCCAGCAGCGTCGTCGTCGCCGCCGACGGCTCCGACCACGCCGACCGGGCGGTCCAGTGGGCCGCCGGCCAGGCCTTCCGCGAGCGGCGGCCGCTGACCGTCGTGACCGCCATCGGCATCCCGGGCGTGCCCGCCGTCAGCTGGGCGGGCATGGGCGCCGCGTACGCCTACCAGCCCGACGAGCTGCTGCAGCGCGGCCGGGCCATCGCGGACGAGGCGGCGGCCGTCGCGCGCCACCTCCACCCCGGCCTGGACGTGTCCACCGTCCCGCTGATCGGCGACCCGCGCCAGGTCCTCGTCGAGATCTCGCAGCGCGTCCACCTCCTCGTGCTGGGCTCCCGCGGCCGCGGCGCGTTCCGCAGCAAGGTGCTGGGCTCGGTGAGCGCGGCGGTCAGCCGCGACGCCGCCTGCCCCGTCGTCGTGTGCCGTCCCCAGGCCGGCGACGGGCATCCCGACCGGGGCGTCCTCGTCGGTGCCGACGGCACCGCCGAGTCGCTGCCGGTCGTCGAGTTCGCCTTCCAGCAGGCCTCCCTCCTGGACCTGCCGCTGACCGTCGTCCACTGCCTGTGGGACGAGGTGGCCGCCGTCCACGGACCGGTGATGGTGTCGCCGCGCGAGACCGGGCTGGACGAGTACCGGATGCTGCTCTCCGAGAACGTCGCCGGCATGTCGTCGAAGTTCCCCGAGGTCACCGTCGACCTCCGCCTGGCCCGCGGCCTCGCCGAGGAGTGCCTGAGCGACACCAGCGGCTCCTGGAACCTGATCGTCGTCGGCCGGCACCCGGTCGACTCCCTGCTCCGCCTGATCACCGGGGCCGTCGCCACCGCCGTGGTCGAGCGGGCCCACACCACCGTCGCCGTCGTCCCGCAGGCCGAGCCCGCCGCCGAGGGCGCCGAGAGTCCCGAGAGCACCGAGAGCTGAGCAGGAGCCGTCATGAGCACCACCATCCCGGCAGGCAGCATCGTCGTCGCGGCCGACGGCTCCAAGCACGCCGCCCGCGCGCTGGACTGGGCTGCCGAGCAGGCGGCCCTCGAGGACCGCGCCCTGGTCGTGGTCACCGCCGACGAGGGCGACGTCCTGCGGATCAACGCGGCGGCGGTCCGGCAGGCCGAGGAGCTCGCGCCCGCGGTCGACGTCGTCGGCCTGACCGCACCCGGCGATCCACGCGGCGTGCTGATCGAGCTGTCCCGCGACGCCCACCTGCTGGTCCTCGGCTCCCGCGGCCGGGGCGCCATGCGCAGCATCCTGCTGGGCTCGGTCAGCGCCGCCGTCAGCCGGCTGGCCCTGTGCCCCGTCGTCGTGTGCCGGCCCGGCGCCCACGACCAGGGCACCCGCGGCAAGGGCGTCCTCGTCGGCGTCGACGGCACCGAGTCCTCGCTCGCCGTGCTCGAGTTCGCGTTCGGCCAGGCCGCCCTGCGCGGGCAGGAGCTCACCGTCGTCCACGTCGTGTGGGACGTCGTCGCCGCCGTCGCCGGCCTCCGGAACGTCCGGGTCGAGGACGTCGACCTCGGCCCCGAGGACGAGGCGCACCTGCTCCTCGCCGAGTCCGTCGCCGGGTTCGCGGAGAAGTACCCCGACGTCCCGCTCACCCTGCGCGTCACCCACGGCCTGGTCGACGACGTGCTCGGCGGCCGCACCGCCGGCTGGGACCTCGTCGTCGTCGGTCGGCACCCGCTCGACACCGTGGGCCGCCTCGTCACCGGGTCGATCGCCACCGCCGTGGTCGAGCGGGCCCGCACGACCGTCGCCGTCGTCCCCGAGCAGCCGGACAAGTAGCGGACAGCCAGCAGGCGGGCGGCGGGCGGGCGCCGACGTCGTAGCCTCGGAGCGTGGTCCCCGCCGACACCGTCCTCGTGCTCAACGCCGGCTCGTCGTCGCTGCGGTACGCCGTGCTCGACCCCGGCGACGGGCGCCGGCTCGCCGGCGGCCACGTCGAGCAGCTCGAGCTGGACGGCTTCGGCCCGGCCCTGGAGCGGGTCACCGACGAGCTCGCCGGCGCCGGCCTCGCCGGGCGGCTGACGGCCGTGGGGCACCGCGTGGTCCACGGCGGAGCGCGGCACACGTCGCCGACGCTGGTCGACGACGACGTGCTGGCGGACGTCGAGGCGCTGAGCGTGCTCGCTCCCCTGCACAACCCGCCCGCCGTCGCGGGCATCCGGCGCGCTCGCACGGTCTGGCCGGACCTGCCGCACGTCGCCGTGTTCGACACCGGCTGGTTCGCCGGCCTGCCCGCGGCGGCGGCCACCGTGACGATCGACCGGCGGGTCGCGGCCGAGGAGGGGATCCGCCGCTTCGGCATGCACGGCACCAGCCACGCCTGGGTCGCCGGACGCGCCGCCGACCTGCTCGGCCGGCCGCTCGCGGAGCTGGGCCTGGTGACCCTGCACCTCGGCAACGGCGCCTCCGCCGCCGCTGTCCGGGGTGGGCGCCCGGTCGAGACGAGCATGGGCTTCACCCCGCTGGAGGGGCTCGTCATGGGCAGCCGGGGCGGCGACATCGATCCCGGGGTGCTGCTCCACCTGCTGCGCCACCGCGGGTACGACGCCGACCGGCTCGAGGACCTGCTCCACCACCGCAGCGGGCTGGCCGGCCTCGCCGGGACCGGCGACTTCCGCGACCTGCTCCGCGCCGTCGACGACGGCGAGGCCGACGCCCGCCTGGCGTACGACGTCTACTGCCACCGGATCCGCAAGTACGTCGGCGCCTACCTCGCCGTGCTCGACGGCGCCGACGCCGTGGTGTTCACCGGCGGGGTCGGCGAGAACGTGCCCCGCCTGCGGGCCGACGCCCTGCGCGGCCTGGACCGGCTCGGCATCGAGGTCGACGACGACCGCAACGACTCCGCCGGCAGCGGCCCCGCCGTGATCTCCCCGGCCGGCACCCGGGTGAGCGTGCTCGTCGTCCCGACCGACGAGGAGCTGTCGATCGCCCGTCAGGTGGCGGAGCTGCTCGCCGGGTCCTAGATGATTGATTCCAAGGTCTCGCACGCTCCGCGACGCTCATCACGCACGCTGGCACGATCCCTTGGAATCAATCATCTAGCGGTCACCACCGGCCGGCCAGGACCAGTCCCGCACCTCCGGCAGGTCCTCGCCGTGCTCGCGGGTCCAGGCCCGCGCCCGGCGCCGGGAGTCCTCCATCAGCTGGCGCACCTCCGCGGCCCGCGAGCCGAGGCCCGGCACCCGGTCGATCACGTCCATGACCAGGTGGTACCGGTCCAGGTCGTTCATCATCACCATGTCGAACGGCGTCGTGGTGGTGCCCTCCTCGAGGTAGCCCCGGACGTGGAGGTTGTGGTGGTTCGTGCGCCGGTAGGTCAGCCGGTGGATCAGCCAGGGGTAGCCGTGGTAGGCGAAGACGATCGGCCGGTCGGTGGTGAAGACGGCGTCGAAGGCCGCGTCGCCGAGCCCGTGCGGGTGCTCCCGCTCGTCCTGGAGCCGCATCAGGTCGACGACGTTGACGAACCGCACGCCGACCTCGGGCAGGTGCTCGCGCAACAGCGACACCGCGGCCAGCGCCTCGAGCGTCGGCACGTCCCCGGCGCAGGCGAGCACCACGTCCGGGTCCTCGCCGCCGCTCGACGCCCAGTCCCAGATCCCGAGCCCGCGGGCGCAGTGCAGGTCGGCGGCGGCCGGGTCCAGCCAGTCGTACGACGGCTGCTTGCCCGCCACGACGACGTTGACGTAGTGGCTGCTGGCCAGGCAGTGCTCCATGGTCGCGAGCAGGGTGTTGGCGTCGGGCGGGAGGTAGACGCGCACGACCTCCGCCTTCTTGTTGACGACGTGGTCGATGAAGCCGGGGTCCTGGTGGGAGAACCCGTTGTGGTCCTGGCGCCACACGTGGGAGGTGAGCAGGTAGTTCAGCGAGGAGATCGGCGGGCGCCAGTCCAGGGTGCGGGTGGTCTTGAGCCACTTCGCGTGCTGGTTGAGCATCGAGTCGACCAGGTGGATGAACGCCTCGTAGCAGCTGAACAGGCCGTGCCGGCCGGTGAGCAGGTAGCCCTCCAGCCAGCCCTGGCAGGTGTGCTCGGAGAGGATCTCCATCACCCGCCCGTGCGGGGCGAGGTGCTCGTCGACCTCGCGGATCTCCCCCGCGAACACCTTGTCGGTGACCTCGTAGACGGCGTCGAGCCGGTTGGACGCGGTCTCGTCGGGGCCGAACAGCCGGAAGATGTCCGGGTTGCGGCGGATCACCTCGGCCAGGTAGTTCCCCAGGACCCGGGTGGGCTCGTGGGTCGAGGCGCCGGGCGCGGTCACCTCGACCGCCGCGGTCGAGAAGCGCGGCAGGTCGAGCGGCCGGCGCAGCAGGCCGCCGTTGGCGTGCGGGTTGGCGCTGGTCCTCCGGTCGCCGACCGGAGCGAGGTCGAGCAGCTCCGGGACCGGCCGGCCGTCGGCGTCGAAGAGCTCCTCGGGCCGGTAGGACCGCAGCCACTCCTCCAGCTGGGCCCGGTGCGCGGGGTTCTCCCGGGTGCCGGCCAGCGGCACCTGGTGGGCCCGCCAGGTGCCCTCGACGGGCACGCCGTCGACCTCGCGCGGCCCGGTCCATCCCTTGGGGGTGACGAGCAGGATCATCGGCCAGGGCCGTCGTACGACGTCGCCGTGGTCGCGCGCCGCGGCCTGGATCTCGCGGATCCGGTCGTGGGCGGCGTCCATCGCCGCCAGCAGCTGCCGGTGCACGTCCAGCGGGTCGTCGCCCTCGACGGTCAGCGCCTCGTGCCCGTAGCCGCGGAGCAGGGCGAGCAGCTCCTCCCGCGGGATCCGGGCGGGCACGGTCGGGTTGGCGATCTTGTAGCCGTTGAGGTGCAGCACCGGCAGCACCGCGCCGTCGGCGACCGGGTCGAGGAACTTGTCGGCGTGCCAGGAGGCGGCCAGCGGGCCGGTCTCGAACTCCCCGTCGCCGACGACGGCGACCGCGACCAGATCGGGGTTGTCGAGGACGGCGCCGTAGGCGTGGGAGAGCACGTAGCCGAGCTCGCCGCCCTCGTGGATCGAGCCGGGCGTCTCGGGCGCGACGTGGCTCGGGACGCCGCCCGGCGCGGAGAACTGCGCGAAGAGCCGGCGCATCCCGGCCTCGTCGCGGCCGATGTGGCGGTAGACCTCGGAGTAGGTGCCCTCCAGCCAGGCGTTGGCGACGGCGGCAGGACCGCCGTGCCCGGGCCCGGCGAGCAGGATCGCGTCGACGTCGCGCTCCCGGATCAGCCGGTGCAGGTGGGTCCACACCAGGTTCAGCCCGGGCGTGGTGCCCCAGTGGCCGAGCAGCCGGGGCTTGATGTCCTCCGGCTCCAGCGGCCGCCGCAGCAGCGGGTTGTCGCGCAGGTAGATCTGCCCGACGCTCAGGTAGTTGGCCGCTCGCCACCAGGCGTCGAGGCGGCCCAGCTCGTGCTCCTCGGTCATGCGGTCCCTCCTGTCCGCGCCTTCGTCGGCACCTTCGTCAACACCATGCCCGCCGCCCGTCCGGCCGCAGGTCCCGGTCGCGCAGCACCACGCCCAGCAGGTCGCCGTACGACGCGCAGGCACGGCGGAAGTCGCGGCGGCGGTACTCCACGACCAGCACCCGGTCGCCGTACGACGCGACGTAGCGGCCGCACTCGTCGTAGCGGCCGCACTCCTCGGCCACCGCGAAGTCGAAGCCGAGCCGGCGGCCGTCGAGGCCGGCCCAGTTCTTCTGGCCGACGGCCAGGCCGGCGGCGTGGGCGCGGGCGATCAGCAGCCGGGCGAACCGCTTCGCGTGCCGCGGGCGGAGCAGGCCGTGGCTGCGCGAGAAGGAGTCCAGGTTGTCGATCTCGACGGCGTCGTACCCGTCGCGGGCGCAGCGGTCGATCCAGCGCCCGACGATCCGCGCCAGCCGCTCGCGCTTCGCGGCGGTGCGGATGTCGAGCAGCCGCTCGTCCCACGCCTCGTCGACGACCGGGCGGCCGCGGTCGCGCAGCACGAGGCCGGGGTGGCGGCGCCAGATCCGCCGCTCGCCGGGCTGGGTCTGGAAGCCGTTGACGTAGCAGACGTTGTAGCGGCCCGGCTCCGGCGCCGCCCGCCGGTCCCGGACGACGACGCCGACGTTCGGCGCGGGCGCGACGGCTCCCCCGAGCTGGTAGTCCACGTCGACGCCGCCCGGGGGCGGCGTCACCACCGGGCCCGCGCCCAGGGCGAGCACGAGGCCGAGCACGGGCAGCAGCGCCGCCGGCATCAGTGGATGAGCTCGCGCCAGTTCAGCGGCACCCGACCGCGCGGGCCGGGCGCCGGCTGGTCGGCGGGATGGCTGGCCGGCGCGGCCAGGTCCGGCCCGGTGGCGTAGTCCTCGCTCGCGTAGTCCCAGAACCAGTCCTCGCCCGGCTCGAAGGACTGGACGACCGGGTGCCCGGTGTCGCGGAAGTGCGCCGAGGCGTGCTGCGCCGGCGAGCTGTCGCAGCAGCCGACGTGCCCGCAGGCCGCGCACCGCCGCAGGTGCACCCACCAGCCCTCCGCCGCCGTGCACTCCGCACAGCCCGGGCCGCTCGGCGGGACGTCGGTCGCGATCGCAGGAGTCTCCTCGCCCATGCCCCCGACACTAGGAACCGCTCAGGGGATGTACAAGGTCGCCCTCACCGGGTTGTGGTCGGAGGCCATCGGCGTGGCGTACTTGTTGCCGGCGAGCAGGGCGAGGTTCTCCCAGCTCGGCACCGTGATGCCCGGCGAGACGAAGATCCGGTCGACATGGGTCGGCCAGGTCGACGAGCGCGGCGGGTTGACCTTGAACCCCTGCGCTGAGTTCAGGTAGGGCAGGGTCAGCGACGCCGCGATGTCGCTGGAGTCGGCGAAGCCGGCGGCCTCGAGGACCCGTCGCGGCGTGTCGCTCTCGCCGCGACGGTCGCGGCCGCGGTGGGAGTTGTAGTCGCCCATCAGCACGATCGGGTGCCCCGCGAACCTGGCCTGGACCTGGCCCAGCACGTAGGACGTCTCGGCCTGGCGCTTGGCGTCGTCCCTGCCGTCACGCAGGTGCAGGGCGGCGACGGCGATCTGCCGGCCGGTGGCGCGGTGCTGGACGAGGGCGTGGCAGTAGCCGTGGTTGCGGTCCTTGAACATCTTGAACCGGGTGCCCTTGCTGTTCTGCTTGGGGTCGACCACGGCGTAGACGCTGGAGCGCACGTAGACGACCTGGCTGAACAGCTGGCGCTTCTTGCTCATCTGGGTCCGGCAGGCGAGGGCGTAGCCGCGCTTCTTCATCACCTTGCCGAGCAGGCGCTTCTTCTTGCCGTACTTGTGGGCCAGGTGCGCCTCGACGAAGACCATCACGTCGGCGTTCATCCGGTTCACGCTCTTGACGACCTTCTTCTGGCGCTTCTTCCACTTCCAGCCCTTGTTGCAGTTCTTCTTCGAGCCGCAGCCGACGTTGAACGTCGCCACCGTGGTGGCGAGGGCGGTCGCGGTCACCGCGCGGTCCCGCGGCGGGGTGACCTTGCACGAGCGCGGGCCGCCGTTGCCGTTGACCGTCACCGCGAAGCAGTACGTCGTCCCGGGGGCCAGGCCCGCGATGTCGGCGTGCGCCCCGGCGGCGGTCACGGTGAGCCGCTGCGGGTCGTCGCCGGGGTAGACGTCCGGTCCCGCGGTGGACACCAGCACGCCGTATCCCGTCGCGCCGGCGACCGGGTCCCAGTCCAGGCTCACCGTCACGCCCCCTCGCTGCACCTGCTGGCCCGAGACCCACGGGGCGCCGGGCTTCCCGGCGGCCTGCGCCGGGACGGCGGACCCGAGGAGGCCCAGGGAGAGGGCGAGCGCGGTCAGGAGGGCGAGCAGGCAGCGGGCAGCACGGCGGTACACGGAGGGGGGCATGAGCCCACTTTCTCGCAATCCCCCACCAAGCGCAGGTCGATCCCCAAAATTGATGACAGAACCGCTGCAGCGATCGCCCGGGGTCACCAGGGCGAGGGCTGGTAGTCCTTCACGAAGCAGCCGTACAGGTCCTCGCCCGCCTCGCCGCGCACGATCGGGTCGTAGACCCGCGCCGCGCCGTCGACCAGGTCGAGCGGGGCGTGCCAGCCCTCGGCCGCGATCCGCAGCTTCTCGTGGTGCGGCCGCTCGTCGGTGATCCAGCCGGTGTCGACCGCCGTCATCAGGATCCGGTCGGTCTCGAACATCTCCCCCGCGCTGGTGCGGGTCATCATGTTGAGCGCCGCCTTCGCCATGTTGGTGTGCGGGTGGCCCGGGCCCTTGTAGCGGCGCGAGAACTGGCCCTCCATCGCGCTCACGTTGACCACGTAGGCGCGGCGCGCACCCGCCGCCACGGCCGCCCGCATCGCGGGCCGCAGACGCGAGACGAGCAGGAACGGCGCGATGGAGTTGCAGAACTGCACCTCCAGCAGCTCCAGCGGGTCGACCTCGTCGACCACCTGGGTCCAGGAGTTGTTGGCCTGCACGTCCGGGATCAGGCCGCCGGCGTCGACCGCCGTCCCGGCCAGGTGCGCCTCCAGGGAGGCGCTGCCCGCCTTGAGGGCGAGCGCCGTCATCGACGCCGCGTTGTGGGCCGCCAGCGCCGACTCGCGCGACTCGCCCTCGTGGTGGGCCACGGCGGTGGCCTCCAGTGCACCGGCGATCGAGGCGGGGTGCGCCTCCGAGATCCGGTCGAAGGTCACCATCTCGGGCAGGTCGCGGCCGCCGGGCAGCGCCTCCAGCGGGGCCGACTCGCCCTCGATCAGGTGGGAGTAGGCGCCGGGCAGGCGTCGTACCGTCTGGCAGGCGTTGTTGACCAGGATGTCGAGCGGGCCGTCGGCCGCCACGTCGTCGGCCAGCGCGATGACCTGGGTCGGGTCGCGCAGGTCGATGCCGACCACCTTGAGCCGGTGCAGCCAGTCGCCGGAGTCCTCGAGGGCGGAGAAGCGGCGTACGGCGTCCTTCGGGAAGCGCGTGGTGATGGTCAGGTGCGCGCCGTCGCGCAGCAGCCGCAGCGCGATGTACATCCCGATCTTCGCCCGCCCGCCGGTGAGCAGCGCCCGCCTGCCCGTGAGGTCGGTGCGCTGGTCCCGCTTGGCGTGGCTCATCGCGGCGCAGCGCGGGCACAGCCAGTGGTAGAACGCGTCGACGAGGGTGAAGTCCTCCTTGCAGATGTAGCACCCGCGGGCGGTGAGCAGCTCCCCCGCGAAGGCGCCCTGCGCCGTCGAGACCAGCGGGATGCCGGCCGTCTCGTCGTCGATCCGCATCCGGGACCCGGTCGCCGTCCGCTCGATGATGTCCTGGTCGTGGCGCTGCCGCTCCATCCGGATCTCGGCCCGCCGGGACTTCTTGATCAGCTTGTACATGTACGACGCCGCCCGCTTCACCGTGCGGATGTCGTCGTGGTCCGGCGGCAGCAGCGGGAGCTGGCCGAGGACCTTGAGGGTGATCGCCAGCTCGTCGGGGTCGATCCCGGTCAGCTGCTCGGAGGGGTCGACGGAGTACGGGCTGGGCACCGGCAGATCGTACGTGCGCAGGCGTGGTCAGGTCGTCTCGGCCTCGGCGATCGCGATGGCCAGGCGCCGCAATTCGGGAAGGGCCTCGGCGTCCTTGGGCCGGTTCGCGCTCTCCTTGGACCGGATCACGTCGGCGAGACTCGCGATCCGCGGCTCACTTTCACCCACCCGGAATTCGCCGGGCATCACGCACCAGGTCGTCGAAGCCCTCGGTCCCGTTCGGGATCATGGAGATGTCGAGGTCGCCGTACCTCGTGGTCAGGTTGAGCACCGAGATGCCGGCGAGCGCCGTCGCGTCGGTGGAGAACGGCAGGCCCTCCTCGAGACCGTCGACGCGGATCTTGGCCTCGAGCGCACCGAGCGCATCGGCCAGCCGGGCCAGGTTCTCCCCGCTCCGCTCCGGCGTCACGTCGACGTCGGACGTCGGCCGGCTCGCGCCGTGGAGCACCGCCGCATAGCCGCCGATCACGACGAACTCGACACCGTGCTCGTCGAGGACGCCCAGGATGGGCTCGGGACGGAAGGCGCTCATATCGCGGGTCGGTACTTCTCGACGAATGCGTCAAGGCCGGCGTCGATCTCCGCCTGGCGGGCCGGATAGGCGGCCGCCCGACGGTCCAGCACTCGGTCGTGGTCGTCGAAGACCTCCAGCCGCAGGCGCAGCTCCAGGCCGATGGAGATCAGGATCGTGTCCAAGGTGGGAATGGTCGGCTGCATCCTGCCCGTCTCGATCCGGGCGATCGTCGAGCGCGGGACGCCGGCGGCGTCGGCGACCTGCTGCTGGGTGAGACCGGTGCGGATCCGGGCGTCCTTGAGCAGGTTGGCGGCGGTCCGCCGGATGTAGCCCGCGGTGGTGGGGCCGGCCAACTCGTCGAGATCCCTCATGGACCAAGCGTAGCCGATACGCTACACCGTCCCACGCTGCTACCCTCGTGCCCGACAACTGAACATCGCGCTGTTCGAACCCCGGCGGGAGAGTCCCGGGTCCCACGAGGACCGGGCGCCGAAGGAGCAAATCTCCCCACGAATCTCTCAGGCACCCTGACCGCCGGGTCGAGGCGAACTCTGGAAAGTCGGACCGGATCGACCGGCCCGCACCCACGGTGCAAGCCGCCCGACCGGGCGGTGAAGCTCTCAGGTAGCGATGACAGAGCGGGGAGGCAACCCAGCCACGAGCGCGGCGTCCGCCGCGCTCTCCACGAGGAAGCCTCCCGCATGACGACCGACCCCGACGGGTCCCCCGCGGCGTCCCCGCGCCGTACCCTCCTCCACGACGTCCACGCCGCGCTCGGCGCGTCGTTCACCGACTTCGCCGGCTGGCAGATGCCGGTCCGCTACGGCTCGGAGACGGCCGAGCACCGCGCGGTCCGCGCCACCGCCGGCCTCTTCGACCTCACCCACATGGGCGAGATCGAGCTGACCGGGCCGGGTGCCGGCGCGGCGCTCGACCACGCGCTCGTGGGCCGGCCGTCCGCGATCGGCGTCGGCCGCGCCCGCTACTCCATGATCTGTGCCGAGGACGGCGGGATCATCGACGACCTCGTCGTCTACCGGCTCGCCGACGAGCACTACCTGGTCGTCGCCAACGCGAGCAATGTCGCCGTGGTCGCGCCGGAGCTCGCCGCCCGCGCCCGGGGGTACGACGCCACGGTCCGCGACACGTCGGCGGACTGGGCGCTGCTGGCGGTCCAGGGCCCGGCGTCGGCGGCGATCGTCGCGGAGCTGACCGCGCTCGACGTGCCGTCGCTGAAGTACTACGCCATCGACGCCGGCACCGTCGCGGGCATCGACGTGCTGCTCGCGCGGACCGGCTACACCGGCGAGGACGGCTTCGAGGTCTACTGCCGGCCGGCCGAGGCGCCGGCCGTGTGGGCCGCGCTGCAGCGGGCCGGTGACCCGCACGGACTGGTGCCGGCGGGCCTCGCGTGCCGCGACACGCTCCGCCTGGAGGCGGGGATGCCGCTCTACGGCCACGAGCTCACCCGCGCCACCACGCCGTACGAGGCGAACCTCGGCCGGGTCGTCGTCCTCGACAAGCCCGGCGGCTTCGTCGGCCGGGAGGCGCTCGCGAAGCGCGAGGAGGACGGCCCGCAGCGGGTGCTCGTCGGCCTGGCGGCCCGCGGGCGGCGATCGCCCCGCGCCGGCTACCCCGTCGTCGACCCCGCGACCGGCGCCGAGGTCGGCGAGGTCACCAGCGGCTCCCCCTCGCCCACGCTGGAGCGGCCGATCGCGATGGCCTACGTGCCGCCGCGCCTCGCGGCGCCCGGCACCCGCCTCGCCGTCTCGCTGCGCGGCGCCCTCGAGGACGCCGACGTCGTCGACCTGCCCTTCTACACCCGCCCCCGCTGACCTCACCGACCTGCCAGGAGCCCACCATGAGCAACCCCACCCACCTCCAGTACACCGCCGAGCACGAGTGGATCAGCGCCGACGGCGACACCGCCCGGGTCGGCGTCACCGCGTTCGCCGCCGACGCCCTCGGCGACGTCGTGTACGTCGACCTGCCGGCCGTCGGCAGCGCCGTCACGGCCGGCGAGGCCTGCGGCGAGCTGGAGTCCACCAAGTCCGTCAGCGACCTCTACGCCCCCGTGACCGGCGAGGTGGTCGAGGTCAACGACGCCGTCGACGCCGACCCGAGCCTGGTCAACAGCGACCCGTTCGGCGCCGGCTGGCTGTTCGTCGTCCGGGTCACCGATCCCGGCGAGCTGCTCGACGCCGCGGCCTACGACGCGCTGGTGGAGGCCTGAGATGACGCAGCGGATGCTCGACCAGCCGCTCGCGGCGTACGACCCCGACGTCCATGCCGCCATCGCCGCCGAGCTCGCCCGCCAGCAGGGCACGCTCGAGCTGATCGCGTCGGAGAACCTCGCCCCCGTCGCCGTCATGGAGGCCCAGGGCTCGGTGCTGACCAACAAGTACGCCGAGGGCTACCCCGGCCGCCGCTACTACGGCGGTTGCGAGCACGTCGACGTCGTCGAGCAGCTCGCCATCGACCGGGTCAAGGAGCTGTTCGGCGCCGAGGCCGCCAACGTGCAGCCGCACTCGGGCGCGCAGGCCAACGCCGCCGCGATGTTCGCGCTGCTCGAGCCCGGCGACACGATCCTCGGCCTGGACCTCGCGCACGGCGGCCACCTGACCCACGGCATGCGGATCAACTTCTCCGGCCGGCTCTACGACGTCGTCGCCTACCACGTCGACGACACGGACCTCCGGGTCGACATGGCCGAGGTGGAGCGGCTGGCCCTCGAGCACCGGCCGAGGCTGATCGTGGCCGGCTGGTCGGCGTACCCGCGGCAGCTGGACTTCGCGGAGTTCCGCCGGATCGCCGACCTCGTGGGCGCCCACCTCATGGTCGACATGGCGCACTTCGCCGGCCTGGTCGCCGCCGGGCTGCACCCGAGCCCGGTCCCCCACGCGGACATCGTCACCACGACCACCCACAAGACGCTCGGCGGCCCGCGCGGCGGCGTCATCCTGAGCAGGGCCGAGCTCGCGAAGAGGATCAACAGCGCGGTCTTCCCCGGCCAGCAGGGCGGCCCGCTCGAGCACGTCGTCGCCGCCAAGGCGGTCGCGTTCAAGATGGCCGCCTCGCCGGAGTTCCGGGAGCGGCAGGAGCGCACGCTGGAGGGGGCGCGGATCATCGCCGAGCGGCTGACCCGGCCCGATGTCGCCGGCGCCGGCGTCTCCGTGCTGACCGGCGGCACCGACGTGCATCTCGTGCTCGTCGACCTGCGCGACTCCGAGCTCGACGGCCGGCAGGCCGAGGACCGGCTGCACGGGATCGGGCTGACGGTCAACCGCAACGCGGTCCCCTTCGACCCGCGGCCGCCGATGGTCACGTCCGGGCTGCGGATCGGCACGCCGGCGCTCGCCACCCGCGGCTTCGGCGCCGAGGCGTTCGCGGAGGTCGCCGACGTGATCGCCGAGGCCCTCCGGCCGTCGTACGACGACGGCGCGGCCACCCGGCTCCGCGACCGGGTCGCGACGCTGGCCGCCGCCCATCCGCTGTACCCGGGGCTGTCGTGACCGCGCGGCGGTACCGTCGAAGGCATGGAACCCAGGAGCCGGTGATCCCGTGGCGCTGAGCGTCTTCGACCTCTACTCGATCGGCATCGGGCCGTCGTCGTCGCACACGGTCGGCCCGATGCGGGCGGCGCGGACCTTCGCCGAGGCCCTCGCCGCCGACGGCGAGCTCGCCCGGGTCGCCCGGGTGCGGGCCGAGCTGTTCGGCTCGCTCGGCGCGACCGGGCACGGCCACGGCTCCGTGAAGGCCGTGATCCTCGGCCTCGAGGGCGACGACCCGGCGACGACCGACACGACGACGTACGACGCCCGGGTGGCCGCGATCCTCGACCGTCGGGAGCTCCGGCTGGCCGGCGGGCACGTCATCGGGTTCGAGGCCGACGACGTCGTCATGCACCGCCGCCAGTCCCTGCCCGCCCACCCCAACGGAATGGTCTTCACCGCCTACGACGCCGGCGGCGCGGAGCTGCGCGCCCGCACCTACTACTCCGTGGGCGGCGGCTTCGTCGTCGACGACAGCCAGGTCGGCGCCGACCGGGTCGTCGTGGACGACACCGTGCTGCCGTACCCGTTCAGCACCGGCGGCGAGCTGCTCGCGGTCTGCGAGCGCGAGCGGATGAGCGTCTCCGACGTGATGCTCGCCAACGAGCTGACCTGGCGCACCGAGGCGGAGGTCCGCGCCGGACTGCTGGAGATCTGGCGCGTCATGGCGGCGTGCGTGGAGGAGGGCTGCCACCGCGAGGGCGCGCTGCCGGGCGGGCTCAAGGTCCCGCGGCGCGCACCCGAGCTCCACGCGCGGCTCACCGCCGCTGACGGCACCGGCGCCGACCCGCTCGACGTGATCGACTGGGTCAACCTGTTCGCGCTCGCGGTCAACGAGCAGAACGCCTCCGGCGGCCGGGTCGTGACCGCCCCCACCAACGGCGCGGCCGGGATCGTCCCCGCCGTCCTGCACTACTGGGTGCGCTTCGCCGCGACCGGGCTGTCCCCGAAGCAGGTCGAGGACGGCATCGTCCGGTTCCTGCTCACCGGCGCCGCGATCGGCATCCTGGCCAAGACGAACGCCTCGATCTCGGGCGCCGAGGTCGGCTGCCAGGGCGAGGTCGGCTCGGCCTGCGCGATGGCGGCCGGCGCCCTCTGCGAGGTGCTCGGCGGCACGCCCGAGCAGGTCGAGAACGCCGCCGAGGTCGGCATCGAGCACAACCTCGGCCTCACCTGCGACCCGGTCGGCGGCCTGGTGCAGATCCCCTGCATCGAGCGCAACGCGATCGCGTCGGTGAAGGCCATCAACGCCGCCCGCCTGGCCATCCACGGCAACGGCTCGCACAAGGTCAGCCTGGACAAGGCGCTCAAGACCATGCGCGAGACCGGCCGCGACATGAAGACCAAGTACAAGGAGACCTCCCGCGGCGGGCTCGCCGTCAACGTGATCGAGTGCTGAACCCTCGGGTCGCCCTCCACCCTGCCGATGTGATCCCCTGAGCCTGGGTCCACGGATCCAGGCTGAGGAGCCGTCGACGAGGGCGTGACGAGCGATGGCACGACAGGTCGCGCGCGCGGCGCTGCCGGGAGCGGGGTTCGCGCTCGCCTACGCCGCGGCGATCCTGGTGGGCCGGGCCACCCGGGTCGAGGGCAGCGACGTGGCCCTGGCCTGGCCGGCGGCGGCGGTCGCGGTCCTCTGGGGCCTGCACGCCAGCCGCCTGCCGCGCGCGCAGGCGGCGGCGCACTGGGCCGCGCTCGCGCTGCTGACCGTCGGCGTGAACCTGACGACCGGCGCCGCGCTCCCCCTCGCCGCCTGGTTCGTGCTCGTCAACGTCGCGCTGGCCGCGGTCACCGCGATCGTCCTCCGGTACGGCGGCCGGCCGGTCGCGCTCCGCGAGCCGGTCGACCTCCGGCGGCTGGTCGTGGCGATCACCGCCGGCACCCTCGCCTCGGCGGTCCTCGCCACCGCCTGGTTCGCGTACGAGGGGCAGCCGGACCTGGTCCGCACCTTCGCCCTGTTCGCGGTGCGCAACGGCGTGACCGCGCTGACCGGCGTCGCGGTGGTGCTGCGCATCCGGGACGCCCGGTGGCGGCGCCCGACGCTGTCGGTGGCCCGGGTCGCGGAGGCGCTCGCCTGCGCCGCGCTGACCGGGGTCGTGTTCGTCGAGATCTTCTGGCTCAATCCCGGCCACCCGAACGCCTTCAACGTGGTGCTGCCGGCGATGTGGGTCTCGCTGCGGTTCTCCACCACCACGAGCACGCTCTTCCTGACCGCCTCCGGCATCTCGATCATGGGCGCGACCCTGCTCGACCGCGGCGCCTTCCAGGACGTCGCCCCGCAGGAGCAGGCGCTCCTGGCACAGGGCATGGTCGGCGCGCTGACCGTCGTGGTGCTGACGCTCGCGCTGTTCCGCGACTCCCGCAACGAGCTGATCGCCGAGCTGCGCCACCTGGCCGGGCACGACCCGCTGACCGGCCTCGCGAACCGCGCCCTGCTCAACGACGAGCTGGAGCGGGCCCTCGCCGCGCACCCGCCGGGAGCGGTCGGCGTGCTCGTGCTCGACCTGGACGGGTTCAAGCTGGTCAACGACGCCTGGGGCCACGACGAGGGCGACCTGCTGCTCACGGAGATCGCCCGGCGGCTGACCGGCGTCATCCGCCCCGGCGACACGGTGGCCCGGCTCGGGGGCGACGAGTTCGTCGTGCTGTGCCGGGCGACCGGGCACGAGGAGCTGGCCGGGCTCGCCGACCGGGTCCGCGCGGCGGTGGCGCACCCCTACGGGCAGGCGTCCGACGCGCCGTACGACCGGATCACCGCCAGCGTCGGCGCCGCGGTGTCGGACCACACGAGCACGCCGCGCTCGCTGCTGGCGACCGCCGACCGGGCGATGTACGCCGCCAAGCTCACAGCCGCGGCAGCACCTGCCGCACGACCGCCAGCAGACTCTCCCGCAGCAGCAGGTGCGCCTGCTCGCGGGTGAGCGTGGCCTCGCGGGACCACTCGCGGATGGCGCCCCGGGCGAGCTCGCCGAAGGAGCGCACGACGGCCCGGGCGGCCGGGTCCTCGGGATCGCCGCCGACCATCTCCAGCACGCGTCCGGCCGCCAGGTCGTGGGCCTGGTCGAGGATCGAGCGGACCTCGACGTCCTCCCCCACGCCCTCGGCCGCGCGCACGGTCAGGTAGGTCGCCCGCTCGGGGGTGATGGACCCGAGGAACCAGTGCACGGCCGCGTCGACCCGCTCGGTCAGCGAGCCGGAGGGCAGCGGGACGTCCTCGATCGTCGGCAGCAGCGACGCGCGCCGGACGACCTCCAGGTAGAGCGCGCGCTTGTCGCCGAAGTAGTGGTTGAGCAGGCCCCGCGCGACGCCGGCCTCGCGCGCGATCCCGGTCGTCGACACCGCGGCGTAGGGCCGCTCGGCGAACAGCCGCTCGGCGACGACCAGGATCTCCTCCCGGCGCTGGTCCGGGGGCAGGCGCTGGCGGCGGGCGGCTTCGGTCATGACCGCCACCCTACTATTGGCAGAGTGCCAACAACAGGCTAGCGTGGTCGTCATGGCGACCACCGGCTCCCCGGCCGCCGCGTCCGGCCGACGGGCGCGCGACCTCCCCGTCCCCGCGGGCTTCGACATGCGCGACCACGTCTCGGGCATCGGCGCCCACCTCGCCGGCCCGGCCAACGTGATCATGCAGCTGAGCTGGCCCGGCGTCGGGTACGGCGTGATGAACAGCCGGGTCCACGACGGCGCGGCCATGAGGCGGCCGTTCAAGCGCGGCCGGACCACCTTCACCTACCTCGCCGTCGCCCTGCTCGGCACCGACGAGGACCGGGCCGCCTTCCGCAGGGAGGTCAACCGGCAGCACGCGCAGGTCGTGTCGCAGCCCGGCGAGGAGGTCGAGTACCGCGCCATGGACCCGCGCCTGCAGACCTGGGTCGCGGCCTGCCTCTACTACGGCACCGTCGACATGATCGAGCGGATGCACGGCCCGCTCCCCGGCGCCGAGGCCGACGCGCTCTACGCCCACTGCGCCCGGTTCGGCACCACGCTGCAGATGCCGGCGGAGGCCTGGCCGGCCGACCGCGCGGCCTTCCGGCGCTACTGGGCGGACGCGGAGGCCGAGGTCGACATCGACCCCGCGGTCGCGTCGTACCTCATGGAGCTGACCCGGCTGCGCAACTTCCCCCCGCCGTTCCGCCTGCTCGGCCCGTTCGTGGTGTTCGTGACGACCGGCTTCCTGCCGCCGCTGTTCCGCGAGGCGATGGGCCTGCCCTGGACCGCGCGCCAGCAGCGCCGCTTCGACCGCCTGCTGCGGGCCGCCGGCGCGGTCGAGCGCCGGCTCCCCCGGTTCCTGCGCACCTTCCCGTTCAACCTGTGGCTCGCCGACATGCGGCTGCGCCGCCGGCTCGGCCGCCGGCTCGTCTGACCCGCCGAGGAGCGACCCGATGGACTTCGACCTGCCCGAGAGCGCCCTGGCCGTCCGCGAGGGCGTCGCCGCCGTCGCCGCCAAGTACGACCACGCCTACTGGTCGCGCTGCGAGGAGGAGCACCGCTTCCCCCAGGAGGTCTTCGACGACCTCGGCAACGGCGGCTGGTTCGGCCTGTGCATCCCCGAGGAGTACGGCGGCGGTGGGCAGGGGCTGCTCGAGCTGGCCGTCGCCAACATGACCCTGTGCGCCTCCGGCGGCGTCGCCGGCACCTTCTTCTACGTCACCACGCCGGGCTTCGGCGCGATGACGCTGACCCGCCACGGCACGCCCGCACAGCGGGAGCGGATCCTCCCCGGGCTGGCCGACGGGACGCTGCAGTTCTGCCTCGCGCTCACCGAGCCGGACGCCGGCAGCAACGCCATCGAGATCACGACCGCCGCCCGCCGCGACGGCGACGAGTTCGTCCTGAAGGGCCAGAAGGTCTGGATCTCCAATGTCGAGAACGCCGACTGGATGGTCGCCGTCACCCGCACCATCCCGGCCGCGGAGACGAAGCAGCGCGGGCTCCCCCGCACGGCCGGCTTCACCCTGTTCCTCGTCGACGTGAAGGAGGCGCTGGCCGCCGGCACGCTGTCGTACACGCCGATCCCCAAGATGGGCAGCAACATCCTGCACTCCAGCCAGGTCTTCCTCGACGACGTCCGGGTCCCCGCGGCCAACGTCCTCGGCGAGGTCGACGCCGGCTTCGCCGTGCTCTGGGACGTCCTCAACCCCGAGCGGATCCTCGCCGCCTCCGGCGGCATCGGCACCGCCGACGCGGCGCTGCGGATCGCCTGCGACTACGCCCGCTCACGGGAGGTGTTCGGGCGGCCGATCGGCGCCCACCAGGGCCTGCAGTTCCCGCTCGCCCAGCTCAAGGCCAAGACCGAGCTCGGCCGGCTGATGACCTACCAGGCCGCCTGGCTCTTCGACCGGGGCCGGCCGTGCGGCAACGAGGCCAATGTCGCCAAGCTCACCGGCGCCCAGGTCGGCTGGGAGGCCGCCGACCAGGCCTTCCAGACCCTCGGCGGGATGGCCTACTCCAAGGAGTACCCCGTCGAGCGGATCTTCCGCGACGCCCGGATCGCCAAGAACATCCCGGTCGCCGAGGAGCTGGTCCTCGCCCATATCGGCACCCAGATGCTGGGTCTGCCGAAGAGCTACTGACGCGACAGGGCGCGGGTCACCATCTCCAGCGAGCCGGCGGGGACGCCGGGGCTGTAGAGGTAGCCCTGCACCTCGTCGCACCCACGGTCCAGCAGGTAGCGCTCCTGCGCCGCGGTCTCGACGCCCTCGGCGACCACCGTCATGTCGAGGGCGTGGGCCATCACGATGATGGCGTCGACGATGGCGGCGTTCTCGGCGGTGCTGATCTCCTGCACGAACGAGCGGTCGATCTTGATCTTGTCGATGGGGAACCGGGTCAGGTACGCGAGGCTGCTGTAGCCGCGGCCGAAGTCGTCCACGACGATGGTGACGCCGAGCGAGCGCAGCGACTCGAGCATGGCGACGACGTCCCCGTGGTCCTCGATCAGCAGGCCCTCGGTGATCTCGACCTCGAGCTGGGACGGCTCGATGCCGGCGGTCTCGATCGCGGCGGCGATCTCCTCCAGCCAGGCCCGCCCGCGCAGCTGGCGCGGCGAGACGTTGACCGCGAGCCGCAGCGGCCGGCCGAGCTGCTCCTGGACGCGGGCGAGCGCCGTACACGCCGTCGAGAGCACCCAGTCGCCGAGCTGGGCGATCATGCCGCCGTCCTCGGCGACCGGGATGAACCGGTCGGGCGGCACCGACCCGAGGCTCGGGCTGGTCCAGCGGGCGAGCGCCTCGACGCCGACGACCTCGCCGGTCGCGAGGTCGACCTGGGGCTGGTAGACCAGCGACAGCTCGTCCTGGTCCAGCGCCTGGCGCAGGGCGGCCGAGAGGGCGAGCCGGTCGTTGTTCTCGGCGAGCATCCGCGGCGCGAACCAGCGGATCGCGTTCCGCCCGGACGCCTTGGCCCGGTACATCGCGATGTCGACGTTCTTGAGCAGCGTCCCCGGGTCGCGGCCGTCGGCGGGGAAGCGTGTCCCGCCGACGCTGGCCGTGACGGCGAGCTCGTAGCCGTGTACCACCACCGGGGCGAGCACGACGTCCATGAGCTCCTCGAGCCGCTGGTCGAGATCGGTGCCCGGGACCAGCTCCTCGAGCACGATGACGAACTCGTCGCCCCCCAGCCGGGCGACGAGGTCCTCGGTGCGGGTCCAGGCCAGCAGCCGCTCGGCGACCACGATGAGCAGCTCGTCGCCGATGTGGTGTCCCAGCGAGTCGTTGATCCGCTTGAACTGGTCGAGGTCCAGCAGCACCAGCGCGAGCTCCAGCGCGTCCTGCTCGGCCCGCTCGAGCGCCTGGTCGAGGTGGCGGACCAGCAGCGACCGGTTGGGCAGGTTGGTGAGGCTGTCGTGGGTGGCGATGTGCTCGATCCGCTCCCGCGCGTCGATCCGCTGCGTGATGTCGTAGGCGACGACCAGGAAGCCCTCCGGGGCGCCGTCCTCGGGCACCAGCGGCACGATCGCCTCGTGGACCGGCACCAGGCTGCCGTCCTTGCGACGGTAGGTCCACTCGGTCTCGTCCCCCACCGCGTGCGCGAGGACCGGCGACCCGTTCGGGTCGAGCCGGCGCTCGGCGCCGTCGATCTCGACGAGCGAGCGGCCGATCAGCTCGGCCTGGTCGCGCCCCACCAGCGCGGCCGCGGCGGGATTGGCGGTGCGGATCCGGCCGGCCGCGTCGGTGGCGACGATGCTGAACGGCATCGCGTCGAGGATGCTGCGCTGCAGTGCGTCCTGGCGCTCCGCCACCACCGTCTCCTGGCAGCGCAGGCGCTCGGTGATGTCGATGATCGAGGCGAGGACGTAGCGCTCGTCGCCGACGGTGATCGGGTTGAGGCCGATCTCGACCGGCATCTCGGTGCCGTCGCGCCGCAGCGCGAACAGCTCGCGGCCCACGCCCATGGCGCGGCGGTCCGGCCGGGCGGCGTACGACGCGCGCTCGCGGCCGTGGCGGCTGCGGAAGCGGGCCGGCATCAGGTCCTCGACGCCGAGGGCGAGCAGCTCCTCGCGGGAGTAGCCGAAGGAGCGCTCGGCCTCGGCGTTCACCAGCGCGATGCGCCCGTCCGCGTCGACGAGCACCATGGCGCTCGGGACGGCCTCGATGAGCATGCGCAGCGATGCGTCGTCGGCCGTCCAGCCGCCCGGGGCAGGCTCCGCTCGCGACCCCATCCGCCCTCCGTCTCCCGAGAGTCCCGCGTCGGCACGGGCTGAGCTGCCCATCGGCAGGTGTCGCCCCGATCGGAGGAGTCCGCCGACGCCTGTCGCGGGGAGCGTACAGCGGCCCGGGGCGGACCCGCTCGTCCGCCCCGGGCCGCTGCCGAGCCGGTCAGTCGCCGACGGCCGCCGCGAGCTTCTCGATCAGCTCGGGCATGCCGCCGGACCACTCGAAGCTGAGCGCGGTCGGGGGCGAGACGGCGGAGATCCGCTCCCGGCCGACGACCTGGGCGACGTGACCGTCCCTGACCGCCGGGATCGCCAGCGCCTTCTGGTCCTCCAGGAAGGCGGCCGCCTGGGTGTCGTCGTCGAAGTAGGTGATCACGACGTCGGCGTCGATGGCGTCGACCTTCTCGTAGCTCATGTCGAAGTAGAAGCCCCCGTCGGAGGTGTCCAGCTTCGCGACGCTCGGCGCGATGTCGAACCCGAGCTTGGTCATGATCGCCAGGCGCGGGTCGAGCTCGGTGTAGAGCGAGATGTTGCTGGGCGCCGGGTAGAGCGCGGCGATGGTCTTGCCGGCGAACTCGGGGTGCTTCTCGGCCTCGCCGGCGAGGAAGGTGTCGATGTCCTCGAGGATCTGGTCGCCGTGGGCACTGCGGCCGAGCGCGGTCGCGGTGATCTTGATGGTGTCCTGCCACGTGGTGGTCCAGGGCGCCTCCGGGTAGGCCACCGTGGGCGCGATGTCGTTGAGCTTCTTGTACTGCTCCTCGGTGATGCCGGAGTACGGCGCCAGGATCAGGTCGGGCTTGGCCGCGATGAAGTCGTCGTAGGGCACGGTCGTGCCGGAGCCGTCGTCGGGCAGCAGCGTCGGGTGGTCGACGCCCTCGGCGTCGTACGCCTCCTCGACCCAGGGCAGCAGGTTGCCCTTGCCGACGGTCCAGAGCTGCTCGGCGATCGCCACGGGGAACACGCCGGAGGCGATCGCCGCCTCGGTGGAGCCCCAGCCCCAGGTCGCGACCCGTTGCGGCTCCTCCTCGATCACGGTCTCGCCGAAGGCGTGCTCCACGGTGATCGGGAACTCGTCGGTGACCTCGAGGGTGGTCGTGCCGGCGTCCTTGTCGTCGTTCTCCTGACCGCAGGCCGCCAGGGCCAGCACGGCCGCCAGGCCTGCGACGAGCGCAGTGCTGCGGCGGAAGGCGCGCGTCATTCGCACGGGGTTCTCCTCAAAGATCTCGGAAACGGGTAAGGACAACCTAACTCAATGGCACGGGACCGCCGCGCCTGGTCCTCCCCTTCGGCACGACCAGCGGCCCGCCGGTGACCGGATCGGCGATCACCTCGGCCTCCAGGCCGAAGGCCTCGCGCACCGCGTCGACGGTGAGCACCTCCCCCGGGGCGCCCTGCGCGGCGATCCGGCCGCCGGACATCACCACCATGTGGTCGGCGTACCGGGCGGCGTAGTTGAGCTCGTGGAGCACCATGACGACGGTGGTGCCGCGCTCGGCGTTGAGGTCGGTCAGCAGGTCGAGGAGCTCGAGCTGGTGGGTCACGTCGAGGTACGTCGTCGGCTCGTCGAGCAGCACCGCGTCGGTCTCCTGGGCGAGCACCATCGCGATCCAGACCCGCTGCCGCTGGCCGCCGGAGAGCTCCTCGAGCCGCCGGTCGGCGAGGTCGGCCACGCCGGTCGCCTCCAGCGACCGCATGACCACGGCGTCGTCGTTGCTGGTGTGGCGGCCGAACCAGCCCTGGTGGGGGAACCGGCCGCGACCGACGAGCTCGGCGACCCGCACCCCGTCGGGGGCGATCGAGGACTGCGGGAGGACACCGAGCAGGCGGGCGAGCTCGCGGCGCGAGAGGGAGCCGACGTCCTGGCCGTCGACGGTCACCCGGCCGCCGCTGAGCGGGTGCAGGCGCGCCAGGCCGCGCAGCAGGGTCGACTTGCCGCAGGCGTTGGGCCCGACGATGGCGGTCACCCGGCCCGGGGGCAGCTCCAGGTCGAGGTTCTCGATGACCGGGTGGCCCCGGTAGCCGAGGCAGACGCCCTCGGCGGTGATGGCGGTGCTCATGCAGTCGCCCTCCTTTCGCTCCGGGCCAGCAGCCACAGCAGGTACGGCGCCCCGACGAGGCCGGTCACGATGCCGACCGGCGCGGTGAGGCCGGGCAGGGCGTACTGGCCGACGACGTCGGAGAGGATGGTCAAGGTGGCGCCCACGACGGCGGAGGCCACCAGGGCCGGGCCGCCGTCGTCGACGAGCCGGCGGGCGATCGCCGGCGAGACGAGGGCGACGAACGCGACCGGTCCCGCGACGGCGGTGGCGAGCGCGACCAGCGCGACGCCGATCAGCAGCGCCATCGCCCGCGCGCGGGTCGGCCCGAGGCCGAGGCCGTGGGCGTGCTCGTCGCCGAGGGCCAGCGCGCGCTGCTCCCGGGCGATCGGCACGGTGAGCAGGACGAGCAGCGCGACGCCGACGGCGAGGATGCCGAGCGTGCCGTCGCGGACGTCGGCCACGCTGCCCACGGTCCACAGCAGCACGGTCCCGGCCTCGCGGAGCTCGGCCTCGGAGAGCCGCCACGCGATCAGGGAGCCGCACAGGTAGGCGATGCCGACGCCGACCAGCACGAACCGGATGCCGTGCAGCCCGTTGCGCCAGGCCAGCAGCCAGATCGCCACGGCCGCGGCGAGCGCGCCCGCGAAGGCGGCGAGGTTGACGGTGCTGCCCGACGCGCCGTACCCGACGACGGCGGTGACGGCGCCGAGCGAGGCGCCGCCGGAGATGCCGAGGATGTCGGGGCTGGCGAGGTTGTTGCGCAACGTGGACTGGAAGAGCGCGCCGGCCAGCCCGAACGCGACGCCGGCGACGATCGCGGCGGCGGCGCGCGGCAGCCGGAGGTCGCGCACGACGAGCAGGTCGAACCGGTCGCCCACCCCGAGCAGGGCGGGGAAGGAGCGGGACGGCGGCACGCCCGCCTTGCCGAGCCCGAAGGTCATCAGCAGCAGTCCGAGGCACAGGGCGACGCCGACGACCACGACGGTCAGGGTGCGCAGCCGGTGGCGGCGGCGGATCCGGGTGACGGGGAGCATCGCGGCGCTCACAGGCCGGCCACCCGTCGTCCGCGCGCGACGGCGATCAGCACGGGCGCGCCGATGATGGCCGCCACCACGCCCGCCTCGAGCTCGTCGGCCTTGACCAGGCGCCCGACGATGTCGGCGGTCAGCAGCATGACCGGCCCGAGCAGCGCGCACAGCGGCACGACCCAGCGGTAGTCGGTGCCGACCAGGCGGCGGGCGGCGTGCGGGACGGCGAGCCCGACCAGGGCGATCGGGCCGGCGAGGGCCGTGGCCGCGCCGGCGAGCATGATGATCCCGACGCCCCCGATCGCCCGGGTGGTGCCGACGCTCTGGCCCAGCGCGGCCGCCACGTCGTCGCCGAGGGCGAGCCCGTTGAGCCGGTGGGCGACGAAGAGCGCGATGCCGGCGCCGACCGCGATGAACGGCCAGAGCACCGCCACCGCGTCCAGGTCGCGCCCGTTGAGCGCGCCGACCGCCCAGAAGCGGAGCTGGTTGAGGGCGTCGACGTCGCGGAACAGCACCAGGTTGGAGATCGGCGTCAGCAGCGCGGTCAGCGTCGCCCCCGCCAGGGCGAGCTGCACCGGCCGGCCGTGGCCGATCGCGAAGACGGTGACGGCTGCGACGGCGGCGCCCGCGAAGGCGAACCACACCGCGCCCAGCGGCGTGACCACACCGAAGGCGGTGGCGGCGAGGACGATGCCGAGCGCGGCGCCGGAGTTGAGGCCGAGCAGGCCGGGGTCGGCGAGGGGGTTGCGGGTGATGCCCTGGGCGAGCACCCCGGCCAGGCCGAGAGCGGCGCCGGCCAGGAGCGCGATCACGGTGCGCGGCACCCGCTGGCCGCGGATGACCGCGTGGTCGACGTTGCCCGCGACCGGGTCGGTCAGCGCCCGCCAGGACTCGCCGATCGCCACCTCGCGCACGCCCAGCGCCAGGCTCAGCACGACACCGGCCAGGACCAGCACGAGCGCGCCGACGAGGATCAGCACGCGCGGCGACCGCCCGGTGGTGACCACGACACCCTCCGGAGCGAGCGCCGCGGCATCACCCAAGGTTTGCATTACCTAATCGTCCCACGCGCCGGCCGCGCGGCGACACGCGGCCGACGCGGCGCCGGTCACCCTCCTGCGAGCTCCCGCCAGCTCTCGACAGCTCCCGGTCAGCTCCCGACAGCTCCCGGTCAGCTCCCGGTGGTGGCGGGGACGTCCCCGCGCTCGCGCCCGGCGGCGGCGTACAGCCAGCCGTAGAACGCGAGCAGACCCAGCCACGAGGCGATCACGACGCCGTACATCACGCTCCACAGCCAGACCGGGACCTCCGGCTTGCGCTCGCGCTGCAGCAGGAACGGCTCGTGCACGAACGCCACGTCGGTGCCGTCGTCGACCTGCACCAGGCCGGCGGCCGGGCCCTCGATCGCGGCGTCCTCGGGCATGTGCAGGGGGATCGAGACCATCGTCGTCGGGGCCCGGTGCAGGCGCACCAGCGTCTTCCAGCTGCCGTAGAGCGGCAGCGGGTCGGTGCTGCGGTACTCCCCCGCACGACCGGTGGGCGCCATGGCGATGCTGAGCACGCCGTCGCCGGGGATCGCGGGGTCGTTCTCGTGCTTGCCCTGGTAGGCCAGCGCGGCGATCCACACCGCGTCGTCCGCGGCGTCGACCGGGTCGAGCCGGACGGTCACGACCGAGGCGCAGCGCTCCTCGCCGATGCAGTCCTCGGCGTAGGAGACATGGCCCATGATCACGTCGGTCCCGGCGACGGGCTCGTACGTCGTGCGGCAGACGTCGTCCTCGCAGTCCCGGACGACCTCCACCTCGCCGGCGCTGGCCGGTGGCGCGAAGATCCCCATGAGCACGACGAACACCAGGGTCCCGGTGGTGCCGAGCCAGCGGCCCGCGGCGGCCTCCGCGCGCGTCGGCGCGGCGGCGCGGGGCAGGTCCGCGATCCGCTCGAGGTTGCGCGCGAACGACCAGGCGAGCAGGCCGCCACCGATCGCGGCGAGACCACCGACCGCCAGCAGGAACGGCATCTGCTGCCGCTCCGGCGGCAGCGGGTAGGGCAGGAACAGCTCCATCCACCACCACTCGGTGGCCAGCCCGACGGTCCCGGCGAGCAGGCCGGCCAGCGCGGCGAAGACCGGGCCGCGGCTGCTCACCACCAGCGCGAGCAGCTCGATGCAGACCGCGGCGCCGAGGAACAGCAGCCAGTGCGCCCGGTGGATGTCGGGGATCGGCAGCGTGACGAGGAAGATCACGCCGCGGATGCCGGTGTAGGTCAGCCAGCCGACGAGTGCCCCGCCGGGGCCGAAGAACAGCCGGCAGGTGAGGAAGATCCACGCGGTCAGGAACCCGGAGATGACGAACAGGGTGGCCGCCGGGAACTGCGGCACGCCGAGGTCGAACTCCATGAGGAAGGCGACCGGGATGATGCAGCCGCCCACCGCGATGGTGAGGAAGGTCCGGGTCGCCCACGCGCCACGATCGGCCAGCGCGTCCGGCGGCACCTCGCGTCGTACCGGCGGCAGGATCCGGCCGAACGCCCGCAGGCCGCCCGTCGCCAGCGCGCCGAGCCAGGCCCAGCGGGCCGCGGGCGGACGACCGACCTGCGCGGCCTCGGCGTACAGCAGCGGGACGGCGAAGACGCAGGTCACCGCGCCGCCGATCATCATCACGTGCGTCGGGCCCCACTCGGTGACGTCCTGGCCGAACAGCCGGTGCCACACGTCGTCGGCCGGGAACCCGGCGGCCGCGATCAGGCCCGCCCCGAGCAGCACCATGCTGCCCATCGGGACGCGCCATCTCGGCGTCAGCCGGACCGTACGACGCGGCAGCGGGTCCTTCGCCAGCCCCGCCGAGATCACGCCCGCGGCGAGGAAGCCGAAGATGCCGAGCATGATCGGGTAGTGCGACGGGTTGGCCAGCGGCCCCTCGTCGCGGCCGTTCTGCATGTGGATCGGCACGTCCCAGTAGACGCCGAAGCCCGCGGTCACCAGCGCGATCACGGCGAGATAGCTCGGCAGCCCCGCCCACCGCGGCATCCCGTCGACCGCCGCCACCCGGTCCGCCAGCCGCCCGATGACGGTCGGCCTCCCCTCCCGCTCGCGCAGCAGGAAGATCCCGAGCGGGACGTAGATGACGGCGAACGCCGCCGCGGCGATGAGGACCTGGTCGAGCGCCGCGCCTCCGGCGGGCGGCGGCTGTTCAACGACGGGGAGCATGGCATACCTCCGGTATCTCTCCGGAAGACGCTACTCGCCGTCACAGGTACTTGGGTAGCGTGACGGCGGCCACTGTGGTGCGTGGTCGCTGACTCCGGGGCGATCGGCGGCCGTCACGCCGAAGCAGGGTGGAACACGTTGCAATTGGGCAGAGACTGCACGATCCGGGCCCGAATTGTTGCGGTTTGGGACCAAACCGCAACAGTTCCGGCCGCCGGCCGACCTCGCCCTGGGCGAACCTCGACCGCGGCTCGGCAGGGTGTCGGACGGCGGCGAAGGCACCGAGTGAAGCCCGCGGTCCGAGCGGAGCGAGGACCGTGCGGCGAGCTCGGTATCCGACACGCTCGAGCAAAATTGGGCGTCGGGCCGCGACCTCTGGGGGGGTCGGTCGCGGCCCGACATCGCACATCATGACATACGGATGCGTCGTTTGGGTTACACGGGCCGGATCGCCTGACAGGCGTGCGGATTCTCGCCCGGCGGCGGGCCGCTACTCCCAGAAGACGCGATCGACGACGGCGTGGGCGTGGCGGGTGACGCGCAGGTAGTCGTCGAGGAGGCGGTCGGTCTCGGTGAGCTGGTAGCCGAGGATGCCGGCGACGGCGCGGCGCTCGAGGACGGCGCGGGGGAACTCGTCGCCGGCGCGGCCGCGGGCGAGCAGGACGGCGTTGCGGACCCGGGTGGCGAGCCGCCAGGAGGCGCCGAGGGTGAGCGCGTCGTCGTGGGTGATCAGGTCGGCCTCGGCGGCGGCGGTGAGGGCGGCGAGGGTCTGGGTGGTGCGCAGGCCGGGGATCTCGGCGCCGTGGCGCAGCTGCAGGAGCTGGACGGTCCACTCGATGTCGGCCAGTCCCCCGCGGCCGAGCTTGAGGTGGAGCGCGGGGTCGGCGCCGCGCGGGAGGCGCTCCTTGTCGACGCGGCCCTTGATCCGGCGCACCTCGATGACGTCGTCCTCGGTGAGCCCGCCGACCGGGTAGCGCAGCGGGTCGATGAGGGCGGTGAACCGCTCGCGCAGGTCGGCGTCGCCGACGACGGCGTCGGCGCGCAGGAGGGCCTGGGCCTCCCAGACGTGCGACCACTTGGCGTAGTAGGCGGCGTACGCGTCGAGGGTGCGGACCAGCGGCCCCTGCCGGCCCTCGGGACGCAGGTCGGCGTCGACGACGAGCGCCGGGTCGGGACCGGGTACGGCGAGCACCCGGCGCACCTCCTCGGCGACGATCCGCGCGAAGGTCGCGGCCTCGTGGGCCTCGGCGCCCTCGACGGGCTCGTGCACGAAGAGCACGTCGGCGTCGCTGCCGTAGGACAGCTCGAAGCCGCCGTACCGGCCCATCGCGACGATCGCCATCCGGGTCGGGGCGGCATCGAGGCCGCGGGCGCGGCAGGTGGACTCGATCGCGCCCTGCAGGGTGGCCTCGAGCGTGGCGTCGGTGAGCCGGGTGAGCGCGAAGCCGACGTCGGCGACGTCGATCAGGCCGAGGACGTCGCCCGCGGCGATCCGCAGCAGCTCGCGACGGCGTACGGCGCGCACCGCGCGCACGCCCTTCTCGAAGCCCGCCTGGCGGCGGCCGGTCGCGAGCATCTCCTCGGTCATCGCGGCGGAGCCGAGCGGGTGGAGGTCGCCGCCGAGGAGGCGCACGCCCGCGGGCTCGCGCTCGAGCAGGTCGGTGCAGTACCGGGAGGTGGCGAGCAGGTGGGCCATCCGCTCGGCGGCCTCGCCCTCGTCGCGGAGCGTGGAGAGGTACCACGGGGTGCGGCCGAGGGCCTCGCTGATCCGGCGGAAGCCGAACAGGCCGCCGTCGGGGTCGGGGCACTCGGCGAACCACTGCAGCATCGCGGGCAGCAGCGTGCGCTGGATGGCGGCGGTCCGGCTGACGCCGGCGGTCAGTGCCTCGAGGTTGCGCAGGGCGGCCTGCGGGTCGGCGTACCCCAGCGCGGCGAGGCGCGCGCCCGCGGCCTCCGAGGAGAGCCGCACCTCGTCGGAGGCGATCCGCGCGACGGCGGAGAGCAGCGGGCGGTAGAAGATCTTCTGGTGCAGTCGGCTGACCTCGCGCCGGTGGTCCTGCCAGGTCTCCTCGAGCCGCTTCTCCGACTCCTTGTGGAAGCCGAGGCTGCGGCCCAGGCGCCTCAAGGACGCCTCGTCGGAGGGGACGACGTGGGTGCGCTGCAGCCGGTGGAGCTGGATCCGGTGCTCGAGCTGGCGCAGGAACGCGTAGGCGCGGTGGAGGGCCTCGCCGTCCTCGCGGCCGACGTACCCGCCCTCGGTGAGGCGGGCGAGCGCGCTGAGCGTGGTGGGCGGGCGGATCGACTCGTCGGCGCGGCCGTGCACCAGCTGCAGCAGCTGCACGGCGAACTCGACGTCGCGCAGGCCGCCGGCGCCGAGCTTGAGCTGGCGGTCGGCCTCCTTGGCGGGGATGTGGTCCAGGACGCGGCGGCGCATCGCGCGGGCCGCGTCGACGAAGCCCTCGCGGTCGGCGACCGACCACACCATCGGCGCGACCATGGTCACGAACGCGCGGCCGAGCGCGAGGTCGCCGGCGACCGGGCGGGCCTTGAGCAGGGCCTGGAACTCCCACGGCTCCGCCCAGCGCTCGTAGTAGCTCTGGTGGCTGGCCAGGGTCCGGCTGAGCGGTCCCGCCTTGCCCTCCGGCCGCAGCGCCGCGTCCACCGGCCAGATCGTGCCCTCCCCGGTGTGGTCGGCGCAGACCTGCATCATCTGCGCGGCGAGCCGGGCGGCGATCCTGCCGACCGCGGCCGCGGTGCTGTCGTCGGCGTCGGGGTCGGCGGGCTCGTGGACGAAGACGACGTCGACGTCGGAGACGTAGTTGAGCTCGTGCCCGCCGCACTTGCCCATCGCGATCACCGCCAGGCGTACGGCGTCCGCGTCCTCGCCCACCCGCTCGCGGGCGACGGCGAGCGCGGCGTCCAGCGTCCCGGCCGCGAGATCGGACAGCTCCGCCGCGGCGTCGTCGACGCCGAGATGGTGGGTGAGATCGCGGGCGGCGAGCCGGAGCAGGTGGCGGCGGTACTCCACCCGCAGCGCGTCGACGGCCTCGCGGTCCGGCCTCCCCGCCACCGCGTCGAGCAGCGCGGCTCGCACCGCCCAGGCGGCGGGGCGGGTGGAGCCCAGCGCCGGGTCGGCGAGCTCGCGCCACTGCTCGGGATGGGTGGCCAGGTGGTCGGCCAGGGCCGCGCTCGCGCCGAGCACGCACAGCAGCCGCATCGCCGTGCCCTCGTCGTCGCGGACGGCCCGGAGCAGCTCCGCGCGGTCATCCGCCTCGTCGGCGGCGTCGGCGAGGCGGCACAGTCCGCGCAACGCGGCATCCGGGTCGGCGGTCCGGCCCAGGAACGCCAGCAGGTCGGTCGCGCCCGCGCCGAGCTGGTCGAGGTCGGCCAGCGCCCGGTCGAGGTCGACGAAGCCGAGCCGGAGCAGCTCGGTGCGCTGCGTCGCGCGGTTCATGCCCGCCCCGGCCTCACAACACGGGCAGCATGCGGTCGCGCTCGAAGGCCGAGACCTGGCCGCGGTACTCGTCCCACTCGGCGCGCTTGTTGCGCAGGAAGAAGTCGAAGACCTGCTCCCCCAGCGTCTCGGCGAGCAGCTCGGAGTGCTCGGCGATGGTGATCGCGTCGTTGAGGTTCTTCGGCAGCGGCTCGATGCCGAGGCTGCGGCGCTCGCGCTCGGTCAGCGCCCACACGTCGTCCTCGGCCTCGCGCGGCAGCTCGTAGTCGTTCTCGATGCCCTTCATGCCCGCGGCCAGCACGGCGGCGTACGCGAGGTAGGGGTTGCACGCGGAGTCGATGGTGCGCAGCTCGACCCGGGTCGACTGACCCTTCATCGGCTTGTACATCGGCACCCGCACCATCGCGGAGCGGTTGTTGTGCCCCCAGCAGATGTACGACGGCGCCTCGCCACCCCACATCATCCGCTTGTAGGAGTTGACCCACTGGTTGGTGACCACGCTGATCTCGCCGGCGTGGCGCAGGATGCCGGCGATGAACTGCCGCCCGGTCTTGGAGAGCTGGTACTCCGCGCCGGCCTCGTAGAAGGCGTTCTGGTCGCCCTCGAAGAGGGAGAGGTGGGTGTGCATGCCGGAGCCGGGGTGCGTCGTGAACGGCTTCGGCATGAACGTCGCCCAGATGCCCTGGCTGAGCGCGACCTCCCGGATGACCGTCCGGAAGGTCATGATGTTGTCGGCGGTGGTCAGCGCGTCGGCGTACCGCAGGTCGATCTCCTGCTGCCCCGGGCCGCCCTCGTGGTGGCTGAACTCGACCGAGATCCCCATCGCCTCCAGCATGGTGATCGCCTCGCGGCGGAAGTTCGAGCCGTGTGCGTGCGCAGCATGGTCGAAGTAGCCGCTGCGGTCGATGGGAACGGGCTCGTCGCCGTGTCCGGGCTCGTCCTTGAACAGGTAGAACTCGATCTCGGGGTGGGTGTAGAAGGTGAAGCCCTGGTCGGCCGCCCTGCTCAGGGTGCGCTTGAGCACGTTGCGGGGATCGGCGTACGACGCCGACCCGTCGGGCATCACGATGTCGCAGAACATCCGGGCCGTCGACGGGCCCTCTTCGCTGCGCCAGGGCAGGATCTGGAAGGTCGTCGGGTCCGGCAGCGCCAGCATGTCGGCCTCGTAGACGCGGGCGAAGCCCTCGATCGCGGAGCCGTCGAAGCCGATGCCCTCCGAGAAGGCGCCCTCGAGCTCGGCCGGCGCGACCGCGACCGACTTCAAGAACCCGAGCACGTCGGTGAACCACAGCCGCACGAACCGGACGTCGCGCTCCTCGAGCGCGCGAAGGACGAAGTCCTCTTGCTTACCCATGGGGCACACCCTAGGGCGTGGGTGTTTCGGCCAGGAGTCGGACACAGCAGCCGGGACCGGGCGGGACCGCCTCGGCCGCGCATCCCGGGCCGCCGCGCCGCCGGGCGAGGCTCGCGACGAAGGCGTGGTTGAGCCCGCAGACGAGGTCCCGATGGTCGGCCGCGAGCCGGTCGAAGGGGCAGTTGGCGAGCACCGTCGCGCCGCCGCCCGTGCGGGGCTCGTAGCCCAGCGCGGCCAGCAGCTCGCCCAGCGGGCGGTCCTCGGCGGCGACCCGGTCGGCGGCGTCCTCGACCGCGGCGGCGAGCGCGTCGGGCATCGGCGCGCCGTCGAGGGTCCGCTCCACGGCGTCGGCGAGCACCTGCCCGGCCAGGTCGTAGCGCCGGCTCGGGACGCTCACCGTCAGCTCCCGCCGCGACCGGCGGTAGAGCTTCGCCGGGCGTCCCGCGCCGGGGCCGGTGCGTCCGGTGAGCCGCCGGAACTCGGTCACCAGCAGCCCCTCGTCGACCAGGCGCTCGAGGTGGAACTTCGCCGTGTGCCGGGGTACGTCGACGCCGCTGGCCGCCTGGTCCCGGCTCACCGCGCCGGGCTGCTCGGCGACGAAGCGGTACAGCGCCCGTCGTACCGGATCGGCGAGGGAGCCGACCCGGGCGACCCGCTGCCCGAACGCCTCGTCCATGCCTCCCCCTCCCGGCCGGTCGCCGCCCGGCTCCGGCCGCCTCCCGCGGCCCGCGGATCTCTAGCGGACATGAGTCTTGCCGAAAGACGCCCGCCAGGTCTACCGTCGAATCAGATGTCCCTTACAAGGGACCGCTCGAGAAAGGGGCCAGCCATGGCCAGCACCCACGCGTGGGACCACCTCACCCACGACATGCGCGAGGAGTTCGGCGACCTCGCGCACTTCGCCACCATCGATGCCGCTCGCCAGGGTCGCGTGGCCCTGTGGGCGACCTGCACCGTGCTCCCGATCCTCTGGGGGCTCGACATGATGACCGGTCTGGTCACCAAGAGCGCCACCTGGGAGGGCCACCTCGCGGTCTGGGCGAACAACCTGCTGCCCGGCGACGCGGGCGACGCCGTCATGTGAGTCGGCGCGATCACGCTCGTGATCGGCCTCCTCGTCGCGGCCGCACCCCACTTCGGCGGCGACGTGCTCGGCATCTGGTTCGTGCTGCTCGCGGTCAACCTGTTCGGCGTCGACCAGATGGCCTACCTCGCGCTCGGCATGCTCGCGCTCGCGGTGTGCTGCTTCGCGATGGCGCGGATGATGCGGGGCGACCACCGCCGAGAGGCCTGAGCGACCGGCTCCGCCCTACTCCGCGGGGACGTTGGACTCCAGCTCGGCCAGCCACGCGGCCGGGCCGGCGTCCGACGGCATCCGCCAGTCTCCACGCGGCGACATGGTGCCGCCGGGGGTGACCTTCGGGCCGTTGGGCAGGGCGGAGCGCTTGAACTGGCTGCTGAAGAAGCGCCGGACGAAGACCTCGAGCCACCTCCGGACGTCGCCGAGGTCGTACGACGCCCGCCGCTCCTCCGGGAAGCCGGCCGGCCAGTCGCCCCTGCTCGCGTCGTGCCACGCGTGCCAGGCGAGGAAGGCGATCTTGCTGGGCCGGTAGCCGCGGCGCAGCACGTGGTAGAGCGTGAAGTCCTGCAGGGCGTACGGGCCGACCGAGTCCTCGGTCCTCTGCTCGCCGCCGGGGATCAGCTCGGGGGTGATCTCCTGGTCGAGGATCTCCTGGAGCACCCCGATGACGCTGGCCGCGTCGTCGTCGTAGTCCGTGTCACTCCGGTCGTGGAGCTGGTCGGTGTCGATGACCCAGCGGATCAGGTGCTGGATCAGGGTCTTCGGGACGCCGGCGTTGACGTTGTAGTGCGACATCTGGTCGCCGACGCCGTAGGTGCACCAGCCCAGCGCCAGCTCGGAGAGGTCGCCGGTGCCGAGCACGATCCCGCCGCGGTGGTTGGCCAGCCGGAAGAGGTAGTCGGTGCGCAGCCCCGCCTGGACGTTCTCGAAGGTGATGTCGTAGACGGGCTCGCCGCCGGCGAACGGGTGGCCGAGGCCCTCGAGCATGGTCCGGGCGGCCGGCTTGATGTCGAGCTCCTCGAAGGTGCAGCCCAGCGCCTGCGAGAGCCGGGTGGCGTACGACTTGGTCGTCTCCCCCGTCGCGAACCCCGGCATCGTGAAGGCGTGGATGTCGCTGCGCGGGCGGCCCAGCCGGTCCATCGCCTTGGCCGCGACGATCAGCGCGTGCGTGGAGTCGAGGCCGCCGCTGACGCCGATGACGACCTTCGGCTGCCCGATGGCGGCGAGCCGCTGCTCGAGCCCGGAGACCTGGATGTTGTAGGCCTCGTAGCAGTCGAGCGCGAGGCGGGCCGGGTCGTCGGGGACGAACGGGTACCGGTCGACCTTGCGGCGCAGCCCGATGTCACCGGCGGGCGGGTCGAGCTCGAAGGTGATCGTGGTGAACTCCTCGACGCCGGCGCCGACCCGGTTGTCGTCGAAGGTGCCCTGCCGCATCCGCTCCTGCCGGATCCGGTCGAGGTCCACGTCGACCACCGTGGCGCGCGGGCCGTCCGGGAACCGCTCGGACTCCCCCAGCAGGTCGCCCAGCTCGTAGGCCATGGTCTGGCCGTCCCAGGACAGGTCGGTCGTCGACTCGCCCTGCCCCGCGGCGGCGTAGAGGTAGGCGGCGCTGCAGCGCGCGCTGGCGCTGCGGGCCAGCAGGTGGCGGTCCTCGGCGCGCGCGATGGTGATCGGGCTGCCGGAGAGGTTGGCGAGCACGGTCGCGCCGGCGAGCGCGGCCTCGGCGCTCGGCGGGATCGGCACCCACATGTCCTCGCAGACCTCGACGTGGAGGACCAGGCCGCGCACGTCGCTGGCCCGGAACAGCAGGTCGCTGCCGAACGGCACCTCCGCGCCGTCGAGCTCGATCGTGCCGCCCCGCTCGGTCGAGCCGGCCGCGAACCAGCGGGCCTCGTAGAACTCGCGGTACGTCGGCAGGTACGACTTCGGCGCCACGCCGAGCACTCGGCCGCCCTGGATCACGACCGCGCAGTTGTAGACCCGGTTGCGCACCCGCAGCGGCGCCCCGACCACGAGCACCGGCCGCAGCTCGGCGGACGCGACCGTCAGGTCGAGCAGCGCCTCACCGACCGCGTCGAGCAGCGTGTCCTGGAGGAAGAGGTCGTCGACGGCGTACCCGGTCAGGCCGAGCTCGGGGAACACGGCGACCGCCACCCCGTCGTCGTGCAGCGCCCGCGCCTGCTCGAGCGTGCGGGCGGCGTTGGCCGCCGGATCGGCGATGGCGACGGGCAGCGTCACCGCGGCGACCCGGGCGAACCCGTGGGCGTAGGCCGAGTAGAAGTCCACGGGGCGAGTCTAGGAGTGCGATGAGTCGGCGCACCGGCACCGGTCTCCACCCGCATGAGCATCACGAGCAGCCACATCCAGCCGTGCCTGTGGTTCGACGACACGCTGGAGGAGGCCGCGCGCTTCTACACGGCGATCTTCCCGAACTCCTCGATCACCCGGCTGGGTCCGGTCGCGGGCGAGTTCACCCTGGACGGGCTGACCTTCCGCGGCGTCAACGGCGGCCCGGACCTGCGGTTCTCCGAGGCGGTGTCGTTCTCGATCACCTGCCGGGACCAGTCGGAGGTCGACTACTACTGGGACTCGCTCGCCGACGGCGGGGAGGAGTCGGTGTGCGGCTGGCTCCGGGATCGGTTCGGCCTGTCGTGGCAGGTCGTCCCGCGGCGCCTCGACGAGCTGGTCGCGGACCCGGACCCGCGGCGTGCCGAGGCGGCCAGCCGGGCGCTGCTCGGCATGCGCCGGATCGTCGTCGCCGAGCTCGAGGCGGCCGCCGACGCGGCCGCTCCTCCGGCCGCTCCTCGGGGCCCTCAGGGGTGACCGAGCACACAGCGCGCAGGGGCGTCGTACGCGACTAGCCTCGTCAGTGCCCGTCACCGAACGTGGACCCCGCCCAGGGCCGCGAGTCACCCAGAACGGAGCTCGACGATGAGCAGCAGCACCCCCGAAGAGACCGCCCCGTACGGCGGCCCCGCCACCCCGGCGACTCCCGCGGCCGCGCCGATCAGGCGGATCCGCACCCACCACCTGCGCGAGATGAAGCAGCGCGGAGAGCGCTTCTCCATGCTCACCAGCTACGACCAGCTGACCGCGCAGATCTTCGACGAGGCCGGGATCGAGGTCCTCCTCGTCGGAGACAGCGCGTCCAACAACGTCCTCGGCAACGCGACCTCCCTGCCGGTCACCGTCGACGAGCTGATCCCCCTCACCCGGGCCGTGAGCCGCTCGGTGTCGCGGGCCCTCGTGGTCGGGGACCTGCCCTTCGGCTCCTACCAGGCCTCCCCCGAGCAGGGCTACCTGACCGCCGCCCGGTTCATGAAGGAGGGCGGCGCGCACTGCGTGAAGCTCGAGGGCGGCGTCGAGATGGCCCCCAGATCGAGCGGATGACGCGCGGCGGCATCCCGGTCATGGCCCACATCGGCTTCACCCCCCAGTCCGAGCACGCCCTCGGCGGCTACCGGGTCCAGGGCCGCGGCGACGCCGCCGACCGCATCCTGCGCGACGCCCTCGCCGTCCAGGAGGCCGGCGCGTTCTCGGTCGTCATGGAGATGGTCCCCGGCGACGTCGCCGCCGAGGTCACCGCCGAGCTCGACATCCCCACCATCGGCATCGGCGCCGGCAACCGGTGCGACGGCCAGGTCCTCGTCTGGCAGGACGCCTTCGGCCTGCGCACGGGCAAGCTGCCCCGCTTCGTCAAGCAGTACGCCGACCTGCGCTCGACGCTGCTCGACGCCGCCCGGGCCTACGACGCCGAGGTCAAGGACGGCAGCTTCCCGGCGGCCGAGCACACCTTCTGACCCCGCCGCGCCCCATGCGGATTTGTCGGGAACCCGGTGAAATCCCGACGAATTCGCATGGGGTGCGCTGTCAGGCCAGTCCGCGGCGGTCGAGCAGCGGCTCGATCGGCGCGGGCCGGCCGCGCCACTCCTCGTAGGACTCCAGCGGGTCGCGGGTGCCGCCGATGCCGATGACGTGCCGGAGGTACTGCTCGCCGTTCTCCCGGGTCAGCCCGCCGTGGTCGCGGAACCAGGCGACGGTGTCGGCGTCGAGGACCTCGCTCCAGATGTAGGAGTAGTACGCCGAGGCGTAGCCGGAGCTGAAGCTGTGGGCGAAGTACGGCGTGGAGTAGCGCGGCGGCACGGCCGGGTTGTCGAGGCCGGCGGCCGCGAGCGCCCGCTGCTCGAAGGCGGCCACCTCGGCGACGTCGGTGGGGACGTCGTCGGGGCCGAGCTCGTGCCAGGCGAGGTCGAGCAGCGCGGCGGCGAGGTACTCGCTCGTCGCGAAGCCCTCGTTGAAGGTCTCCGCCGCGCGCAGCCGCTCCACGACGTCGGCGGGGATCGGCTCGCCGGTCTCGTGGTGGACGGCGTAGCTGGCGAGCACCTCCGGCCACAGCACCCACATCTCGTTGACCTGGGAGGGGTACTCCACGAAGTCGCGGAAGACCGCCGTGCCGCCGAACTTGGGGTACGTCGCCCGCGCGAGCAGCCCGTGCAGGGCGTGGCCGAACTCGTGGAACAGGGTGCGCGTCTCGTCCCAGGTCAGCAGGGTCGCCTCGCCCGCGGCCGGCTTGGGCACGTTGAGGTTGTTGACGACGACGGCGGAGTCGACGCCGAGCAGGCCGGACTGCGTGACGAAGCTGCTCATCCACGCGCCGCCGCGCTTGGTGTCGCGGGTGTAGAGGTCGAGCAGGTAGAGGCCGATCGGGGTGCCGTCGCGGCTGACCTCGAAGACCCGGACGTCGGGGTGGTAGCCCGGCAGGTCGGGGCGCTCCTCGAAGGTGAGGCCGTAGAGCCGGCCGGCGGCGAAGAAGACACCGTCGCGCAGCACCCGCTCCGCCTCGAACCACGGGCGCAGCGCGGCCAGGTCGACGTCGTACCGGGCGCTGCGGACGCGCTCGGCGTAGAACGGCCAGTCCCACGGCTCCACCGGGAAGCCGGCGAGCTCCGACATGGCGTCCTGCTCGGCGCGGGCGTTGCGGGCCGCGGGGACGGCGAGCCGCTCGAGCAGGGAGCGGACCGCCTTCGGCGTACCCGCGGTGTTGTCGGCGGTGACCGCGGCCGCGTGGTTGTCGAACCCGAGCAGCCGGGCGCGCTCGGCGCGCAGCCGCAGGATGTCGAGCGCGATGGCGCGGGTGTCGTGCTCGCCGCCGCGGCTGCCCCGGCTGCGCTGCGCCTCGGACAGCCGGCGGCGCAGGTCGCGGTCGGTGAGCGCGGCGAGGTGGGGGTGCGCGGTCGGCAGCACGAGGGTGAGCAGGTGGCTGCCGGCGAGGCCGCGCGCCTCCGCCGCCGCGGCGGCGGCCGAGATCTCCCCCGGCGTCAGACCGTCCAGCTCGGCCGCGTCGTCGACGACGACCGCGAGGTCGTTGCTGTCGGCCTGCAGCGCGAGCTCGAAGGCCGTCTCCTGGCTGGAGATCCGCTCGTTGAGCGCACGCAGCCGCGCCTTGTCGTCCTCGCCGAGCGCGGCGCCGGCGAGCCGGAACTCGGTGACATAGCGCTCGACGAGGTACGCCGCCTCCGGCTCCAGGCCCGCACGGTCGGCGTACACCGCCTGGAGGCGCGCCCACAGCGCCGGGTCGAGCAGGATCGCGTCGCTGTGGGCGGCCAGGCGCGGTGCGAAGTCGGCGCGGACCGCGTCGATCGCCGGGTTGGCGTCGGCGCTGGCCTTGTTGCCGAAGACCCGCAGCACCCGCGCCAGGCGGGTGCCGCTGAGCTCGAGCGGCACGAGCGTGTTGTCGAAGGTCGGCGGGGACGGGTCGGCGCTCACGGCCGCCACGGCGGCGAGCTGCTCGGCCATGGCCGTCTCGATCGCCGGGGCGTAGTCGTGGTCGTCGATGTCCGCGAACCGCGGCAGCTGGTGCGGAAGGTCGCTGGTCCCGAGAAGTGCGTCCGTCGTCACCCGGCCCACCCTAGGCCGTCGGCACGGTCTCCGGGTCCGGCTTCGGGTCGCCGGCCGGCTCGCCGGCGGCTCCGCCCTCGGGCTCCTCGGTCTCCTCGGGCTCCTCGGGCTCCTCGGGCTCCTCGTCCGCAGGTGCAGCCGCCGGCGCCGGCTGCTCCTGCCGCACCGGTGCCCGGACCAGGGCCTCGAGGACCGCGATGTCGTGCGGCCGTGCGAGGGTCGCGATGTCGTCGGGGCAGTCGCACAGCTCGGGCAGGTCGACCGGTACGACCGGCACGACGACCGGCGCGGTCCCCGGCACGCCGACCGGCTCGGCGCCGTACTCCGCGACCAGTCGCAGCACCGTGCGGGCCAGCCCGGGCGTCGCGTCGTAGAGGTGGAGCGCCCGGCGCAGCGCCGGGCGGCGGGAGAGATCCTCGCCGTCGGAGCACAGCAGCACCGCCACACCGAGCGCCGCGTCGTCGAGGTCCCGGACGTCGCGCACCGCGTCCCCGTCGGCGTCGACCGCGACCCGTGCCCAGGTCTCGGGCAGCAGCCCCATCGGCCCGACGGGCGCGTCCCAGCGCGGGTCGCCGTCGAGGCGGCCGGCGTCGGTGTCGGACACCCGGTCGCGGCCGGCCCTGCCGTTGAGAGGACGGCCGACGGGTGCTCCCCGGCCGTGGTTCGACGCGAGCCGGCCCACGGCGGCCAGCACCAGCCAGTCGAGGTTGCACGGCGCCGCGGCGTTGATGACCGTCGCCGCCCGCTGGTAGGCCGCCACGGCCTCGGCGGGCGCGTCGACCAGCCGGTCGTCGTACCGATCGCGGGCGAGGGTGCCTCGTACGGCGACCGCCAGGCCCACCTCCGGTGTCGCGACGGCCGGCGGCGGCTCGGCGGCCGGCTCCGCCCTCGGTGCCCTCGGTACGCTCGGCGCGGTCGGCGCCGACGACGCGGGGACCGGGACTCCGGGGCGGTCCTGGGAGGCGCTCGCGGTCACGGCCGTCGCCACGGCGAGCGCGACCGCCGCCGGCACGGCGACACGCCGGACGCCTGGCCGTCGCCAGGTGCGGTGAGCTCCTCCCATGCGCGGGCCTCCTCGGTGCGGGGCCCCAGTCCACCGCCGCCGCGGCGGCGCGGGCACCCTCCGCCGGGCAGGAGCGAGCGCACCCCGGACGACCCGATCGGGCAGCCCGTCCGGGCGACTCGTCGTACGTCCGCGGAGGCCGGGTGAGAGGATGCCCCGGTGGCCGAGCTGATCTTCCGAACCGGGACGATGGACGCCGGGAAGTCGACACTGGCTCTGCAGACCAACCACAACCACGCGGCGCGGGGGCGGATCGGCCGGCTGTTCACCTCCCACGACCGCGCGGGCGCCGCGATGGTCTCCTCCCGGCTGGGCCTGGTCGCCGACGCCCACGAGGTCCTGCCCGACCTGGACTTCTGGCGCCTCACCGTCGACGCGCTGACCCGCGGCGCTCGGATCGACTACCTCATCTGCGACGAGGCGCAGTTCTACACCGCCGAGCAGGTCGACCAGCTGGCCAAGATCGTCGACGAGCTGCAGATCGACGTCTTCTGCTTCGGCATCCTCACCGACTTCCGGACCCGGCTGTTCCCCGGCTCCGCGCGGCTGGTCGAGCTCGCCGACCGCACCGAGGTGCTCCAGGTCGAGGCCCTGTGCTGGTGCGGCAAGCGCGCCACCCACAACGCCCGCACCGAGAACGGCGTGATGGTCACCGAGGGCGAGGTGATCGTGGTCGGCGACGTCGACCCCACCGCGCCCCAGCCCGACGAGGTCGACGACGTCGACGTGGCCTACGAGGTCCTGTGCCGGCAGCACCACCGGCGCGGCATGACCGCGGCCCGGGCGCGGGCCGTCAGCCTGTCGCCCGAGCCGCTGCCGTTCACCTGAGGCCCACGCTCGGATCAGTCGACCAGCACCGGGATCAGCATCTCGTCCGGCGTGAGCGAGCCGTGCATGCCGATCAGCCTGGTCTCGTACGGGAAGCCCTCGGTCGAGAGGACCGCGAAGTCGCCCCGGCAGGCCACGACGACGTCGCCGATGCGCGGCAGCACCGACGGGTCGACCGGGCCGAACCAGCCCTTGCCGATCGCCTCGGCGCGGGTCAGCACCTCGGCCCGCTCGCCGAGCCGCTCGCGCCAGGTGGCGAGGACGTCGGGTACGGCGCCGCCGGTGCAGTAGAGGTGGCGGAACCGCGCCTCGCCGCCGATCAGCGCGATGCCGGCACGCAGGTCGTCGTCGGCGGAGACGTCCACCCGCGCCTCGACCGGTACGTCGACCATGCCGTGGTCCGCGATGACGACCAGGCGCCGGTCGGCCGGCAGCGCCTCGCGCAGCTGCTCGGCCTCGTGGTCGATCATGGCGAGCTGCTGGAGCCACTGGCTGGACGCGACGCCCCAGCGGTGGCCGGTCCAGTCGAGGTCGCCGTCGTAGACGTAGGTCAGCGTGGGCTGCCGCGGCCCCGGCGCGGAGGCGGCCACCACGGCGGCGATCCGTTCGCCGACGCGGTCGACGCCGACGTACTCCGCGCCCCGGTGGGCGGCGACGGTGAGGCCGCTGCCGTTGAACTCGCGCTTGTTGACGACCGTCACCCGCACGCCCGCGGCCTGCAGCGAGGTGAAGGTGGTCTGGTGCGGCTGCCACTGGACGGGATCGACGTCGCCGTCCCAGAGCAGGGCGTTGAGCAGGTCGCCGGTGCCGGGGATCCGGGTGGTGAACCCGACCAGCCCGTGCGCCCCCGGCGTGAGCCCCGTGCCGAGCGTGGTCAGCGATGTCGAGGTGGTCGACGGGACGCTGGCCGTCGCGGGCGCGGAGGTCGCCAGCAGCGAGGAGAGGTACGGCGCCGCGTGGGCGTACCGCTCGAGCAGCCGGGCGCCGAGCCCGTCGATGAGGAAGATGACATACGACGACGCGCCGGGCAGCACCAGCCCCGACGGTGCCGGCCCGAGGGGGCTGCCCAGGGCGTGGGCAGCGGCGGGGACGACGTCCCCGAGCGAGCGGACGCCGTACGCCGGCTCGCAGAAGGCGGCGACCGCCTCGACCCCGTCTGCCATCGCGTCCGCCACCCGTCAGCCCCTCGTCAGCCCAGACAGCGACGCGGCGAACGAGAGCAGTCCGCCGACCGCGTCGGTGCCGTCGGCGGCGGCGGAGACCCGCAGCGAGAAGTCGTCGGAGGACAGGGTGCCGGTGTAGCCGTGGTCGGCCTCGCACTCGGGGTCGTTGCAGCCGGCCGGCTCGAGGTCGACCCGGTTGACGGCGCCCCAGCCGATGGTCAGCACCGCCTCGGCGGGCGGGCGCGGGCCGGCGGTGGGGTTGGTCGTCATCCGGGTGACGACGACGGACGCGACCGCGCTCAGGCTGACCGCCTCGGTCGACGTCGAGGTGTACGGCTCGGGCAGCAGGTCGTCGCCCGCGTGCTCGTCGGTGTGGGCCAGGATCAGCCGGGAGGGCGTCAGCACGATCACGGTCTGGTGCCGGCGTACCTCGTCGCGCTCGAAGGTCGGCTCGTGGTGGACGTAGAACGACACCACGGCCTCGCCCGCGACCGCGCCCGCGACCGCATCGGCGACGACCTCCGGGTAGTAGCCGGTGCGGTTGATCGCGGCACCCAGCTCGGCGGTCCGGTCGCGGTCGGTCATGCGCGCATCCTCGCACGCCCGGTGCCCGCCTCAGCGGGCAGCGTGGCGCGCGGCCCCGGACGGCTCAATCCGGGATCGTCGTGATCAGGTCGGGCATCCGGCGCACCAGCGAGTCCGGCCGCGGGTCCTTGACGGCGGCGACCCGGGCGGAGGCGGTGAGCACGGACGCCGAGTCGACCCCGGCCAGCACCAGCGACAGCTCCAGCGAGCTGACCTGCGGCAGGTCGTTCTGCAGGACGGCGACGCGGGTGATCAGGTCCTCGATCGCGGCGACGTCGACGGGGTCGGCGCCGCGGTAGCCGAAGAGCAGTGGAGAGCTCTTCACCTCGCGCACCATCGCCGCGACCTCGTGCGCGCCCAGCGGCGGGATCCGGTAGGACCAGTCCCCAGCAGCTCGATGACGGGGCCGGAGATGCCGAACGACACGACCGGCCCGAAGAGGGGGTCCTCGAAGGACCGCACGGCGATGGGTACGCCGGTGGGCGCGTTGCGCTGCACGACGAACCGGCCGACGGTCGGGTCGATCAGCCCCGCCAGGTGGTCCCACGCCTCCCGCATCTCGTCCGCGTCGGGGATGTTGCGCCACACGTGGATCTGGTCGGGCCGCTCCCGCACCGACGCCAGGGTGGACTTGAGCACGACGTCCCAGCCCAGCCGCTGGCCGGCGGCCACCGCCGCCTCGACGTCGGTCACCGACTCCGAGGGCCACAGCTCGATGCCGTAGGCGTGCAGCAGCGCCGTGACCTGGTCCTGGTCGAGCTCGACCTCGCGGTCCGCGGCGACCACCTCGGGGTCGGCGAGCACGCGCTCGACGAGGCGCCGGGCGCTGCGACCGTCGACCTCGCCGGCCTCGGCAGCCGGGCCGTCGGGGGCGTGCAGCCACACGGCGTACTCCACGACGCGGGCCAGCGCCCGGACCGCCGCCTCCACCGCCGGGTACGACGGCACGGAGCCGCGTCCCGCCGAGGACCCGGTCACGTCGGGGACTCGCAGCAGCTCCGGGATGCCCTCGGCGCCGAGGAACGACGAGACGAGCGGCTTGTCCGACTGCTCCCCCACGGCCGCGAGCACGTTGGCGACCTCCTCGCCCGAGACGTCGAGCGGCGGGATGTAGACCGCGATCACCGAGTCGACGTCGGGATCGTCGATCGCGTCGTCGAGGGCGTCCTCGAAGTCCTCGGCGGTGGCGTCCGCGCCGAGCGCGACCGAGCGGTTGACCACCAGGCCGACCGCGGACGCGGCGTCGGCGGCGAGCAGGCCGAGAGCGTCGGAGTTGCCGACGATCGCGACCCGGCGCCCGCGCGGCAGCGGCTGGTGGGCGAGCAGCTGGGCCACGTCGAACATGTCGTCGAGGGTGTCGACCTGGATCACCCCGGCCTGGCGGAACATGGCGTCGACGGCGGCCTGCGGCGCGCCGATGCGTCGTACCGTGTGGCCCATCGGCACGCCCTGCGTCGTGCGCCCGGACCGGACGGCGACGATCGGCTTGCGGTGGGAGACCCGGCGGGCGATGCGGGAGAATTTGCGCGGGTTTCCGATCGACTCGAGGTACATCATCACGACCTCGGTCGCGTCGTCCTCCTCCCAGTACTGCAGGAGGTCGTTGCCGGAGACGTCGGCCCGGTTGCCCGCGCTGACGAAGGTCGAGATGCCGAGGCCGCGGTTCTTGACCTTCTCCAGGATCGCCGAGCCGAGCGCGCCGGACTGGCAGAAGAAGCCCGCACGACCGCGGGCCGGCATCACCGACGACAGCGACGCGTTGACCTGCACCACCGGGTCGGTGTTGAGCACGCCGAGGCAGTTGGGGCCGATCAGCCGCAGGCCGTACGAACGGCACAGCCCGGCCAGGTGGCGCTGCCGCTTGCGGCCCTCCTCGCCGGTCTCGGCGAAGCCGGAGGAGATCACGATCAGCCCGTGCACGCCCTTGTTGGCGCAGTCGAGCACGACGTCGGTGACCGCGTCGGCGGGGACCGCCACGATCGCGACGTCGACGTCGTCGGGGATCTCGTTGACGTTCTTGTACGCCGGGATGCCCGACACCGCGGGGGCGCTCGGGTTGACGACGTACACCCGGCCGGTGAAGTCGCCGTTGACCAGGTTGCGCACCAGCACCTGGCCGATGGTGTCCTGCCGGCGGCTGGCGCCGATGATCGCGACCGAGCGCGGGTGGAAGAAGCGGTGGATCGAGGCGGCCTCGGCGGCGTGCTCGCGGTCGCGCATGACGCCGATCGCGGTGTCGGTCGGGTCGATCGGGAACTCCAGGGTGATGACCCCGTCGTGGTAGCCGCTGACCACCCGGTAGCCGGCGTCGCGGAAGGTCTGGATCATCCGGGAGTTGTCGGGCAGCACCTCGGCGGTGAACCGCTCGACGCCGCGCTCGCGCCCGGCCTGGGCGAGGTGCTCGAGCAGGAGCTGGGCGATGCCGCGGCCCTGGTGCTCGTCCTCCACGAGGAAGGCGACCTCGGCCTCGTTGTCCGCCACGACGTCGTACCGGCCGACGGCGATCATCCGCTCCTGCAGGATGAGCACCAGCGCCACCCGGTCGCGGTGGTCGACGTGGGTGAACCGGCGCACGTCGCGCTCGGACAGGACCGGCATCGGCGAGAAGAACCGGTAGTACTTCGACTCGTCGGAGACCCGGGCGTAGAACTCCACGAGGAGCTCGTCGTCCTCGGGCGGATCGGCCGGATGTGCGCCGTACGACCGTCGCGGAGCAGGACGTCGCCCTCCCAGTGGGCGGGCGGCGCCTCGATCTCGTCGGTGGGGGTCGGGTCGCCGGGGCTCACAGGGAGAAATCTATCGGGCCTGCCAGCATGCGCCAGCGTGCGGGAGCCCGCTGAGAGACCGGGCGCGGAGCCGGACGCGGCGGGGCTTGCAAGGCCTGTAACACGTCGTTCGCCGCTCTCCCAGCCGCAAGACCTCGCCGGAGCGGGTCTGTACGAGGCTCGAACAGCAGGCACGCGGCGGGTAGAGCGGCGAACGACGTGTTACAGCGCGGTCCGGACCAGCCTCGCAGACGACCAGCATGCCGAGGACCGTCACCGTCCCCGGCGTGCCCCTGCACGCATCGCCGGACGCACCCGGAAGAATGGCCCCCATGGCACGGCGCACGAAGCAGGATCCCCTTCCGGAGGACTTCGAGGAGCACATCCTCGACACCGACATCCGCGACGAGATGCAGTCGTCGTTCCTGGAGTACGCCTACTCCGTCATCTACTCCCGCGCGCTCCCCGACGCGCGCGACGGGCTGAAGCCGGTGCAGCGGCGGATCCTCTACACGATGAACGACATGGGCCTGCGGCCCGACCGCGGGCACTCCAAGTGCGCCCGCATCGTCGGTGAGGTCATGGGCCGGCTGCACCCCCACGGCGACGGGGCGATCTACGACGCCCTGGTGCGCACCGCGCAGCCGTGGGCGCTGCGGCTGCCGATGGTCGACGGGCACGGCAACTTCGGCTCCCCCGGCGGCGAGGACCCGCCGGCGGCGATGCGGTACACCGAGGCCCGGATGGCGCCGCCGGCGGTGGCGATGACGGAGTCGATCGACGAGGACACCGTCGACTTCAAGCCCAACTACGACAGCCGCGAGTACGAGCCGACCGTGCTCCCCTCGGCCATCCCCAACCTGGTCGTCAACGGCACGACCGGCATCGCGGTCGGCATGGCGACCAACATGGCGCCGCACAACCTGGTCGAGGTGGTCCAGGCGCTGCGCCACCTCATCCAGCACCCGAAGACCGACACCGACGGCCTGATGAGGTTCATCCCGGGCCCCGACCTGCCCACGGGCGGCAAGATCGTCGGCCTCGACGGCATCCGCGACGCCTACGAGACCGGTCGCGGCATCTTCAAGATGCGCGCCACCGCCCGCATCGAGACCGTCGGGCGCCGCAAGGGCATCGTGGTCACCGAGCTGCCCTACAACATCGGCACCGAGAAGGTCGTCGAGCGGATCAAGGTGCTCGTGCAGTCGAAGAAGCTGCAGGGCATCGCCGACATCAAGGACCTCACCGACCGCGAGAACGGCCTGCGGCTGGTGATCGAGGTCAAGAACGGGTTCGTGCCCGAGGCGCTGCTCGAGCAGCTCTACAAGCTGACCCCGCTCGAGGACTCCTTCGGCATCAACAACGTCGCGCTGGTCGACGGTCAGCCCCGCACGATGGGGCTCAAGGAGATGCTCGAGGTCTTCCTCGAGCATCGGTACGACGTCGTCCGGCGCCGCTCGGCGTTCCGGCGCGGCAAGAAGGCCGACCGGCTCCACCTCGTCGACGGCCTGCTGATCGCCCTGCTCGACATCGACGAGGTGATCCAGGTCATCCGCACCAGCGACGACTCCGCAGCGGCCAAGGAGCGGCTGATGAGCGTCTTCGACCTCTCGGTGGCCCAGGCCGAGTACATCCTCGAGATGCAGCTGCGGCGGCTCACGCGGTTCTCCCGGATCGAGCTGGAGAAGGAGCAGGAGCAGCTGCGCCGCGAGATCGAGGAGCTCGACGCCATCCTCGGCGACGAGGCGCTGCTGAAGAAGCTGGTCTCCTCCGAGCTCGCCGACGTCGCGAAGACGTTCGGCACGCCGCGTCGTACCGTCCTGCTCGAGTCCGCCGGCACCACCGCCGTCGCCGCCGCGGCCGCGCCGCTGGAGGTCGCCGACGACCCGTGCTTCGCGCTGCTGTCCTCGACCGGCCTGCTCGCCCGCACGAGCAACGCCGACGAGATCGGCACCGGCGGCGGCCGCGCCAACCACGACGTCGTGATCTCGGCGGTCCGTACGACCGCCCGCGCCGACATCGGCGTGCTGACCTCCGCCGGGCGGCTGCTGCGGCTGGCCGTGCTCGACCTCCCCGCGATCCCGCCGTCGGCCAACGAGCCCAACCTGCAGGGCGGCCTCCCGCTCACCGAGGTGCTCGAGCTCGCCGCCGGCGAGCGCGCGCTCGCGCTGACCACGCTCACCACCGAGGGCGCCGGGCTGGCGCTCGGCACCCGGCAGGGCGTCGTCAAGCGGGTCAACCCCGAGGTGATCAACAAGGACGAGTGGGACGTGATCGGCCTCAAGGACGGCGACGAGGTGGTCGGCGCGGTCGAGCTCCGCACCGGCCAGGAGGAGCTCTGCTTCGTCACCTCCGACGCCCAGCTGCTCCACTACCCCGCCGACGGCGTGCGCCCGCAGGGCCGCTCGGGCGGCGGCATGGCCGGCGTCCGGGTGGCCGACGGCGAGCGGGTGGTCTGGTTCGGCGTCCTCGACCTCAACTCCCCCGGCGGCGTGGTGCTGGTGACCGCCTCCGGGTCCGCCACCGCCCTGCCCGGCACCGAGCCCGGCTCGGTCAAGGTGACCGACTTCTGGGAGTACCCCGCCAAGGGGCGGGCCACCGGCGGCGTCCGCTGCCACCGCTTCCTCAAGGGCGAGGACGCGCTCGTCTTCGCCTGGGCCGGACCCGCGCCGGCCCGGGCCGCGGCCGCGAGCGGCGCCCCCGTCGACCTGCCCGACGCCACCGGCCGCCGCGACGGCTCGGGCACCCCCGGCAGCCAGGCGCTGGCCGCGGCGGCGGGCCCGCTCACCGCCGCGCTGGGCGCGCCCCTCGCCGCGGATGCGGCCCCGGCGCCCACCGGCGATGTGTCAGGGTGAGCGCATGACGAGCCTGCTCCGCCGCCGTACGACGCGCCTCGCCGCCGCCACCCTGACCGCCCTCGTGGCCGCCGGATCCCTCACCGCCTGCTCGGGCGACGACGACTCCCCGGGCGGCGCCTCCTGGTCGGACGCCGGGAAGAAGGCCAAGGAGCTGCTCGACGGCACCAGCGGCATCGAGGTCACCCTCTCCACCGGCGACGACCCCGGCGTCGACTACCTGTCGGCAGCGAGCGGCACGATCGTCGCCGACCCGCCGGCCTTCGAGGGCGACGTCAACGGCAAGGTGGCCGGCTTCTCCGTCAGCGGCGTCCCCGTGATCTCCGTCGACGGGACGCTGTGGATCAACCACATCGCGCTCGGCGGCTGGAGCGACCGGTTCCAGCCCGAGGACCTGTGCGCCCCCGACCCGGCCAAGCTGCTCGACCCGTCGGTCGGCGTGTCGTCGGTGCTGACCAGCAGCACCGACGTCGAGGCCGGCAAGTCCGAGCGCGGCGGCAAGGACAACAAGGAGGTCTTCCACACCTGGTCCGGCACCGCCACGGGCGACTCGATCCGCAAGATCCTGCCCTGCGCCGAGGGCGACGACTTCGACGCGACGTACCGCCTCGACGACGACGGCTACCTGCGCACCGCCCGGCTGACCGGCACCTTCTTCCCCGACTCCGAGCCGGTGACCTACACCATCGACGTCACCGAGTACGACGTCGAGAAGGACATCTCGGCCCCGAATGAGCCGCCAGCGATGAGCACGGCGAACCGGCTGCTGCTGACCTTCTGCGCGGCGGCCGTCGCGTTCGCGGCCGTCGACACCTATGTGGTCGTGCTCGCGCTGCCCGACATGATGGCGGGCGCCGGCATCCCGGTCGAGGAGCTCCAGCGCGCGGCGCCGATCGTCTCCGGCTTCCTGCTGGGGTACGTCGCGATGCTGCCGCTGATCGGCCGGATCGCTGACCTGCGCGGGCAGATCCCCGTGCTCGCGATGTCGCTGGTGGTGTTCTCGATCGGCTCGCTCGTCACGGCGATCTCCTACGACCTGCCCACCATGGTCGCCGGCCGGTTCCTCCAGGGCGTCGGCGGCGGCGGGCTCGTCCCGGCGACCATGTCGCTGGTGGCCGCGCTCTACCCCGTCGAGCGCCGCGGCCTCCCCCTCGGCATCGTCTCGGCGGTGCAGGAGTTCGGCAGCGTCCTCGGCCCGCTGTTCGGCGCCTTCGTGCTGTCCTTCACCTCCTGGCGCGGCATCTTCGCGATCAACCTCGCCGTCGGCGCGCTGCTGGTCGTCGCGGTCGGCCTGGTCGCCCGCGTCGGCCGGCCGGTCCCGACCGCCGCCGGCTCGCCCCGGCGACTCCCCGACCTGGTCGGCCTCGTCCTGCTCGCCGTGACGCTGGCCGCCGGGTTCCTCACCTTCGTCCAGCCCGGCAGCGTGCAGCGCGACCTCACCTGGGGCCGGCTGTTCATCCCGTACGTCGACGGCGGCAGCCGCTGGGTGACGCCGGTCGGCCTGGTCACCGTCGCCGCGCTGGTCCTGCTCCTGGCCTGGTGCTGGTTCCGGGCCGGGGCGCTCGTCGACCTCCGCGGCTGGCTCGGCCACCTGCTGGCGGCCGACCTGCCGGGCGCCGGGCTGCTCGCCGTCGTCCTGGGCGGGATCGTGCTCGCCTTCGCGACCGCGGACCCGGAGGTGGCGGTGTTCTCCCCGCAGGGGCCGTGGCTCCTCGCGGGCTCGGCCGTCGCCGTCGTACTCCTGGTCGTGCACCTGCGCCGTGCCGAGGCGCCGATCGTGCCGCGGGGCGCCCTGCGGCCCGTGCCGGCGTGGGGCGCGCTGGTCGTCAGCTTCCTGGTCGGCTGGGCGCTGATCGCGGCGCTGGTCGACATCCCGCTGTTCGCGCGCACCACGACCGAGAAGGATTCCCAGCTCGGCGCGGCGCTGGTGCTGCTCCGCTTCCTCGCGGCCCTGCCCGTCGGCGCCGTCCTCGGCGGCTGGCTGCTGCGCCGGGTCAACGCCGGCGCCCTGACCGCCGTCGGCATGGCCGCCGCCGGCGGCGCCTTCCTCGTGATGGGCCAGTGGGACGCCGACAGCCTGGCCGGGTTCGCCTCCAACGTCCCGCTGGTCGTCGGCGGCCTCGGCTTCGGGCTCGCGCTGGCCCCGGTCAACGCCGCCATCCTCGCCACCACCGACGACGACACCCACGGCCTGGCGAGCGCCCTCGTCGTGGTGGCCCGGATGGTCGGCATGCTGGTCGGCATCTCCGCCCTGACCACCATCGGCCTGCGGCGCCTGTACGCCGCCCAGGCCGCCGACCCCGACCTCGGGATCACCGAGCTGGGCATCCTCCAGGAGCAGGCGGTCTTCCGGGGCGCCGCCGTCGCCGCGTTCGCCGCCGCCGTCCTCGCCCTGGCCGTGTTCGCACGAGTGCGCACCCAGGACGTGGACACCGCCGAGGCGCTCCGCGCAGGGGGCTAATCTGCGAAGCATGGGTGATTTCGACGATCTGCTGAAGGCCAACCGCGACTACGCCGAGACCTTCGACCACGGCGGCTTCGACGGCAAGGCCCATGCGGGCGTCGCGATCGTGACCTGCATGGACTCCCGGATCGACCCGCTGCGGATGCTCGGCCTCGACTACGGCGACGCCAAGATCTTCCGCAACCCGGGCGGCCGCATCACCGAGGCCGCCCTCGAGGCGCTCGTGCTCGGCGTCCACCTGCTCAACGTCGACCGGATCCTGGTGATCCCGCACACCCGGTGCGCGATGGCCTCCAGCACCGAGGCCGAGATCCACGACCGGATCGGCGCCGCGGTCGGCCAGGACATCACCTGGCACGCCTTCCACGTGATCGCCGACCAGAAGGCCGCCCTCGCCGAGGACGTGCGCAAGGTCACCTCGCACCCGCTCATCCCCGACTCCGTGAAGGTCGGCGGGTTCATCTACGACGTCGACACGGGGCTGCTCAACCCGGAGGTCTGAGCGCCCACCGCCACACCGAGGAGCAGGCCCTTGCAGATCGCGATCGTGCTCTACCCGGGCTTCACCGCGCTCGACCTCATCGGCCCCTACGAGGTCCTCCGCGCCCTGCCGGACACCGAGGTGCGGTTCGTGTGGCACCAGACGGGCCCGGTGGCCGCCGACTCGGGCGTCCTCGTGGTGGGGGCGACGCACACGTTCGCCGAGACGCCCGCCCCGGACGTGGTCCTGGTCCCCGGCGGCTTCAGCACCATGGAGCACGGGCGGGACGAGGAGCTGCTGGCCTGGATCCGGGCCGCCGACCGTACGTCGACCTGGACCACGTCGGTCTGCACCGGATCGTTGCTGCTCGGCGCCGCGGGCGTCCTCGACGGGCTCAGGGCGACCACCCACTGGGCGTGCGTCCCCCTGCTCCGCGCGTTCGGCGCGGTCCCGGTGGGTGACGAGCGGATCGTGCACGAGGGCAGGGTGGTGACGGCCGCCGGCGTGTCGGCGGGCCTCGACATGGCGCTGTGGCTCGCCGGCGAGATCGGCGGCGAGGGGCGGGCGCGGGCGATCCAGCTGTCCATCGAGTACGACCCGCAGCCGCCGTTCGACTCGGGCCACCTGTCCAAGGCATCGGCCGCGACCAAGGCCGCCGCGACGGCGCTCCTCGCGCGCGACATGGCCGCGACCGGCCAGCTCACCGCCCCGGCGCGACTGCTGTGGAGCCGGGCCGTCGAGCGCGCCCGGCGCGGGCGGAGGCGTCCCTCCTCACGCTCCGAGTAGGTCGCGCAGCCGCTGGTCGACCAGCGCCCCGGGCAGGTCGCCCAGGCGGGCGCCGAGCGTGGCGAGGTCCCCGATCGCCGCGACCCGGTCGACCAGCGCCGTGGTGGCGCCGACGGCGTCGTCGCCGAGCGGGACGTCCATCAGCAGGGGGCAGTCGACGGCGCCGCCGTCCGGCTCCGGCGGCAGGGCAGTGGTCCAGCAGCCGACCTCGAGTCGCAGCGGCGCGGCCGGCCCGACGCCGTCGGCCAGCACGTCGACGTACCAGAAGAGGTCGCCGACGGGGATCCGCAGGTGGCCGCGGCGGGCCTTGGCGCCGCGCGCCTTGAGCAGCTTCACGACGGCGGGGCGGTCGGCGGCGCTCATCGGTCCATGGTGGTGGCCGAGCGCGTCTCCACCGCGACGGGGGCAGCAAGCTGCCGGGCACGCGCCTCCCGCCACGCTGCCGGCGGCACCCGGAACCCGCGGAAGGCGACCGACCGGCGGACCCGGAAGCCCAGGGCGTCGTACAGCCGGATCGCGGCGGTGTTGTCGGCCGCGACGTGCAGGAAGGGCTGCTCGCCGCGTGCCCGGATCCGGGCGGCGACCTCCGCGACCAGCGCCCCGGCGAGCCCGCGGCCGCGGGCCTCGGGCGCGGTGCACACGGCGCTGACCTCGGCCCAGCCCGGCGGGTGCAGCCGCTCCCCCGCCATCGCCACGAGGACCCCGCCGTCCCGCACGCCCAGATAGGTGCCCATCTCCGGGGTACGCCGCCAGAACGGTCCCGGGCGGGTGCGGGCCACCAGGTCGAGCATGGCGGGTACGTCGGCGGGCCCGAGCTCCACGACCTCGGCTCCCCCCGCGCCGGGCACCCGCAGGTCGTCGCCGACCAGCTGCAGGCCCTCCAGCGTGAAGACCGGCGCCCAGCCCTCCGGCGGCGCCACGGGCGAGCTGAACAGGTCGGCGAGGCCGCCCGGGCCGACCAGCGTCGCGAGGCCGGCCCAGTCCTCCGGCCCGGCGTCGGCCGGCATCGCGGCGAAGGTGGCCACCTCGTCGTCGTACAGCCGGACGCGGCCGGCCCGCCGCGCCAGGTGGGCGTGCGGCCCGCCCAAGGACGCGCCGACGGGGTCGTCGAGGACACCGGCGGCGAGGACCAGGTCCCGTGTCTGCCGCGCGCGCGATGCAGCCGCCCCGCCGGTGCTCACGCGTCCAACGTCTCCATGTCGACCTCGTAGGCCCCCTGGATGATGAACTCCTTGCGCGGCGCGACGTCGCTGCCCATGAGCAGCTCGAACACCTCGGAGGCCATCTCGAGCTCGTCGACCGTCAGCCGGCGCAGGGTGCGGCGGCGCGGGTCCATGGTGGTCTCGGCCAGCTGGTCGGCGTCCATCTCGCCGAGGCCCTTGTAGCGCTGGACCGGGTCCTTCCAGCGGACGTTGCGCTTCTTCAGCTCCGCGAGCTTCCGCTGGAGCTCGTCGTCGGAGTAGGTGTAGACGTACTTCTCCTGGCCCTTCCTCGGGTTGGAGATCTCGATCCGGTGCAGCGGCGGGACGGCGGAGTAGACGCGGCCGGCCTTGACCAGGTCGGGCATGTACTTGAAGAAGAGGGTGGCCAGCAGGGTGCGGATGTGGGCGCCGTCGGAGTCGGCGTCGGCCATGAAGATGACCCGGCCGTAGCGGCGGGCGTCGAGGTCGAAGGTCCGCCCGGAGCCGGCGCCGACGACCTGGATGATCGAGGCGCACTCGGCGTTCTTGAGCATGTCGCCCACCGACGCCTTCTGGACGTTGAGGATCTTGCCGCGGATCGGCAGCAGCGCCTGGAACTCGGCGTTGCGCGCGAGCTTGGCGGTGCCGAGCGCCGAGTCGCCCTCGACGATGAACAGCTCGGTGCGCTCGTTGTCGCCGGAGCGGCAGTCGGCGAGCTTGGCCGGCAGCGTGGAGGACTCCAGCGCGTTCTTGCGGCGCTGGGTCTCCTTGTGCTGGCGGGCGGCGATCCGGGTCTTGGACGCGGCGACGACCTTCTCCATGAGGAGCTTGGCCTGCGCCTTCTCGGCCCGCTTGGTCGAGGTGAGGAAGCCCTTGAGCTCCGCCGCGACGACCTTGCGTACGACGGTGCGCGCGGCCGGGGTGCCGAGGATCTCCTTGGTCTGCCCCTCGAACTGCGGCTCGGCGAGCCGGACCGTGACGACCGCCGTCATGCCCTCGAGGATGTCGTCCTTGATCACGTCGTCGTCGTTGACCTTGAGCGCCTTGGAGGCGCGCATGGCGTCGTTGAACGTCTTGGTGAGGGCGGCCTCGAAGCCGGAGACGTGGGTGCCGCCCTTGGGGGTGGCGATGACGTTGACGAAGGAGCGCAGCTCGGTGTCGTAGCCGCTGCCCCAGCGCACCGCGACGTCGACGGTCAGCTCGCGCTCGACGTCCTGGGGGTCATGTGGCCCTGGTCGTCGAGCAGCGGCACGGTCTCGGTGAAGGTGTCGCTGCCCTGCAGCCGCAGCACCTCGGTGACCGGCTCGTCGTGGGCCAGGAAGTCGCAGAACTCCGCGATGCCCCCGTCGTGGCGGAACTTCTCCTCGGTCCACTCCGCCCGGTCGGCCGCCCGCTGGTCGCTGATGACCAGCTCGAGGCCGGGCACGATGAACGAGGTCTGCCGGGCGCGCCCGACCAGCCCGTCGAGGACGAACTCGGCGTCCTTGGTGAAGATCTGGCGGTCCGGCCAGAACCGGATCCGGGTGCCGGACCTCCCCTTCGCGACCCGCCCGCCCTTGCGGGTCAGCCCCGACTTGGGGGTGAAGGAGCCCGACGGGCCGTCGCCGTCGAACACCCCGGGTACGCCGCGCTGGAAGCTCATCCCCTGGCTCGCGGGCGAGCGGTCGACGTCGATGTCCATCCGGCTGGAGAGCGCGTTGACCACGGAGAGGCCGACGCCGTGGAGGCCGCCGGTGGCGACGTACGAGCCGCCGCCGAACTTGCCGCCGGCGTGGAGCTTGGTCGCCACGACCTCCACGCCGGGCAGGCCGGTCTTGGGCTCCTTGTCGGTCGGGATGCCGCGGCCGTCGTCGTACACCTCGACGGAGTCGTCGGCGTGGAGGATCACCTCGACCCGGCGGGCGAAGCCGCCGAGGGCCTCGTCGACGCCGTTGTCGATGATCTCCCAGAGGCAGTGCATCAGCCCCCGGGTGTCGGTGGAGCCGATGTACATCCCGGGACGCTTCCGCACGGCCTCGAGGCCCTCGAGGACCAGGAGGTGGGCTGCGTTGTAGGTGTTGTCGGCGATGACCGGCTCCTCACGGGTGGATCACGGTGGATCGGGGGTACTTCCAAGGACATGAATCTACCCGCGACACGCCGGGCGAGTGCGCAGGGACACGGGGCCCGGATGGTCACAGTGCTGTTTCGGGCCGTGGGAAATCACCGAAAGGACGGCTCCCAGGTGCTTGGATGAACCTGACGCAGAAGTGGAATGGACCACACGGGGACGGGAATCTTTGATCCAGTCGCTACGTTGATCCGGACAACGCCCGATGAGGGTGTTATCGAGAATGATTGAGAGGCCCGAGATGACAACTGCTGTTGCTCCCAGCGCCCCGCTGACCGCGGAGGACCGCTGTGACCGTTGTGGTGCCCAGGCCTACCTCCGCGTAGAGCTCGCCACCGGCGGCGAGCTCCTCTTCTGCGCCCACCACGCCCGTGAGCACGGTGACGCGCTCAAGGAGATCGCGGTCACCGTCCACGACGAGACCCACAGGCTCACCGACAAGCCGGCGCCCGTCGCCGACTGACCTCCGACAGCTCGCCCGCGGCCCCGAGTCCTCTCGGGGCCGCGGCGCTTTTCGGGACGCCTCTCAGCGAGCGGATCGCCTCAGGTTAGCCTTTCCTCATGAGAACCCGCCTGGCCGTGGTCGCGGCCGCCAGCCTGGCGCTGGCACTGACCGCCTGCTCCTCCGACATCCCGGAGAAGGACGCCGGCGACGACCCGGCGTCGGGCGCGTCGGCGACGCCGGAGGGCCCGTGGGAGTTCACCGACGGCTCGGGCGAGGTGGTCACGCTCGACGAGGTCCCGACCCGGATCATCGCGCACGCCGCGGAGGCCGCCGCGCTGATGTCGTACGGCATCCGCCCGGTCGGCATCTACGGCGACGAGTCGGTCGACACCGACCCCAACCTGCAGGGTCTGGACCTGACCGGCATCGAGATCCTCGGCGAGGAGTGGGGCTCGATCGACGTCGCCAAGGCGTCCACGCTCTCCCCCGACCTGATCGTGGCCGACTGGTGGCCCGCCGAGAAGGCCCACTCCGGCTTCGAGGACGGCGTCAAGGCCAAGAGCAAGAAGCTCGCCGACCTCGCCCCCGTCGTCGGCGCCACCCAGGGCGACTCGATCCTCGACCTCGCCGAGGGCTACGAGGAGCTCGCCGCGAGCCTCGGCGCCGACGTCGAGAACTCCCAGGGCGCGAAGGACAAGGCGGCCTTCGAGGAGGCGCGCGACGCCTTCATCGCGGCCATGGAGGAGAAGGACTTCACGGCGCTGGCGGTCTCGCCCGCCAGCGACCTGCTCTACGTCGCCAACCCGGAGTACGCCCCCGAGCTGCTCGACTTCGACCGGTGGGGCCTCGACATCATCGAGCCCGACTCCCCCGACCCGGGCTTCCCCTACTGGGAGAACCTGAGCTGGGAGAACGCCGACAAGTACCAGCCCGACGTGCTGATGTTCGACAACCGCAGCTTCGCCGCGGACCAGAAGACGGTGGAGACCCAGCCGACCTGGACCTCGATCCGGGCCGCCGCGGCCGGCCAGATCGTGGAGTGGCCGGGCTTCTGGCTGCACACCTACGGCCACTACGCCACGGCGCTGACGAAGCTCACGGAGGAGCTGTCCGGCCTCGACGACTCCATCGGTGACTAGGGCAGCCGGGCTCCTCGGACTCGCCGCCCTGCTCCTGCTCGTCGGCTTCCTGAGCATCACCCAGGGCTCCCGCCACATCGGGCTCGGCGACGTCGTCGACGCGCTGCGGCACCTCAGCGCCGTGACGACCGACGACACCGTGACGGTCCGGCTGCGGGTGCCGCGCACCCTCCTCGGCATCCTGGTCGGCGCCGCCCTCGGCGTGTCCGGCGCGATCCTGCAGGGGCTGACCCGCAACCCGCTGGCCGACCCCTCGATCATGGGGATCGAGGCGGGCGCCGCGCTGGCGGTGGTGCTCGGCATCGTGGTCCTCGGCGTGACCGGGATCGGGCCGCATGTGGTCTTCGCGTTCATCGGCGCACTCGCCGCCACCGCCCTCGTGTACGCCGTGGGCTCGCTCGGTCGCGAGGGCGCGACCCCGGTGAAGATGGCCCTGGCCGGGGCGGCGATCACGGCCGGGTTCGGCGCCGTCACGATCGGGCTGCTGCTGACCGACCTGCAGGCCCAGAACGCGTTCCGGTTCTGGCAGGTCGGCTCGCTGGCGGGGCGGTACGCGCCGATCGTCACCGGCGTCGCGCCGGTGCTGCTGGTGGCGCTGGCCGCCGGGATGCTGTGCGGACGCTCGCTCAACGCGCTCGCCCTGGGCGAGGACGCGGCCCGCGGTCTCGGGGTGTCGCTGACCCGGACCCGGATCGGGCTGTTCACGGTCGTCGCGGTGCTCTGCGGCGCCGCGACCGCCGCCTGCGGGCCGATCGTCTTCGTCGGGCTCGTCGTGCCGCACGTCGCCCGGGCGATCTGCGGCCCGGACTACTGCTGGATCCTGCCGTACTCCCTGCTCCTCGGCCCGCTGCTGCTCCTCGGCGCCGACATCCTCGGCCGGATCCTGGGCTCCCCCGGCGAGCTCCAGGTCGGCATCGTGCTCGGCGTCCTGGGGGCGCCCTTCTTCATCGCCCTCGTCCGCTACCGCCGGCTGGCCGAGCTATGAGCACCCTGGACCAGGCGATCCCCGCCCGGGTCGCCCTGCGCCGGACCCGCCGCCGGCGCGCGCAGCGAGCGGTCGTCGTACCGGCGCTGCTGGCGGCGACCGTGGTCGTGCTGGGCCTGGCCACGCTGTGCTTCGGCTCGGTCCGGCTCAGCCTCGACCAGGTCCTCGGCTCCCTCCTCGGGACCCGCGACAGCCCGGCCGTCGACTTCATCGTGCGCGACCTCGCCTTCCCGCAGGTCAAGGCGGCGATCGGCGTCGGCCTGGCCCTCGGCGCGGCGGGCACGATCTTCCAGCAGCTGCTGCGCAACCCGCTCGCCTCGCCGGACTTCGTCGGCATCTCCGCCGGCGCCAGCGTCTTCGCGGTCGCCGGGATCGCGGTGCCGGCCCTGGCCGCGCTGAGCATCCCGGTACTGGCACTGGCCGGCGCGGTGCTGTTCTCGATCGCGATGTACCTGCTGGCCTGGCGCGACGGGATCACCGGCTACCGGTTCATCCTGATCGGCATCGGCATGGCGGCCTTCGCGACCGGCATCACCGGCTACCTGCTGACCCGCACCTCGCTGACCGAGGCGCGGGAGGCGCTGCACTGGCTCACCGGCTCCATCGGGCAGGCCGGCGACGCCGAGAACGAGGTGCTGCTGTGGTGCCTGCTGGCACTGGCGCCGCTGGTGCCGGTGCTCCAGCGGATGCTGCGTACCGTCGAGCTCGGCGACGACACCGCCCGCGGGCTCGGCACCCGGCTCGAGCCGACCCGGCTGGCGCTGATCGGCGTGGCGGTGCTGCTCACCGCCCTCGCCACCGCCGTCGCCGGGCCGATCACCTTCGTCGCCCTCGTCGCCGGACCGGTCGCGGACCGGCTGCTGGGCCGTGCCCGCGGCGGTATCGTCGCGGCCGCGGCGACCGGCGCCGTGCTCTGCCTGATCGCCGACTACATCGCGGTCAACGTGCTGCCGGTCGAGATGCCGACCGGCGTCGTCACCGGCGCCGTGGGCGCGCCGTACCTGCTGTGGCTGATCGCCACCACCAACCGGAGGGGGATGGGCGGATGACCCAGGCACCGACGACGCCGCGACTGGCGGCCCGCGACCTGTCGCTGGGGTACGACGACCGGGCGGTCGTCGAGGGACTGGACCTGGACGTCCTGGACGGCCGGGTCACGGCCATCGTCGGCGCCAACGCGTGCGGGAAGTCGACCCTGCTGCGCGGTCTCGCACGGCTGCTGCGTCCCTCGACCGGCGAGGTGCTGCTCGACGGGACCCCGATCCTGGACCGCGGCTCGCGGGAGGTCGCCCGGATCCTGGGGCTGCTCCCCCAGACGCCGGTGGCGCCCGACGGGATCACCGTCGCCGACCTGGTCTCCCGGGGCCGGCACCCGCACCAGGGCTGGTTCCGCCACTGGAGCGCCCGTGACGAGGCGGCCGTCGCGGCCGCGCTCGAGGCCACCGACACCGTCGAGCTCGTGGACCGGCCGCTGCACGCCCTGTCCGGCGGCCAGCGGCAGCGGGTCTGGATCGCGATGGCGCTCGCCCAGGAGACCGACCTCCTGCTGCTCGACGAGCCGACGACCTACCTCGACATCAGCCACCAGGTCGAGCTGCTCCGGCTGCTCCGGACGCTGAACCGGGGCACCGGGCGCACCATCGTGACGGTGCTCCACGACCTCAACCTCGCCTGCCGCTACAGCGACCACCTCGTCGTCATGGCCGCCGGCCGGATCCTCGCCGAGGGCCCGCCGGCCGAGGTGGTCACCGCGGACGTGGTCGAGAAGGCGTTCGGCCTGCCCTGCGTCGTCGTACCGGACCCGGTGGCGGGGACCCCGATGGTCGTGCCGGCCGGCGACTGAGCACGGATCCGAGCTGAGTGCGACGATGCCGGGGTGACCCGGCGCGGCGGCGCTCTCGGGCTCGGCATCCTCGCTGCCGGGCTGGTGCTCGGCTGCACGGGGCCCTCGTCCCGGGAGCCGGGACCGACGACCGCACCGACGACCGCACCGACGACGGCGTCCCCGCCCGTCGCCCGGGACCCGCTGGTCGTCGCGGTGCACGCCACCCGGGCGGCGCCCCGCCTGAGCCTCGCCGAGGCGGAGGCCGTCGCGGCCCGACAGGTCGACACCTGGCGGCCGCTGGACGGGACCGACCGGCCGCTCCGCCTGGTCGCGACCACGCAGGAGGTACGCCGCGACCGGGACGCCGTGGCCGTGCTGCCCGCCTCCGAGGTCGACGCCACGGTGCGGGCGGCACGCGTCGGGGGCATCGATCCGCTGCGGCGGCCGGCGGCGTACCCGCTGCTCGTCGCGGGCCCACCGCCGCCGGAGGTGACCACGCTGACCGTCGTGGGCGACGTGATGCTGGGCCGCCGGGTGGGGGCCCGGGCGGCCGCGGCCGGCGACCCGAGCCTGCCGCTGCGCCCGCTCCAGGACCGGCTGCGCTCCGCGGACCTGACCATCGGGACGCTGGAGAGCACCCTGTCCGACGACGGGCCGCCGCAGCAGGGCGGCGACTCCTTCGCCGCGCCGCCGGAGGTGCTCGACGGACTCGCGGACGCCGGCTTCGACGCGGTGTCGCTGGCCAACAACCACGCCGGCGACTTCGGCGAGCGGGCGCTGCTGCAGACCCTCGACCTGCTGGCCGACGGGCCGGTGCGGGCGTTCGGCGCGGGCCGGAACCGCGCGGAGGCCGGCACGGCGTACGTCGCCGAGCGCAACGGCGTGCGCTTCGGCGTGCTCGGCTTCAACGCGATCGGTGAGACGCCACGGGCGACCGCGGACCGGCCCGGCGCGCTGTCGGTGCGGATGCCGCCGCGCACCGGCCCGCTCGTGGAGGCGGACCTGCGTCACGTCGAAGGGCTGGTCCGGCGCCTGGACTCCGAGGTGGACGTGGTCGTCGTGCTGCCGCACTGGGGCACGCAGTACACCCACGTCGCCGAGCCGATCCAGTCCCGCGTCGCGCGGCGGCTGGTCGACGCGGGCGCCGACCTGGTGGTCGGCGGGCACCCGCACTGGGTGCAGGGCCTGGAGTGGTACGACGGCGCGCTGGTCGCGCACTCCCTGGGCAACTTCGTGTTCGACATGGACTTCATGACCCAGACCCAGCAGGGCGTCGTGCTGGAGGCGGTGTTCTGGGGCGGCGACCTCAAGGGGTTCCGGCTGGTGCCGTACGCGATGGACGGCGACTTCGCGCCGCGGGTCGTGCGCGGCGCCCTGGCCACCGACATCCTGGGGGACGTGTGGCGGCACGGCCGCGGGCCGTTCCTCAGCCCCTGAGCCAGGCCAGCACCACCCGGCCGACCCGGTCGAGCTGCTCGGGGTCCACGAGGCCCGGCAGGTCGCGCGCGTTGTGGTAGCCGGCGTACGGCGTGCTGCCGATCCGCAGGCCCGGCAGCCCGGCGCGGACGAACGACCAGTGGTCGCTCGAGCGCTGCCCGGTCTCCGCGACGTGCTCCACCCCGGCCCGGCGGGCCGCCCGCACCAGGGCCGTGGGCGGCTCGGCGGTCGCGCTGCCCACCGGCACCACCGTCCCGACCCCGACCCGGTCCAGCGCGAGCATCCCGCGCACCGCCCGGCGCGCCTTCTCGTCGAGCCGGGCGACATAGTGCCGCGACCCGTAGTGGTGGTCGTCGTCGCCGGGTCCGCGCGGCTCCTCGGCGCCGAAGAGCACGAGCACGACCGGCAGCCGCGCCTGCAGGTCGGTGCCGGCGAGCGCGAGCACGACGCCGACGCCGGAGGCGTTGTCCTCCGCGCCGGGTGAGACCGCCACCGTGTCCAGGTGGGCGCCGACGACCAGGTGCGGCCGGGCGGGGTCGAACCCGGGCGGCTCCGCGATCACGTTCTGGCTGCGCCCGGCGTCCACGGAGACGCCCCACGACTCGCCGGCGGGCACGGCGAAGCGCTGCCGTCGTACGTCATAGCCGGCGTCGGCCAGCCGTCCCGCCGCCCAGTCGGCGGCGCGCCGGAAGGATCGGTCGGTGGCCAGGCGGGGGCCGATCCGGCCGGCGAGGTGCTCGACCGCGGCGTACGCCGTCGTGGCGTCGAAGGTGGCGGGCCGCGGGGCCGGACTCGGCACGGATGGCGCGGGCGCCGACGAGGAGGCGGGCGAGGAGGTGGGGGCCGCCGGACGCGGCGGGCCGGGCTCGTCGCTGCAGCCGGCGGCGAGGGCAGCGAGGACGACCAGGCTCGTGGTCGCCCTCGCCGCCAACGGCTCAATCCAGGTAGTCGCGCAGGACCTGCGAGCGGCTCGGGTGCCGCAGCTTCGACATGGTCTTCGACTCGATCTGGCGGATCCGCTCGCGGGTCACACCGTAGACCTTGCCGATCTCGTCGAGGGTCTTGGGCTGGCCGTCGGTGAGGCCGAAGCGCATGCTGACCACGCCCGCCTCGCGCTCCGACAGCGTGTCGAGGACGGCGTGCAGCTGCTCCTGCAGCAGCGTGAAGCTGACCGCGTCGGCCGGGACGATCGCCTCGGAGTCCTCGATCAGGTCGCCGAACTCGGAGTCGCCGTCCTCACCCAGGGGGGTGTGCAGCGAGATCGGCTCGCGGCCGTACTTCTGGACCTCGACGACCTTCTCCGGGGTCATGTCGAGCTCCTTGGCGAGCTCCTCCGGGGTGGGCTCACGGCCGAGGTCCTGCAGCATCTGGCGCTGGACCCGGGCGAGCTTGTTGATGACCTCGACCATGTGGACCGGGATCCGGATGGTGCGGGCCTGGTCGGCCATGGCGCGGGTGATCGCCTGACGGATCCACCAGGTGGCGTACGTCGAGAACTTGTAGCCCTTGGTGTAGTCGAACTTCTCGACGGCACGGATCAGGCCGAGGTTGCCCTCCTGGATCAGGTCCAGGAAGAGCATGCCGCGGCCGGTGTAGCGCTTGGCGAGGCTCACCACGAGGCGCAGGTTGGCCTCGAGCAGGTGGTTCTTGGCGCGGCGGCCGTCCTCGGCGATCCACTCCAGCTCCTCGAGGAGCTTGGGGGTGATCTTGCCGCCCTTGCCGAGCTTCTCCTCCGCGAACAGGCCGGCCTCGATCCGCTTGGCGAGCTCGACCTCCATCTCGGCGTTGAGGAGCGGGACCTTGCCGATCTGCTTGAGGTAGTCCTTGACCGGGTCGGCCGTAGCGCCGGCCACCATGACCTGCTGGGCCGGCTCGTCGGTGTCGTCGGCGGCCGAGATCACGAACGAGGACGTGGCGCTGGCCTCCTCCTCGTCCTCCTTGATGGTGGGGTCGGCGGCGACGTCCTTCTCGAACTGGTCGTCGGAGATGTCCGGCAGGACCTTCTTGCCGTCCGGACCCACCGCCGGCGCCTCGGCGCTCGCGGCCTTCTTCGCCGGGGTCTTCGCGGGCGGAGCGGCCGGAACGGGCGCGGGCGGCGCCGGCTTCTTCGCGGCCGGCTTCTTGGCGGTCGTCGCGGTCGCCGACCCCGTCTTGCGCGCGGCCGCGGCCACGGCGCGGTGCTCGACGGGCGCGCCGAGCTCGACGGAGATGCCGAGGCCCGACAGGTGGGCCATCAGGGCCTTGAGCTGGGCCGGAGCGACGTCAGCGGCAGCGAATGCCTGGCGGAGGTCCTCCGCTGCGACCCGGCCGACCGGCGTGGCGTGCTCGATGAGCGCGGCGATCGACGGGTGGCTGAGCAGGGCGGGCGGGACCGAACGATGGTTCGAGGACACGAACACCTCTCGATGCTGATGGATCTAGGGCGCGGCAAAGACCGGAGGTGTCAAGACCGCTTCCGCCATTCTGCCACGGTACCCCCAGCCCTTCGTGCATCGGGGCTCAGCACCGGCTCAGCGTCGGCTCAGGGTCCGCTCAGGAAGCCGGGGCTCAGTCCGCCTTGGCCTCAGCCTGGGCTCGCTTCGCTCGTCTGGCTCCCTCGCTCGCGGCTCATCGCCTCGAGCTCGTTCCTCGCTCAGCGCTGACCGCTCGCTCAGTCACCTTCTTCGCCTTCTTGTAGTCGCGCACCTTCTGCAGCGACACCGGGTCGACGACGTCGGCCACCGACCGGTACCCGTCGAGCGCGTAGTCGCCCGCCGCCTTCTCCCAGCCGTCCGGCCGTACGCCGAGCTGCTTGGCCACGAGCGCCACGAAGATCTTCACCTTCTGCGCCCCGAACCCGGGCAGCGCCTGCAGCCGCTTCGCGAGGTCCTTGCCGTCGGCGGCCTCGGTCCAGATCCGCTCCGCGTGGCCGTCGTACTGCTCGACGACGATGCGCGCGAGCTCCTGCAGCCGCGCCGCCATCGACCCCGGGAAGCGGTGGATCGCGGGCGTCGTCGAGCACAGCGCCGCGAACTCCTCCGGATCGGCCGCCGCGATCGCCGCCGGCTCGAAGCTGCCGAACCGGCCGATCACCTTCTGCGGGCCCATGAAGGCGTGCTCCATCGGGTACTGCTGGTCGAGCATCATCCCCACCAGCAGCGCGAAGGGGTTGGAGCTCAGCAGCTCGTCGGCCGCGGGGTCGTCGGTGATGTGGATGGCCATGGGGACATCCTGCCCCACGAGCGGCTCCCCGCGCCCGTGGTCGCAGCTGCCCGACGGGCCAGGGCCTTTCGGGCCAAGCGGGGCTGACGCCCGGCAGCCTCAGGCCGTCCAGTCCAGGAGGATGCCGCCGGCGGTGATGGCGACCCACCACCACACGAACGAGAGGACCCCGAGCAGGACCGTGCGCTTCGGGTGGGAGGTCCACCAGACGAAGCAGAGCACGAGCATGACCAGCCAGGTCAGCAGCAGGACGACGACCGCCCACGCCGGCGCGAGCAGGCCCGAGGCGGCGTACAGGAAGAACGACGAGACCAGCAGCACCAGGCCGACGAACGGCCACGGCGAGATCCGCCGTCCGGTGGCAGGGTCGATCGCCACCGGACGGATCCGGCGGCGGCGCGCGAAGACCAAGGGGCTACTTGTCCTCGGCGTCGTCGACGTCGTCGTTCCAGGCCGGGTCGTGGTCCCAGGCCTCGGTGCGCTCCGCCGCCTTCTCCAGCGCGCGGGCGGCCTCGGCCTCGGTGGGGTACGGACCGAGCCGGTCCTTGTTGGGGCAGCCGTCGACGCCCTCGACCTGGTGGTGGATCAGGCAGAACCAGTACTCGTCCGCAGCCATGACCCGAACCTACTCCAGGCGACCCGCCAGCCGCTCGACCCGCAGGACGTCGTACTCGTGCTCGGGGTCGCCGGTCATCGCCGCCGCCAGCCGCAGGTGCGGCAGCGCGTCGCCGTACCTCGACTGGCGCTCCAGCGCCCGGCCCAGCGCGTGCCGGCTCCACGCGTCCGCCGGGTCCTCGGCCACGAGCGCGGCCAGCTCGTCGGCGGCCTTCTGCAGCTGCGCGCGCATGAGGTACGCCCATGCCCGCAGCGACCGCAGCCCCCGGTTCCCCGGCTCCTCCTCGAGCGCGGGCTCGAGGACCTGCAGCGCCTCGCGCGGCGCCCGCCGGGAGAGGAGGTCGTGGGCGGTCCGGTACGCCGCCTCGTGCCGTGCCGTCGTACCCGGGAACACGATCGGCGCCATCGGCGGGAGGATCCGGATCTCGGGCGTCTCGCTCATGTGCCCTTCAACTGTCGTCGCGGTCCGGTTGTTCCCTAGAGTGAGCCGTGGACGGGCTGGCCGGGCGACCGCGTGACCCATCGCCGCGAGGCGTCGGGTCCCGAGGAAAGTCCGGGCTCCACAGAGCAGGGTGGTGGGTAACACCCACCCGGGGTGACCCGCGGGAAAGTGCCACAGAGAACAGACCGCCGCGCTCCTCCCGAGGCGCGCGGCAAGGGTGAAACGGTGGGGCAAGAGCCCACCAGTGCGCCGGGCGACCGGCGCAGCTCGGCAAACCCCACCCGGAGCAAGACCAGACAGCACACGCCGGCTTCGCGTGCGGAGCCAGGAGGGCGGCTCGCCCGAGTGTGCGGGTAGGTCGCTCGAGGCTGTCGGCAACGGCAGCCCTAGATGGATGGTCGCCCCCTTGGTGACAGGGGACAGAACCCGGCTTACAGGCCAGCCCGTCCCCACCCGACGTCGGGCCAGGTTGGCGCTCAGCCGTTCTGACGGCTGAGCTCGTCGAGCGTTGCCTGCATGACAGTCTCGATCCGGCTGGCGAAGGCACGCGCGTCCTCCCCGTCGTACGCCGTGCTCGCCGGGAGGACACGGGTCCGCAGCTGGACGGGGATCCCCAGGTACGGCAGGAAGCCGGCGAGCCCGACGTTCAGCCCCCAGGGGAACGTGACGGACACGGGCAGGGCCTTGAGCCGGAGGAGCTGGTCGAGCTTGAGCCGGCGGGCCAGGCCCTGGCCGTCGTCCAGGACCAGCAGCGTGTCTCCGGCTCCTGCGGTCACCAGCGGGACGATCGGGACGTCCTGCTCGATCGCCATCCGGGCGAAGCCGGACCGGCCGCCGAAGACGATGCGGTCCTTGTCCTTGCGGGCCTTGAAGGCGTCGAGGTCGCCTCCGGGGAAGACCAGGACGTGGCGACCCCCGGCTAGGGACTCCTGCGCGGCGGTCCTGCTGGCGGGCCGGCAGTCGAGCTGCTCGAGGAGCGGGCCGAGGCCGACGGTCCAGGCGATCTGGTGGACCAGCGTGGTGACCGGCCGCTCGAGCTCGAGGTCGTCGAGGGCTGCGAGCGTCGCGAGCACGTTGAGATCGAACAGGCTGCCGAAGCCGTGGTTCGCGACGAAGAGAATCGGGCCGTCGGGGATCTCGTCCGGCAGCTCGATCTCCAGGCGGTGGTAGCGCCGCACGGCCTCGATCGCCAGGCTCCGCGTGCCCTCGATCATGGCGTCGACAACCGCGCCTTCAGCTTCGGGAACTGGGCGAGGGCGTTGGTCCGCGGGACCGTGGGCAGCTCGGTGCTGTTGAAGGAGCGCAAGGCCCTGCCCAGCGCGACGACCGGTCCGGTGGTCGCAGCACCGAGGATGCTCCGGCGGCTGATCGGTGCAGTCATGTGGTTCCCCCATGGATTCTTTCGGTCGTACAGGTGGCGTCGGGTGGTTCAGGCGCTCTTCTCGCTGAGTCGCGGGAACAGTGCCAGCGCGTTGGTCCGGTCGACGGCCGAGCGCTGGCCCGGCTCGAGCGCGACGTCCTCGTACTCCTGGCGCATGAAGCGCACGGCCGGCGCGGGCGCGAACGGGTAGTCGCTGCCGTAGAGGACGTGGGCCGGGTCGGCGAACGAGAGCAGGCTGGGCAGGGCGTGCAGGCCCGAGGACAGTGCCACGTCGAAGTAGAAGCGGCGCAGTACGTCGAGGCGGCGCTCGCGTTCGCGCCTGCGGGCGACCATCGCCTTGGCCTGCGCCATCTTGGGCTCGTCGCGGATCATCGTGAGCAGGACCCGGTGGGCGATGTAGGGCAGGAAGCCGCCGGCGTGGGAGAGGATCCAGCGGATGCCGTCGTACTTCTCCAACGCACCCGAGAGCACCAGACCGGTCGCCGCACGGACGGTGTCGAGCAGGAAGTCGGCGGTGAACGACGGGATCCCGGGCGCCGGCTCGGCAGGCAGCTCGCCCGGGTGGAGGAACACCACGGCGCGGCGCTCGTGCAGGTAGGCCAGGAGTGGCTCGAGACCCTTCTCGTACGGGTAGCAGCCGGCCGCGTTGCTCAGCAGCACGATGCCGTCGGCACCCAGGTCGTCGAGGGCGTACGCGGCCTCGGCGAGCGAGCCGGCCAGGTCGGGCACCGTCAGGGTCGCGAAGAACCCGAACCTTCCCGGGTGGTCGCGCACGATGTCGGCGGCGTACTCGTTGACCTCGCGGGCGATGCGACGCGCCTGGTCGTCGTCGCCGAACCACGCGCCGGGCGTGGACAGCGACAGGATGCTGGTCGCGATGCCGTTGCGGTCCATGAGGCGCATCGCCCGCTCGGCCGTCCATGACGGCACGTCGACTCCGCCGGGCCGGATGGCCCTGGCCCGGAGGAGGTCGGCATAGGTCGGCGGTACGACGTGGTGGTGGACGTCGATCCGCGCCGGGCTCCTGCCCATCAGGCCGGCTGCGCGATCGTGTCCGCGGCGTGCGTGCCCGCCGGGGCGAGGCCCAGCTGGGCGACGAGGGCGCGGGTCAGCTCGCCGGTGTTGCCTCGGGCGGTCCCGAACACGAACTTGTCCGGCCGGAGCACCACGACAGAACCCTCGCGCACGCCGTGGCGGCGCAGCCAGCCGACGAAGGCGCCCGAGGTGTCCTCGAGGTCCACGAGGCCCGCGCGGCGTCGTCCGTCGCCGACCGCTCCCTGCGGCCGGGTGCCGAAGTCGTAGATCGTGACGTACGACGGCTCGACCCGGGCCCACGTGTCGAGGTCCGCGCCGAGAGCCTCGCGGGGGTCGACGCCGATGCCGATGACCGACCAGCCGATGCCGATGGCGTCGTCGAGCCGGACCGGCCGGCCGTCGTACCGGCGGACCATCGGCTGCGGCGACAGGGTGCCCTCGACGCCTCGCACGTTGCGCGGCAGGCCGAGGTAGGCGCCCTTCCGGTAGCGGGGCTTGGGCTTCATGCCGGCACGTCGGACCCAGCCCGCGATTCCCGGGGTGCGCAGGGCGGTCCACAGCGCGGCGTCACGAGCCCGTGCCTTCGCCGGGCTCTTCACCGAGACCAGGGACTTGTTGAAGACCGACAGGTCGATCATCGCCTTGGCATGCGGGCGGCGCTCGGACTCGTAGGAGTCGAGAATGGCGAGGTCGGCGCCGTGCTTGACGATCGCCTCGAGCTTCCAGGACAAGTTGTCGGAGTCGCGGACGCCGGCGTTCATGCCCTGGCCGATGAACTGCGGGGTCATGTGGGCCGCGTCGCCGGCGAGCAGGACCCGGCCCTCGCGCCACCGGTCGGCGACGACGGCGTTGAAGGTGTAGACGAGCTGGCGGATCACGACGACCTCGTCGGGGTCGACGTAGCGCGCCATCAGGCGGCGGACCGTCTCGTCGGACTCGAACTCGTCCTTGTCGTCCTCGTCCTTGAGCGCGAACTCGAAGCGGTGGTGGCCGCCCGGCTGAGGGCAGCTGACCGTCGGCAGGTCGGGGTCGCAGACGAAGTCGAAGTAGGGCAGGTGGCGGAAGGCATCACTGTGCCCACCGTCAGGAGCGTCCTTGGCCTCGAGGTCGATCACGAGCCAGCGCTCGGGGTAGCTCTTGCCGGTCATGTCGGTGCCGAGCTGAGTCCGTACGACGCTGCGGCCACCGTCGGCGCCGATCAGGAAGGACGCCCGCACGGACTCGGTCGCCTCGTCGAGGACGGCCTCGCGCTTGCCGTACCCGGACCCGGTGGAACCGGCGTGGACGACCGTGACGCCGTCGTCGTCCTGCTCGAAGGAGACGACCTCACGACCGCGGCGGACCTCGACGTGCGGGTAGCGGGCGAGCAGCTCCTCGAGGCGGTTCTCCAGAGAGGGCTGGTAGAGGAAGTTGGTCACCGGCCACGACAGGGGGCGCTGCGACTCCCGGAACTGCACGAGCAGCGTGCCGTCGGCCTTGACCCACTGCACGGCGCTGTCGACGTTCATGTCGGCGTGGATCTCATCAGCGACGCCGGCGGTCTGGAAGACCCGCAAGGCCTCGTCGTCGGTGTAGACCGCGCGGGCCATGCCGTAGAACTCGGGCTCGCGCTCGAGGACGAGGACGCTCAGACCGCGGCGGCCGAGCAGGGTGGCCATGGTCAGGCCGGTCGGGCCGAGGCCGACCACGACGACGTCGTACTGGTTCGTGCTCATGATGCTGCTCCTGCGGGGGTGCTGAGGCCGGGCACGGCGATCTCGGGACGGCGCGCGTTGAGGGCGGCGCCGCGGATCTGGCCGAGCTTGTCGAGGATGCCGGGGTCGACCGGCTGGTGGCCCCAGACGCTGATGCCCTGGTGGGTGGCGACCTGCCAGGCGTTCTCGAGCTCGGGGGTGAACACGATCGGGTTCCAGCCGACCTCGAGCTCGAAGCCCGACGGCGTGACGCAGTAGAAGGACAGCTCGCGGTCGTTGGTGTGCTGACCGACCGACCAGGCCATCGTGAACCCGAGGGCCCGGACCCGCTCGTACGCACCGAGCATGTCCTCCAGCGACGCCGCCTCGATGTTGACGTGCTGGGCGCGCGTGCGGATCGGGTCGACCTTGAGGCCGTGCACGTTGGCGACGGCGATCGAGTGGTGCCGCTCGTTGACCCGCAGGAAGCGGATCTTGAGCGTCAGGCCGCTGATGTTCTCGTCGATGTAGTCCGAGAGCCGCGAGTCGAAGAGCGTGTCGTAGTAGCGGTGGATGCCGAGCGGGTCGCGGGAGGTGATCGCGACGTGGCCCATGCCCGACTCACCGGTCACGAAGCCGGAGCTGATCATGCGCAGCGGCTCAGCCGTGGTCAGCGGCGTCGTGAAGATCTCCTGAACGATGCCCTTCGGGCCGGCGAAGCGCCAGAGCCGCTCGACTCCACGCAGCGCAGCCTCCTGGACAGTGCCCTCCTTGATCGGTACGCCGCGCTCAGCCACCCGGGCGATGATCCGGTCGAAGGTCGCGTGGTCGTCGACCTGCCAGCCGATGGCCATCAGGTCCTCGGCCGGGCCGCGCTGGACCAGGAACCGGCAGGCGTGGTCGTCGAGCCGGAAGCGGAGCGTGTCACCGTCAAGCTCGTCGACGTGCAGCCCGATCGCGTCCGCGCCGAACCGGTGCCACTCGGTCATCCGCCGCGACTCCACGACGAGATAGCCCAGGTGGACCGCACCGAAGACGGACAGGTCCGTCGTCGGCTGGAGGAAGTCGACGCTCACCGCTCGCCCCGGAGATGGGTCACGGCCAGGTCGTTGAACTGCTCGGCCCGCTCCCACTGCGCCCAGTGCCCGGTGTTGGCCATCAGGAACAGGTCACAGTCCCGCATCGTGCTCGCCAGCCGCGGACCGCCGGCAGGACGGTTGACCTTGTCGTCGGCACCCCAGACCACGAGTGTCGGCACCTCGCAGCGCGCCAGACGAGGATCACGCGTCAGGTCCATCCGCCACAGGGTGCGCAGAGCGGTCGGGCCCGACGGCCGGCGCAGTGGCGGGGAGGCCACGACCTCGGGCTGGATGCTGGCCTCGTAGCGCAGGTCGATCAGCTCGTCGGGCACCGACCCGGCGTCGTACACGAGGTAGTCGCGGATGAAGGTCTCGAGCTTGTCCCGGCTCGGGCCGTCGCCGCCGTAGTAGCCCAGCAGGCTGGTGAGGCCCGGCGTCGGGAGCCCGCGGGTGGTGCCGATGCCGCCGGGACCCATCAGGATCATCCGGTCGACGCGGTCGGGACGGTCCAGCGCCATCCGCAGCGCCGCCGCTCCTCCGTAGGAGTTGCCGACGAGGTGCGCCTTCTCGATGTCCAGCGCGTCCAGCAGTCCGCGGACCGCGAGCGCGAGGTCACCGAACGGATCCGCGTGGTCGAGGTCCTTCGATGACGCACCGTAGCCCGGCATGTCCGGCACGATCACCCGGAAGTGCTCGGCAAGAGCATCGATGTTGCGGGTGTAGTTCGAAGCACCGGTCGCGCCCGGTCCCCCGCCGTGCAGCAGCACGACCGGCGCACCCTCACCCGCCTCGGTGACGAACAGATCGCGTCGTCCGACCCGGACCGTGCTCTCGGTGCGCTGGGCAGCTGTGGTGTTCATCATGACGCCCCCTCTCAGCAACATTGATGAAATCATCAGTTCCGATGAAACGATCTGTCAAGTGTTTTTGATGAGATCATCAGTTATGATCAGGGGCATGCCAGACACCGCCCCGGCCGCGCCGACCAGGATCGACCGGCGCAAGGAGCGCACCCGGGCTGCCCTGCTCGCCGCAGCCACCGGGTTCCTCGCCGAGGGCAGCACGACGGTGAGCATCCAGCAGATCACCGACGCGGCCGACGTCGGCTTCGGCAGCTTCTACAACCACTTCGAGAGCAAGGAAGCGCTCTTCGAAGCCGCTGTCGCCGACGTGCTCGACACCTACGCAGCACTGCGCGACGAGCTCGTGGCCGGGTACGACGATCCGGCCGAGGTCTTCGCCGTCAGCTTCCGCATGACAGGTCGCCTGCAGCGCCAAGTGCCGGCCATGGTGAAGGTGCTGCTCAACGAGGGCGTGGGAATCCTCCTCCACGACCGCGGACTGGCACCACGCGCCATCCACGACATCCGGGAGAGCATGACGGCCGGTCGCTTCGACATCGACAACCCGCAACTGGCCCTCATGGCTGCAGGCGGTGCGCTGCTCGGGCTCCTGCAGCTTCTCGACAGCGACCCGAGCGCAGATGCGGACCTGCTGTCCGACCAGATGACGTCGCGACTGCTGCGCGCCTTCGGCATGGACCGCGACGAAGCCGAGCGACTGTGCGCCCGCCCGCTCCCCGCCGTCCCCGACCTCGAGGTCGACCCGACAGGACACTAGGGAACCATTGATCAATACCGCCCTGCTGCGCGCAGCGACGCGGCACGCTGGCGGCGCCAGGAACGCTCGAAAGGCGTCCGGCCTGCCTTCGCGTCCCTCGCTTGCCAGCGCACTCGCCCTCGCGACGGCGCTATCGATCAGCGTTTCCCTAGATTCCCAAAGCCGCTGAAAAACACGTGCACGGACCTCGCCGAACAACGTCTCCGACCGATTGCGCCAAGCGCTGCGGAGCGCGTCCGATCGCCGCGATCCGAACACACAGTCGCCGGCACGCTCCCCTCAGTTGATGATCTCGCCGCGCTCGTCCGCCCGGAGCGCCGCGAGGCGATCCCGCCAGGCCTGGAGGGCCTCCGGCGCCAGGCGCGTCCAGTCGGTGACCTCGCCGAGGATCCTGAGCGGCTCCCGGCTGCGGTAGGACCGCGTCGGGTTGCCGGGGAACTTCTTGTCGGTCACGTTCGGGTCGTTCTCGAACTGGCCTGTCGGCTCCACGGCGTACACCCGGGGCTCGCCCGGGCCCGGCGCGAGCTCGGCGGCGAGCCCGGCGCCGTCGACGAGCGCGGTGAAGTAGATGTGGTTCATCACCACCTCCGGGCGGTAGTTCGACCGGAAGCCCGCGGTGAGCTGGTCGCCCTCCCGCAGATCCGCCTTCGTGCCATGGAAGAACGGCCCCTCGTCCAGCACCTCGCTCACCGGCCCAGCCTAGGGCCCTACCGCGAGCCCGCAGCAGCGCTGGCGGGCGGCGCGCGTTTCGCCGTTTCCACCACCCGAGCCCGCGGGCCGATCTACCGTGGCCACCCGGCCGGAGGCTCCGGCCGGGTCGAGGGCCGCAGGAGCGCCGATGTCCATGCTGTCGCGACCACCGTCGCGCCTGCCGCTGTGGCAGACGTGGTGGGTGATCGTGCCCGCCCTGCTCCTCTGCTTCCCGCTCGGCCTCGTCGGGGTCTGGCTGCGCCCCGGCCTGACCACGAACCTGAGGTGGGTCCTCACCGGCGCCACGGCCGCCTTCCTGGTGCTCGTCCTCGCGCTTCCCGACGAGCCGTCGCCGACCGGGCGAGACGAGGCGCCGGCCGCCTCGGCGCCCGAGGTGGACGCCGTCGTCGACCAGAAGCCCACCGGTACGCCGACGGCGGCGGTCCCGGTGGCGGTGCCGGACCTCGTGGGGCAGGACCGGGAGGAGGCGCGGGCGGCGCTGGAGGGCGTCGGCCTGGTGCTCGGGGAGATCGCGACGGAGCCCTCGCGGCGGGCTGCGGACTCGGTGCTCCGGCAGAGCACGGCCGCCGGTACGGAGGCGGCGCCGGGGTCGTCGGTCGACGTGGTGCTCGCGGCGCCCCTGCCGGAGGTGCCGGACGTGCTCGGGCTGCGGGAGGGCAAGGCGGTGAAGCGGCTCGAGAGGGCGGGCTTCGTCGTCGACGTCTCGACGAGGGTGACCCGGACGGGTGCGGACGGCGTCGTCCTGGAGCAGCGGCCCGGCGCCGCCACCGGGAAGCGGCCGGGGGCGACGATCAGGATCGTGGTCTCCGACGTGCAGATCGCGCCACTGGCACAGAGCCCGCCGGCAGACAGGAACTGCACGCCGGGCTACTCCCCCTGCCTGGCGCCGGCCAGCGACTACGACTGCGCGGGCGGCTCGGGCGACGGCCCCGAGTACGTGTACGGGACGGTGCGGGTCACGGGCAGCGACCCGTACGACCTCGATCGCGACGGCAACGGCATCGGCTGCGACTGACGCCACCGCCTGACTCCCCACCACCTATCGTGAGGCCTCCGACGACGAGGAGGACGAGCACGATGACGGCGATCGACCGGGACGCGGCGAAGGCGTTCCAGAAGCGCATGGTCCGGGTCATGAACGACTCCGCGCTGGGCCTGCTCCTCGGCATCGGCGACGAGCTCGGGCTGCTCGACGTCCTCGCGCGCACCGGCCCGGCCGACAGCGGCACGCTGGCCGAGGCGGCCGGCGTGGACGAGCGGTACCTGCGGGAGTGGCTCGACGGGATCGTGGCCGGCGGCGTGGCGACGTACGACGCCGCCACCGGCCGCTACGCGCTGCCGCCGGAGCACGCGGCCTGCCTGACCCCCGCCGACGGTCCGGTCAACCTGGCCCGGAGCCTGAAGATGCTGACCATGCTGGCCGGGGTGGAGCCGGAGCTGCGCGAGCGGTTCCGGTACGGCGGCGGGCTGGGGTACGAGCACTACCCGCGGTTCCACGCCCTCATGGCCGAGGACGCCGCCGCGACCCACGACGCGGGCCTGCTCGACGTCGTGGTCCCGGCGGTGCCCGGGCTCCACGAGCGGCTGACGCAGGGCGCGCGGCTGGCCGACATCGGCTGCGGGTCCGGGCACGCCGTCAACCTGCTGGCCCGGGCCTACCCGGCCGGCGAGTTCGTCGGGTACGACCTCGGCGCCGAGGCGATCGAGGCGGCCCGGGCGGAGGCGGCCGACTGGGGCCTGGCCAACGCCCGGTTCGAGGTCCGCGACGTCGCCGAGCTGGGCGAGGAGGCGGCGTACGACGTCGTGACGGCCTTCGACGCCATCCACGACCAGGCGTTCCCCGACCGGGTGCTCGCCGGCATCGCGGCCGCGCTGCGTCCCGGCGGCACGCTGCTGATGGTCGACATCAAGGCCGAGTCCGGGGTCGAGAACAACCTGACCCTGCCGTGGGCGAGCTATCTCTACACGCTGAGCCTGATGCACTGCATGACGGTGTCCCTCGCCCAGGGCGGCGCCGGGCTCGGCACCGTGTGGGGCCGGCGGACGGCGGTGCGGATGCTGGAGGAGGCGGGCCTGGTCGACGTGGAGGTCCAGGAGATCCGGACCGACCCGTTCAACTACTTCTACGTCGCGCGCAGGCCTGCGGGCTCTTAGAGGTTGTGCCGGCTCAGCCGAGCCACGTGCCGAGCGAGACGCTGCCGCGCACCTGTTTGCCCTGGATCCGGTACTCGACGCAGAGCGGCCGCCAGTCGAAGAGCGAGTGCCGGGAGCAGCCCTCGCCGGAGCGGAGGCGAGCGTGGATCGAGGACGCCGACTCCCCGGGAGCGCCGACCACGGTGAACTCGCGGTAGCAGCTGCCGGAGCCGCAGCCGTCGTCCTCGTCGGTCAGGCTGAGTCCGGGAGGCAGGTCCGGCAGGTCGGAGCGGGGCGGGACCGAGGCCGCGAGGTAGAAGGTGACGTTCATGACCAGGACGACCAGCGCCACGGCCAGCAGGGTCCCGGCGAGACCGACGACGAGCAGGATCCGGCGCCCCATGCCCACACCCTCCCATGACCCGGGCGTGCGAGGGCCCCCGGCACCACGGTGCCAGGGCCCTCGCGAAGCGTCAGACGGACGTCAGACGGCGCGGACGTTCTCCGCCTGCGGGCCCTTCGGGCCCTGGGTGACGTCGAACTCGACCTGCTGGTTCTCGTCCAGGGACTTGTAGCCGGTGCCCTGGATGGCCGAGAAGTGGACGAAGACGTCCGGGGTGCCGTCGGCCGGGGCGATGAAGCCGAAGCCCTTCTCGCTGTTGAACCACTTGACGGTGCCCTGAGCCATGTTTCTCTCCTTGGTGTTCGCGGCGCCGACGTCGTGCCGGTGCCTGGTGCTGAAGACATCCGTCTTGCCTGATGCCCAGCTGAAACCGAAGACCAAGAGCACAAGATGAACCACACCCACCGTGGGCGCGGAAGGCTCCCTTGCGGGGAGCCACTTCAACAACGGCAACCCTAGCACCGCTGGGCCTCACGTCTAGGATCACCGCACAGCCGTCTCTCGGCTGCCGGACGAGGGAGCCGTACCCGGAGCGCGACAAGACGGCCACGAGGAGTGGCTGGTCATGGCGTGGTTGGTGCTGGTGGTGTCCGGCGGGCTCGAGGCGGTGTGGGCGACGGCCCTGTCACGGTCCGAGGGTTTCAGCAGGCTCGCGCCGTCGCTGGTGTTCCTCGTCGCGGTGGTGGCGAGCATGCTGGGGCTGGGCTACGCGATGCGCTCGCTGCCCATCGGGACGGCGTACGCCGTGTGGGTCGGGATCGGCGCGGCGCTCACGGTGGTGATCGCGATGGCGAGCGGCGAGGAGCCGGTCAGCGTGGTGCGGATCCTGCTGCTGCTCGGCCTGGTCGGGTGCGTCATCGGGCTCAAGCTGGCGCACTGAGCCTCCAGCGGGCCGGCGGTTCCCGGCGCCCGGGACGGGTACCACGAACGTCATGGCCGTCTTCCTCGCCTGGTCCTCCGCCGCCGTCCCCGAGGACGCGCACGGCCCCTGGACGGAGCTGCGCCGGCTCGCCGAGGGCCTGGTCGTGGTCGAGAGCACCGAGAGCCTGTCCCGGGTCTACCACGAGCTGAAGTGGTCGCTGCCCGAGGGCACGGCGCTGCTCGTCGCGCCCCTGGCGGAGCGGCCGAAGCTCAAGGGCCTGCCGCCCGGGACGACGACGTGGCTGCGCGACCGGCTCCCCGGGCCGGACCACTGACGACCGGATCCCCGACCGCCGGGGCGCCGAGCGGCCAGGCGGCGAGGACGCGGCAGTCCCCCTCGTCGTACCACTGCAGCTCCAGACGCTCCGCCCGCGTGCGCGCCGGCAGCAGGCCGCCGACCTCCGCCGCTACCGAGCCGATGGAGACGGCGGGGCCGAGGCGGTCCAGCGTCAGGTGGGGGACGACGTCCGCGAACTCACCGGCGTAGGGAGGACAGTCCGGGAACGCCCGCCACAGCCGCGCGGTCAGCTCGGCGAAGGGGGCGGCGGGCGTGGGCACGGCGTGGACGATGCCGTCCGGGAACGCGGCGACCTCGTCGAGCACGAAGTCGAAGGCCGGCGTGGTGCGGGCGATCTCCGCCACCCGGGCCAGGTCGGCGGCCGAGGGCGCGGGCAGGAAGGGCGCCAACGCGGTGATGTGGGCGTGGGTGAAGGCCGGGTCCCGGGAGACCCAGGCGGCGTCGTAGTGCTCCCAGCGCGCGCGGACGTACGGCTCGAGGGCCGGGACGGGGACCGCGAGGACGGAATGGGCCACGCCGGGAGGATAGGTTGCGGGGCATGAGCGCCGTCGTACCGCCGCCCGCACCCGCCGTCCGCGCGCAGGCCGCCGAGCGCCTCGCCGGCCTCGCGACGCCCGCCGGGGCGCTGGGCCGCCTCGGCGACCTCGGCGTCTGGCTGAGCGCCGCGCAGGGCGTCTGCCCGCCCGCGCCGCTCGACCAGGTGCGGCTGGTGATCTTCGCCGGCGACCACGGCGTCGCCCGGCACGGCGTGTCGGCCTATCCCCGGCTATCACGCCCGCGATGGTGCGCACCTTCGTGCTCGGCAAGGCGGGCGTCTCGGCGCTCGCGGCGGCGCACGGCGTCCACGTGCGGGTGCTCGACCTCGGCGTCGACGACGACCTCGACGGCGTGCCGGCCGACGTCACCGCCCACAAGGTACGACGCGGCAGCGGCGCCATCCACGTGGAGGACGCGCTGAGCGCCGACGAGGCCGCGCGGGCCTACGACGCGGGCCGCACCGTCGCACGCGAGGAGATCGCCGCCGGGGCGCAGCTCCTGCTCTCCGGCGACATGGGCATCGGCAACACCACGCCCGCCGCCGCGCTGGTGGCCGCCGCGCTCGGCCTGCCCGCCGCCGAGGTCACCGGCCGCGGGACCGGCGTCGACGACGCCGCGCTCGCGCACAAGCAGGCCCTCGTCCAGCAGGCCCTCGACCGCGCGGGCGACCGCGTGGCCGACCCGCTCGACGCGCTCGCCGCGCTCGGCAGCGCCGACCTGGTCGCGACCACCGGCTACCTCGTGCAGGCGGCCGAGGGCGGCGTACCCGTCCTCCTCGACGGCCTGATGTCCGTCGCCTGCGCGCTGTACGCCGAGCGGATCGCCCCCGGCGCCGCCGCCTGGTTCGCCGCCGGGCACCGCTCGACCGAGCCGGCGCAGGCGCTGGCCCTGGAGAAGCTCGGCCTGGAGCCGGCCCTCGACCTCGGGCTGCGGCTGGGCGAGGGGTCCGGCGCGGTGGCGGCGGTCCCGGTGCTGCGCTCGGCGGTGGCGCTGCTGCGCGACGTCGCGCTGCTCGCCGACCTGATGCCCCCGGCCCCCGAGCAGCCATGACCACCCCACGACGTTCTTCTCCGCCGCTTCGCTCCCCCGAACAACTGCGCGGGGACCCCGGATGAGCGTCGCCGTCGCCGGCCGCAGCCTGCGGCTGTCGATCGGGATGCTGACCGCGCTGCGCGTCCCCGCGGTGCTGCGGGTCACGCCCGGCGTCGCGACCGGTGCGCTCCTGCTCGCGCCGCTCGCCGTCCTCCCTCTCGGTGCGCTCGTGGGCGTGGTCGTGTGGGGCGGCGGCCGGCTCGACCTGCCCGCGCTCGCGGTCGCCTTCGTCGCCCTCGCCGCGCTCGCCGCCGGCAGCCGCGCCCTCCACCTCGACGGCCTCTCCGACGTCGCCGACGGCCTCACCTCCTCCCATGACCGGGAGCGTTCGCTGGCCGTCATGAAGAGCGGTACGGCGGGCCCCGCGGGCGTCGCGGCCCTGGTGCTGGTGCTGGGGGCGCAGGCCGCCGGGCTGACCTGGTTCGTCTCCTACGGCGGCGAGGTCCGCACCGCCGTCGTGGCGGGCGCGGCGGTGTGCGCCTCGCGCGCCGCGCTCTGGATCACGGCGTGCCGGCTCGCTCCGCCGGCGCGCGCGGACGGGCTGGGCGTGACCTTCACCCGACGGGTCCCGGTGCCGGTCGCCGTGGTCGGCTGGGCCGGCCTCGCCGCGCTGGCGATGCTGGTCGACCCGGTCCGCGGACCGGTCACCGTGGGCGTGGCGGCGCTCGTCGTCGTCGTGCTGACGGCCCACGCCGTGCGCCGCCTCGGCGGGGTCACCGGCGACGTGTTCGGCGCGGGCATCGAGCTGGCGCTCGCCGTGCTCCTGATAGGACTGGCGGGTGCCTGACGACCTGCCCGGGCGGCCGCCGAGGAGCACCGAGCGGCTCGCGGTCGTCCGCGCGCTGGCCGAGGCGCGGCAGCGCGGCGAGCTCGGCCGGGACGACCAGCTCGAGCGCACCGACGTGGCGGTCCGGGTCGAGACGCTGGCCGAGCTGGCCGCGCTGGTCGAGGACCTGAGCGAGCCGCCGCTGCTCCCCGAGGCGCAGCCGAGCCGCCGCGGCCTCCTGCTCGCCGTCGGCGGGCTGGTGGCCGCGGGAGCCGCCGGTGCCGCCGCGCTCGCCGCCCGCGGCGGGGAGCCGGAGACGGCGCCGCGCGCGACGCCACGACCCACCCCGACCCCCACGCCGAGCCCCACGCCCGTGCCGACACCCACGCCGACCCCGACCCCGACTCCCGAGCCGGTCCCCAGCCTGCTCACCGTGGCCGGCCTGGAGGTGCTCTTCGCCGACTACCACGAGAAGCACGGCACCTGGTGGGCCTACGAGCTGTCGGTCAACGGCACCGATCGGGCCAACGCCCACGTCCCCGTCGGGCCGCTGCGGAAGCGGCGGCTGCGGTGGTGGAACTGGGATCCCGACCGGCGCTGGAGCACGATCTTCGACCCGATGCCGATCACGAATCCCGACGAGCGGGCCATCGACCTGCGCAGGATCGACAAGGCCGCGGCGATCCGCAACGTGCCCGAGGCCGAGCGCTCGCTGAACGTCGAGAACCCCACCGGCGTGCAGTTCGAGTTCACCCACGACCGGCGGTACGGGCCGGTCGTGGTGTTCTACGTGACCAACGGGTACCGCGAGAGCGGCGCGATGTACACGGATCTCGCCGGCGACGTCCTCGCCCGCTCGCCGTTCGTCCGCTCCTGACGGGTCGGGCTCAGCCTCATAGGCGCAGGACCCGCCCGGCGACCACGAGGTGCACCTCGTCGCAGGCCTCGGCGACCCGTTGGTTGATCGTGCCGAGCAGGTCGCGGAACAGGCGCGCCGACCGGTGCTCCGGTACGACGCCCAGGCCGACCTCGTTGGTCACGACCACCACCTGCTCCGCCGTCCCGGCCAGCGCGGCGACCAGCGCGTCCAGGTGCCCGCCGACCTGGGACTCGACCCGCTCGACCGGCGCCTCCCACAGCGCGGCGTCGTCGATCACGCCGGTGAGCCAGGTGCCGAGGCAGTCGACGAGCACGGGCGCCGCGGCAGCGCCGATCGCCCCGGCGACGTCCCGGGTCTCCACGGTGGCCCACCCGGCCGGCCGGCGGGCGCGGTGGGCCGCGATCCGGGCGGCCCAGTCGGCGTCGTCGTCCATCGGGCCGGCGGCGACGTAGGTGACCGCGGGCGCGTCGGCGAGCAGCGCCTCGGCGTGGCGGGACTTGCCGGACCGGACGCCGCCGGTGACCAGGATCCTCACGCCTCTCGGCCCCGGGTGAAGGCGACCTTGCGGGACGCGAGGTCGGCGGTGGCCAGGGTGACCCGGACGTCCTCGCCCAGCGGCAGGGGGTCCGCGGAGGTCACCGGGGCCTCGACGCCGACGTCGGCGAGCACGACGACGCCGGCGGTCGGGTCGTTCTCGCGGACGCTGGTGACCACGCCGTCGAACTCCTCGCCCACCCGGCCGGTGAGGACGGCGGCCTCGAGCAGGTCGAGCACGGCCCGCTCGTAGGCCCCGGCACGGCGGGCGGAGTCCTGGAGGGTCTTGGGCAGGCCGGGCAGCGCCGCCGTCACCCAGTCGGGGACGGGGGTGCCGGCGCAGATCGCGAGACACACCTCGCCGGCGTACCGGTCGCCGAGGCGGCGCAGCGGCGCGGTGACGTGGGCGTACTCGCCGGCGATCGCGGAGTGGCGGGTCTGCTCGGGCAGCTCGCCGTCGAACGCGGCGTACCCGCTGCCCCGCAGCAGCCGGGTGCACGCGACGGCCATCGCCTGGTGCTGGGACACCGCGGGATCCAGGGAGCGCACGAAGTCGGGGTAGTCCCGGTCCTGGGGCCAGGAGATCCGCAGGCCCTTGGCCACCCGCCGCAGATGGGCGACATCGCGCGGGTCCGGCGGCGGGACGGTGCGCAGCAGGCCGACCTTCGCCTCGACCATGAGGGAGGCCGCGCCCATGCCGGTCAGCAGCGAGATCTGGGCGTTCCAGAGCTCGACCGGCAGCTGCTCGCGGAACACGAGGTGGAAGCCGTCGTCGGTCTCGTCGATCTCCTGCTCGGGCAGTGGCAGCGAGACGCCGCCGCGGGCGATCTCCTGCTGCTCGCGGAGCCGGCCGACCTCGCGCAGCAGCGCGAGCACCTCGCCGGCGGTGCCGGCGTCGAGGGCGGCCTGCGCCTCGGCGTACGACCAGCGGGCCGTCGAGCGCACCCGGGCCCGCTCGACCCGGACGTCGGTCGTCGCGCCCTCGGCGTCGAGCCGGATCGTCCAGAGCAGCGCGGGCCGGACCTGGTCGGGCAGCAGCGACGCGGCGCCCTCGGAGAGCACCGGCGGGTGCAGCGGGATCCGGGTGCCGGCGCCGTACAGCGTCTCGCCGCGCCGGTTGGCCTCGACGTCGACCGGGTCGTCGGGCCGCACGAACGCGGCGACGTCGGCGATGGCGTAGTGGACCGTGAAGCCGTCGCTGGCGCGCTCGATGTGGACCGCCTGGTCGAGGTCCATCGAGCCGGGCGGGTCGATGGTGAGGAAGGGCAGGTCGGTGCGGTCCAAGTCGGGGAGTACGACGGCGGCGGCCGCCTGCTCGGCGGCCGCGGTCACCTCGGCGGGGAACTCGCCGGGAAGGTCCAGCTCCGCGGCGATCGCCGCCAGCCCCTCCCGGATCGCCGGAGAGCTCGCCCTGACCCGGACCACGAGGTTGCTCGGCATGACGCCGACCCTATCCTTGCGCCCGTGCTGATCCTGCTGCCGCCGAGCGAGGGCAAGGCCGTTCCCCGGCGGGGCCAGCCGCTCGACCTCGCCGCCCTGTCCTCCCCCGCGCTGACCGGCGCGCGCCGTACCGTGCTCGACGCGCTCGTCGAGCTGTGCCGCGACGACCCGGCCAAGGCGGCCGAGGTGCTCGGCCTCTCCGCCGGCCAGGCCGACCTGGTCGACCGCAACGCCGAGCTGCCGGACGCGCCGACCGCGCGAGCGGACCGGATCTACACCGGCGTCCTGTACGACGCCCTCGACGTCGCCACGCTGTCGACGGCGGCCAAGCGCCGGGCGACCAGCCGGGTCGCGGTGGCCTCCAGCCTGTTCGGGATGGTCCGCCTCGGCGACCGGATCCCGTCGTACCGGCTCTCCGGCGACGTCTCCCTCCCCGGCCTCGGCCCGGTCGCCGCGGTCTGGCGGGAGGCCCTGTCGGCGGTGATGGCCGACGCGCTGGGCCGCGGGCTGCTGGTCGACCTGCGCTCGGGGATGTACGCGAGCTTCTGGCGCCCCGGCCCGGAGCTGGCGCGGCGGGTGGCGACGGTGCGGGTGCTCCACGAGCACGACGGGACCCGCAAGGTCGTGAGCCACTTCAACAAGGCCACCAAGGGCCGGATCGTCCGCGCCCTGCTCGAGGACGGCGCCGACCCGCGCACGCCCGCCGCGCTCGCCGCCGCGCTGGAGCGGCTGGGCTGGCGGGTCGAGGTCGGCCCGCCCGGCAGGAGCGGCACCCAGCTCGACGTGGTCGTCGGCGAGCTCTGATCCGTCACCAGCGGCCGGTGTCGCGCAGGGTCCGCCGGCCGGGGGCGAGCGCGTTGAAGAAGCGCATCGAGCCCTTCTGCTCGCCGGTGCGCGGGTCCGGGTAGAACGCGAGCACCGAGACCGCGGCGGGAGCGAGCTCCATCCGGAACAGCGTCTCCAGCGGGGCGTCGAGCGCGTGGGCGACCAGGGTCTTGATCGGGGTCACGTGGCTGACCAGGACCACGGTCCGGCCGGCGTGGGACTCCAGCAGCCGGGCCAGCCCGGCGAGCACCCGCTCCTGCACGGCCACGAAGGACTCGCCGCCCGGAGGAGCGGCGGCCATGTCGGCGAACCAGGCGTCCAGCCGGGCGCGGTCCCGCTCGGCGACCTCGGTGAAGCTCAGCCCGTCCCACTCGCCGAACTCCATCTCGGCGAAGGCGGCCTCCTCCTCGACAGGCAGCCCGAGGGCGCCCGCCACGATGTCGGCCGTCTCCCGGGTACGCCGGACGGGCGAGGCCACGACGACGTCGACGCTCTCCTTCAGCTCGGTGAGCCATGCGGCGACCTCGGCGGCCTGTGCGCGTCCCTCCTCGGACAGCGCGGGGTTGTCGCCGCCGAGCCCGCCGGAGAACCGGCGGCCGGTGGTGTGCGGCGTGACGCCGTGGCGCACCAGCACGATCGTGGTCGGCTGGCCGGGCCCGGTCGCCGGCGAGGACGCCTCCTCGGCCGCGGACTCGGGCTCGTCGGGGATCCCGTCGCCGGGGACGCTGACCCCGACGCGCGTCCCGTCGAGCGCCTCGTTGGCGAGCCGGTCCGCGTGGGCGTTCTCGGCGCGCGGCACCCAGGTGTAGGTCGTGCCGTCGGGGGCCAGCGCGCCGGCCTCGGCGGCGAGCGCGCGCATGTCGGCGTGCTTGATCTTCCAGCGCCCGGACATCTGCTCGACGACGAGCTTCGAGTCCATCCGCACCTCGATCTGCGCACCGGGGGCGTGGTCGAGGGCGAGCTTGAGGCCGGCGACCAGTCCGGAGTACTCCGCCACGTTGTTGGTCGCGATGCCGAGCGTGCGGGCGTCCTCCGCGAGCACGGCTCCGGTCGCGGCATCGCGCAGCACGGCGCCGTACGCCGCGGGGCCGGGGTTGCCGCGCGAGCCGCCGTCGGCCTCGACGACGACCCGGTCCGGCGCAGGGCTCACAGGCCGCTCTCGGGCGTGCGGACCAGGATCCGCTGGCACTCCTCGTGCCGGAGCACCGTCTCGGCCGGGGTGGCGCGGATCGCCGCGAGCTCGCCGGCGTCGAGGGTGAGCTGGCAGCCGCCGCACTGGCGGGCGCGCAAGGCGCCGACGCCGACGCCGCCCTTGCTGGCGCGGAGCTTCTCGTAGAGGGCGAGGAGGTCGTCGGGGATCTCCGCGACGACCGCGGCGCGGTCGCCGGAGACCGCGCCGATCTCGGTGTCGAGCGCGGCGACCTTCTCGTCGCGGGCGGTGGTCAGCGCGCCGAGCCGGGCGTCGAGGTCCTCGAGGGCGGAGGTCAGCTCGGTGAGCGCGGACTGCGCCTCCTCGAGCTGCTCCATCACCTCGAGCTCCTCGTCCTCCAGCGTGGAGATCCGCCGCTCCAGGGACTCCAGCTCGTGCTGCATCCGCTCGAGGGCCTTGGGGTCGGCGATGGCGCCGGAGTCCATCCGGTCCCGGTCGCGGGCACGACGCGCCTTGACCTGCTCCACGTCGGCGTCGGCCTTGGCCTGCGCGGCGGTGAGGTCGTCGACGACGATGCGCTGGTCGCGCAGCCGGCCGTCGACGTCGACGCGCTTGCCGAGCAGGTCCTTGATCTCGGCGGCCTCGGCCGGGTGGGCGCGCTGATGGCGCAGCTGGTCGACCTGCGCATCGAGGGCCTGCAGGTCGAGCAGGCGGAGCTGGGCGGCGGGATCGGCGTTCACGGGTGCATCCTCACAGGCGCATTGTCCAAGGATCGGTGACGACCGCGCTCACCCGGGTCTCGACGGCGTCGCCGAGAACCTCGTGCAGCCGCTGGGCGAGCACGGGCAGCCAGGTCCACTCGGCCGCCCAGTGGGCGACGTCGACCAGCGCCGGGCCGCCCTTCTCGAGGAACTCCGCGGCCGGGTGGTGGCGCAGGTCGCTGGTGACGTAGACGTCGGCGTCGGAGCCGGCCAGCCGGTCGAGCAGGAAGTCGCCGGCGCCGCCGCAGACCGCGACCCGCTTGACCGCGCGGTCCGGGTCGCCGGCGACCCGGACGCCGTGGTGGGTCGGGGGCAGCGCCGCGGCCACCGACTCGGCGAAGCCGGCGAGCGTGGTCGGCTCGACCGTCCCGACGCGGCCGGTCCCGGTCGTGGTGAGCCCGGGGTCGGCGAGCTCGACGACGTCGTACGCCGGCTCCTCGTAGGGATGGGCGGCGAGCATCGCGCGGACCACGGCCGCCCGGCGCCAGCGCGGCAGCACGACCTCGATCCGGACCTCCTCGACGGTCTCCAGGGACCCGACGGTGCCGATCATCGGCGAGGCCCCGTCGAGGGGGCGGAACCGGCCCTCGCCCGGCGCGCTGGTGAAGGAGGCGAAGTCGTAGTCGCCGATCCGGCCCGCGCCGGCCTCGGCGACGGCGGCCCGGACCGGCGCGGCCGCGTCCGCGGGGACGAAGACGGTCAGCTTGTCGAACGGCTCGGTGGCCGCCGGGACGATCGGCGCGAGGTCGGTCAGCCCGAGCGCCAGCGCGAACGCCTCCGACACCCCGCCGGCGGCCTGGTCGGCGTTGGTGTGGGCGGTGAGCAGCCCGCAGCCGGCCTTCGCCAGCGTGTGCAGGGTGCGGCCCTTGGGGGTGGTCGCGGCGAAGCCGTGCACCGCCTTGAGGAAGAGCGGGTGGTGGACGAGCAGCAGGTCGGCCTTACAGTCGGCCGCCTCCGCCGCCACCTCCGGGGTGGGGTCCACCGCCAGGAGCACCTTCTTCACCTGTTGGCCCGGGTCGCCGTACACGAGGCCGACAGCGTCCCAGCTGTCGGCGGTCGCGGGCGGGTACCAGCCGTGGACCAGGTCGACGACGTCCTCGAGGGTGGGCATGGCGGTCAGGCTACCGATGAGGCCCGAGCGCCGCGGTTGCTATGGTGCCGGTGCCAGTCGACGGGAACCCGGTGAGAGTCCGGGACTGACGCGCAGCGGTGTGGGTGACGGCCGGAGCACGAGGTCACTGGGCCCCTCCAGGGGGTCTGGGAAGGCGCTCCGAGCCGGGTGAGCCCGAGTCCGAAGACCTGCTGGCCCTTGCGGCAATCCGTCGTGAGGTCGATGAGGGGCGATCGCGAGAAGCCCCGGCCTCGAAGGACCCACCATGGCTCGCAGCCGCCCGGACCGGTGCCCCGGCATCGTGCGTCCCTGGCCGGCCGACGACGGTGGGCTGGTGCGGATCCGGGTGCCGGGCGGCCGGCTCCCGCTCGCCGCGCTGACGGCGCTGGCCGCGGTCGCCGAGGAGTACGGCGACGGCCGGGTCCGGGTGACGGGACGCGCCAACCTGCAGGTCAGGGCGATGCCGCTGTCCGGCGACGGGCGGCTCGCGGAAGACGCCCTCGCCGCGCTGGAGGCGACCGGGCTGCTGCCCTCCCGCACCCACGACCGGGTCCGCAACATCCTGGCTTCGCCGCAGACCGGCCTGGCCGGCGGCCAGGCCGACCTGCGGCCCGTCGTCGCGGCGCTCGACGCGCTGCTCCTCGGCGACGAGCTGCTGGCCGGGCTGCCCGGCCGGTTCCTGTTCACCCTCGACGACGGCCGCGGCGACCTCGCCGACCGCCACAAGGACCTCGGGCTCGTCGCGCTCGACGCACGGACCGCCCAGCTCGTCGTCGGCGAGGGGTACGGCGCGGTGCTCGCTCTCGACGAGGCCGCCGCGCGCCTGGCCGGGCTCGCCCGAGCCTTCCTGGCCGCGCGCGGCACCGGGCCGGGCGCCGCCTGGCACGTCCCCGAGCTGGCCACGCCGCTCACGGCTCCCGTCACCCCCGTGCCGGGCGCCGCCATCACGTCCGGGCCGCTTCCCTTCGGCCCGGTCCCCGGCGGCGAGCACGTGCCGGTCGGCGACGACGGCCTCGACGCCGCGACCATCGCCACGTGGTCGGCCCCCACTGTGATCGCGACGCCCTGGCACGGCGTACTGGTGCCCTCCGAGGAGACCCATGGCTGACCCGACCGCTCCCCCGCGCCGGTACGACTACATCGCCGACGGGCCGGCGATCTACGTCGACTCGTTCGCGACGATCCGCCGCGAGTCGGACCTGTCCCGGGTGCCGGCCGAGGCAGAGAAAGTCGCTGTCCGGATGATCCACGGCAGCGGCCAGACCGACCTGGTCGAGGACCTGGTGATCCACCCGCGGCTGGTCCCGGCCGCCCGTGGCGCGCTGGCCGCCGGCGCGCCGATCCTGTGCGACGCCCGGATGGTCGCCATGGGCATCACCGCCGGCCGGCTGCCCGCCGACAACCCGGTGCACTGCTTCCTCACCGACGCGCGGGTGCCGGCGCTGGCGAGCGCGTGGTCGACGACGCGGACAGCCGCCGCGGTCTCGCTGTGGGAGCCGCTGCTCGACGGCGCGGTCGTCGCGATCGGCAACGCCCCCACCGCGCTCTTCCACCTGCTCGAGACGATCCTCGACGGCGGGCCCCGGCCGGCCGCGATCGTCGGCTGCCCGGTCGGGTTCATCGGCGCGGCCGAGTCGAAGGACGCCCTGGCGTCGTTCGCCGACGACCACGGCATCGACATCCCGTTCGTCACCGTCCGCGGCCGCCGGGGCGGCTCCGCGATGGCGTCGTCGGCGGTCAACGCGCTGGCGCAGGAGGAGGAGTGACGGTGGCCGGGCGCTTCCACGTCGTCGGGATCGGCCCCGGCGACCCCGAGCTGATCACCCGCAAGGCGGAGCGGCTGATCGGCGCCGCCGCCGTCGTCGCCTTCCACGCCGGCGTCCGCAAGGAGTCGCACGCCCGCCGGATCGCCGCCCACCTGATCCCGGCCGGCGCGGTCGAGGAGGAGCTGCGCTACCCGGTCACCACCGGCACGACCGACCACCCCGGCGGGTACGTCGGCGCGCTGGCCGACTTCTACGACGACTGCGAGGCCCGGCTCGCCGCGCACCTCGACGCCGGCCGCGACGTCGTACTCCTGGCCGAGGGCGACCCGCTGTTCTACGGCTCCTCGATGTACCTCGTCGACCGCTTCCGCGACCGCTTCGCCGTCGACGTGGTGCCCGGCGTGCCCGCCTTCGCCGCCGCGACCGCGACCGTCCCGGCGCCGCTGGTGCGGCAGACCGACGTACTGACGGTGCTGCCGGGCACCCTCCCGGAGCCGGAGCTCGCCCGGCGTCTCGCCGACACCGACGGCGCGGTGATCATGAAGCTCGGCCGGACCTTCCCCGCCGTGCGGTCGGCGCTCGCGTCCGCCGGCCGCCTGGAGGGGGCGCTGTACGTCGAGCGCGCGTCCCAGCCGGAGGAGCGCTGGCTGCCCGTGGCGGAGGTGGACGCCGACGCGGTGCCGTACTTCTCGCTGATCGTGGTGCCCGGCGACACCGCCCGGCCCGCCTCGGCGGACCGGATGCGGGCGGTCACTACGCGCGTCGATTGGGCAGAAACTGCACGTTCGGAGCCGGAATTGTTGCGGTTTGGGACCAAACCGCAACCCTCGGAGCTGCTGGTGATCGGCCTCGGACCGGGCCCTGACGGCTGGCTGACCCCGGAGGCGACGGCGGCGCTGGCCGAGGTCGAGCACGTGGTCGGCTACGCGCCGTACGTCAACCGGGTGCCGCAGCGCGCCGGCCTGACCCGGCACGCGTCGGGCAACACCGTCGAGATGGACCGGGCCCGACTCGCGCTCGACCTGGCGCTGCGCGGCGAGCGGGTGGCGGTCGTCTCCGGCGGCGACGCCGGGGTGTTCGGCATGGCCGCGGCGGTCTTCGAGGCCGCCGCCGACCCGGAGCACCCTGAGCACGCGACCGTGCCGGTGCGGGTGCTGCCGGGGGTGAGCGCGGTGCAGGCGGTGGCCGCCCGCGCGGGCGCGCCGATCGGCGCGGACTTCGCGGTCGTCAGCCTCTCCGACCGGCTCAAGCCGTGGCCGGTCGTCGAGAAGCGCCTGCGCGCGATCGCGGAGGCCGACCTGGTGCTGGCGGTCTACAACCCGGCCTCCCGCTCGCGGCGCGAGCAGGTCGTGGAGCTGCAGAAGATCCTGCTGGAGCACCGCTCCCCCGACACCGTGGTCGTCGTCGGCCGCGACGTCGGCCGGGCCGAGGAGTCGCTCGTCGTGACCACGCTCGGCGCGCTCGACACCGACAGCATCGACATGAAGTGCCTGCTCATCGTCGGCGCCTCGTCGACCCGGGTGGAGCCCGATGGCACGGTCTGGACGCCGCGATGGGTGGAGTGAGCGTCACCGTCGTCGGCATCGGCGCCGACGGCCACCTGCCGCCCGCCTCGGCCGCGCTGGTCGCCGAGGCGGAGGTGCTGCTCGGCGGCGAGCGCCACCTCGCGCTCCTCCCGGACGTCGCCGGCCAGGTCCGGGCGCCCTGGCCGCGCCCGATGTCCTCGCTCCCCACCTTGCTCGGCGAGCACGAGGGCCGTCGCGTCGTCGCCCTGGCGTCCGGCGACCCCTCGTGTCCGGGATCGGTACGACGCTGATCCGGCTCCTCGGCCCCGACGCGGTGACCGTCGTCCCCGCGGTGTCGTCCGTGGCGCTGGCCCGCGCCCGGATGGGCTGGCCGGCCGAGGAGACGACGGTGGTCTCACTCGTGGGTCGCGACCCGGACGCCGTGCGCCGGGAGCTGGCGCACGGCCGTCGGCTGCTGGTGCTGTCCTCCGACGAGACCACGCCCGCGAGCGTGGCCGCGCTGCTGGCCGACGCCGGGTTCGGCGCGACCGCGATGACGGTGCTCGGCGACCTCGGCGGCGCCTCCGAGTCGCGGATCGACCTCGCACCCGGCGTTCCGGTCCCCCGCGACCTCCCGCGGCTGCACGTCCTCGCGCTCGAGGTCGCCGGCGCCGGCCCCGCCTCCTGGGCCCCGGGACTCCCCGACGACGCCTTCGAGCACGACGGCCAGCTCACCAAGCGCGACCTCCGCGCCAGCGCCCTCGCCCGCCTGGCCCCCCGCCCGGGGACCACCTCTGGGACGTCGGCGCCGGCGCCGGCTCGGTCGCGATCGAGTGGCTGCGCGCGCACCCGCTGACCACCGCGACCGCCGTCGAGGCCGACCCCGAGCGGGCGGCCCGCATCCGCCGCAACGCCGGCCGGCTCGGCGTACCCCGCCTGGAGGTGGTCGAGGGCCGCGCTCCCGAGGCACTGGCCGGCCTGCCCGCCCCCGACGCGGTCTTCGTCGGCGGCGGCGCCACCGCGGACGGGCTGCTCGACCTGTGCCGCGAGCGCCTCGCGCCCGGCGGCCGGCTGGTCGCGCACGGCGTGACCCTGGAGACCGAGCGGCTGCTCGTCGACGCCTGCCACGCCCACGGCGGCGAGCTGAGCCGCCTGTCCGTCGAGCACGTCACCCCCCTGGGCGGCCGGTTCACGGGCTGGACGCCGGCCCGCGCGGTCGTGCAGTGGGCCTGGACCGAGGAGACCCCCCGATGACCGTGCACTTCGTCGGCGCCGGCCCCGGCGCTGCCGACCTGATCACCCTGCGCGCCGCCTCGCTGCTGGGCGCGGCCGACGTGGTCCTCTACCCCGGCACCTACCTCGACGCCGAGATGCTCTCCCACTGCCGCGCCGACGCCCGGAAGGTCGACACCCAGGACCTCGACCTCGACCGGATCACCGCCGCGATGGTCGAGGCGCACGCGGCCGGGCGCGACGTCGTACGGCTCACGTCGGGCGACCCGTCCCTCTACTCCGCCCTGCACGAGCAGACCCGCCGCCTCGACGCGGCGGGCGTGCCCTGGGACGTCACCCCCGGCGTGCCGGCGTACGCCGCGGCGGCCGCGATCGTGGGCCGCGAGCTCACCGTGCCGCTCGTCGCGCAGTCGGTCGTGCTCACCCGCACCCGGGCCCGCTCGACCGCGATGCCGGAGCGCGAGTCACTGACGGCGTACGCCGCGACCGGGGCGACCCTCGTCCTCCACCTGGCGATCACCCGGAGCCGCGCGCTGATGGCCGAGCTGGTGCCCCACTACGGCGACACCTGTCCCGTGGTGGTCGTCTCCCGCGCCACCCAGCCCGAGGAGCGGGTGCTGCGCGGCACCGTCGGCACCATCGCCGACCTCGTCGAGGACGCCGGGCTGCGACAGGCCGCGGTGATCCTGGTCGGCCCGGCCCTGGCGTCGTCCTCCGCCGCCGAGTCGTACCTCTACTCCACCGAACGTGTCGCCCGGAAGGAGCGCCTGCGATGACGCAACCCCCACCGAACCAGCACTTCCCGTTCAGTGCCGTGGTCGGGGCCGACGGCCCCGACGGGCCGGACCCGATGCCCCTCGCGCTGATCCTCACCACCATCGCCCCGGACGTCGGCGGCGTGCTCGTGCGCGGCGAGAAGGGCACCGCCAAGTCGACCATCGTGCGGGCCCTGGCCGCCGTCCTGCCGCCCGTCGACGACCGCCCCGTGCCGCTCGTCGAGCTGCCGATCGGCGCCACCGAGGACCGGGTCACCGGGTCGATCAACATCGAGAGCGCGCTGGCGGAGGGCAGGGCCGAGTACGAGCCCGGCCTGCTGGCGAAGGCGCACCGCGGGATCCTGTACGTCGACGAGGTCAACCTGCTGCACGACCACCTGGTCGACCTGCTGCTCGACGCCGCCGCGATGGGACGCGCGAGCGTCGAGCGCGACGGCGTGTCGATGACCCACGACGCACGGTTCGTGCTGGTCGGCACGATGAACCCCGAGGAGGGCGAGCTGCGCCCGCAGCTGCTCGACCGGTTCGGCCTGACCGTCGAGGTCGCCGCGCCGCGCGATCCGGCGCTGCGGGCGGAGGTGGTCCGCCGGCGGCTGGCGTACGACGTCGACCCGGCCGCCTTCGTCGCCCGCTACGCCGGGGCCGAGGCGGCGCTGCGCTCGCGGATCGCGGCCGCGCAGGCCCTGGTCGGCGCGGTCCGGCTCACCGACGCCGGGCTGCTCAAGATCGCCGAGGTCTGCGCGGCCTTCGACGTCGACGGCCTGCGCGCCGACATCGTCACCGCCCGCACCGCCGTGGCGCACGCCGCCTGGTCCGGCCGCGACCAGGTGACGCTGGACGACATCCGGGTCGCCGCCCGGCTCGCGCTGCCGCACCGGCGCCGCCGCAAGCCGTTCGACGCGCCCGGGCTGGACGAGGACCTGCTGGACCAGGTGCTCGGCGACGAGGAGCTGCCGCCGGAGCCGGAGCCCGAGGGTCCCGACGACGACCCCGAGCCCCCCGGCCCCGCACCCGAGGGCGACGGCGCCGCGGACGACACCGACGACACCGACGACACCGACGGCGAGCCCGTCGACGTGCCCGCCCCGGAGCCCGACCCCGCTCCGCCCGCGGGCGGTGACGGCGCGGGCAGCACGCCGAGCAATGTCGCGCCGACCGGGGCGACGTACCGCACCCGGCTGCTGACCGTCCGTGGCGTCGGCGCCGGGACCGCGGGACGCCGCAGCCGGGCCCGCACCAGCAACGGACGGCGGATCGGCGCGACTGCGCCGACGCCGGGCGCGGGCGGCGCGATCCACCTCACCGAGACGATCCGGGCGGCGGCGCGGCACCAGTTCGCGCGCGGGCGCACCGAGGGCCGGCTGCTGCTGCGGCCCGCGGACCTGCGCGTCGCCGTCCGCGAGGGGCGCGAGTCCAACCTGGTCCTCTTCTGCGTGGACGCCTCCGGGTCGATGGCCGCGCGTCGCCGGATGGAGCAGGTGAAGGCCGCGGTGCTGAGCCTGCTGCTGGATGCCTACCAGCGGCGCGACAAGGTCGGGCTGGTGACCTTCCGCGGCGGCGCGGCCGAGGTGGCACTGCCGCCGACGCACTCCGTCGACGCGGCGGCCCAGCGCCTGGAGGAGCTGCCCTCGGGCGGCCGGACCCCGCTCGCCGAGGGCCTGCTGGAGGCCGCGCACCTGCTCGCCGTCGAGCACACCCGCGACCCGCAGCGGCGCCCCCTGCTGGTCGTGGTCACCGACGGCCGCGCCACCTCCGGCGCCGACGCCGTGGCCCGGTCCCGGATGGCCGCGGGCCTGCTCGCCGAGTCCGGCGTCGCGAGCGTGGTCGTCGACTGCGAGTCCGGCCCGATGCGGATGGGCCTGGCCGCGACCCTGGCCGAGCACCTCGGCGCCGAGCACGTCCCCGTCGGCGAGGTGAGCGCCGAGGCCCTGGTCGACGCCACCCGGGGCCGCGCGGCATGAGCACCCCGACATGACCGCCCCGATCCCGGGCCTGTACGACGTCATCGAGCGCCGCCGCGACGTCCGCGCCGAGTTCACCGGCTCGCCCGTGCCCGACGACGTCCTGCGCCGCGTCCTCACCGCCGCGCACCGCGCCCCGAGCGTCGGGATGAGCCAGCCGTGGGACTTCGTGGTCGTGCGAGACCCGGCCACCCGGCGCGCCTTCCGCGACCACGTCGCCCGGGAGCGGGACGCCTTCGCCGCCTCCCTGCCGCCCGAGCGCCGCAGCACCTTCGACAGGATCAAGGTCGAGGGCGTCTGCGAGTCCTCGCTGGGCGTCGTGGTGACGCACAGCCAGGGCCGAGGCGGGCCGCACGTGCTCGGGCGGCACGCGATCGCCGACGCCGGGCTGTACTCGACCGTGCTCGCGATCCAGAACCTCTGGCTCGCCGCGACCGCGGAGGGCCTCGGCCTGGGCTGGGTCTCCTTCTACCGCGAGGACTTCCTGCGCGACCTGCTCGGCATCCCCGGCGACGTCCGGCCGGTCGCCTGGCTCTGCCTCGGCACCGTCAGCCACCTGGAGACCGTGCCCGACCTCGAGCGCCACGGCTGGCGCGCGCGGCGGCCGCTCGCCGACGCCATCCACCACGACACCTGGCAGACGAAGGAGAGCATCGATGCCTGAGGGCAAGCCGCTCGTCGTACCCGACGACGGGCTGACCACCCGCCAGCGCCGCAACCGCCCGCTGGTGATCGTGCACACCGGCGACGGCAAGGGGAAGTCGACGGCCGCCTTCGGGCTGGCGCTGCGCGGCTGGAACCAGGGCTGGGACATCGGGGTGTTCCAGTTCGTGAAGTCCGCCAAGTGGCGCCTCGGCGAGCAGACCGCCTTCGAGAGGCTCCCCCTGGAAACGGCGCAGTCGAGTGGCACAAGATGGGCTCCGGCTGGTCCTGGTCGCGCAAGGCCGGGTCCGAGGAGGACCACGCCGCCGACGCCGCCGAGGGCTGGGCCGAGATCAAGCGCCGGATCGCGGCCGAGCAGCACGACCTCTACCTGCTCGACGAGTTCACCTACCCGATCAACTGGGGCTGGGTCGACATCGACGACGTCGTGGAGACCCTCGCCCACCGGCCGGGCCACCAGCACGTGGTGATCACCGGCCGCCGTGCCGACCCGAAGCTGATCGAGCTCGCCGACCTGGTCACCGAGATGACCAAGGTCAAGCACCCGATGGACGCCGGCCAGAAGGGCCAGAAGGGCATCGAGTGGTGACATGCCGATGACCGAGCTGCCCCGCCTCGTCGTCGCCGCCCCCGCCACCGGCCAGGGCAAGACGACCGTCGCCACCGGCCTGATGGCCGCGCTGGCGGCCGCAGGGCACGCCGTCAGCGGCCACAAGGTCGGCCCGGACTACATCGACCCCGGCTACCACGCGCTGGCCTGCGGCCGCCCCGGCCGCAACCTCGACCCCCACCTCGTCGGCGAGGACCTGGTCGCCCCGCTGCTGCTGCACGGCGCGCGGACCCCGGAGCCCGCCGACGTCGCCGTCGTCGAGGGCGTGATGGGCCTGTACGACGGCCGGATCGGCGGTGACGGCTTCTCCTCCACCGCCCACGTGGCGGCGCTGACCGGCACGCCCGTCGTCCTGGTGGTCGACATCTCCCGCTCCTCCCGCTCGATCGGCGCGGTCGTGCACGGGATGGCGACCTGGGACCCGTCGGTCGAGGTGGCCGGCGTCATCCTCAACCAGGCCGGGTCGCCGCGCCACGTCGAGGAGGTCCGCTCCTCGATCGCGTTGCCCGTGCTCGGCGCGATCCCGCGCGACGCCTCGATCGCGACCCCCTCGCGCCACCTCGGGCTGGTCACCGCCGCCGAGCGCGGCGAGTCGGAGACGGTCGTCGCCCGGCTGGCCGAGGTGGCCGCCGAACACGTCGACCTCGACGCGGTGCTCGATCTGGCCCGCACGGCTCCCCCGCTCGTGGCGACTCCCTGGACCGCCGACCCGGCGCAAACTGACCCAGAATTCGCGCTGACCCGGCACGAACTGACCCGTCGCACCGTCGCGGTAGCCGCCGGCCGCGCCTTCACCTTCCGGTACGCCGAGACCGCCGAGCTGCTGGAGGCGCACGGCTGCGAGGTCGTTCCGTTCGACCCGGCCCACGACGCCGCGCTGCCGGACGGCACCGCCGGGCTCTACCTGGGCGGCGGGTTCCCCGAGGTGCACGCCGCCGACCTGGCGGCCAACACGGCGCTGCGCGCCGAGATCCGGGCGGCCGTGCTCGACGGGATGCCGACGGTGGCGGAGTGCGCCGGGCTCCTCTACCTCTGCCGCACCCTCGACGGCGCCCCGATGGCCGGCGTCCTGGACGCCGACGCGGCGATGAGCGAGCGGCTGACGCTGCGCTATCCCGTCGCCACCGCCCCGGCCGACAGCCTGCTGACCCGGGCCGGCGAGCAGGTGACCGGGCACGAGTTCCACCGCACGACGGTCGCGCCCACCGCCGGCCCGACGCCCGCGTGGCAGGTCGACGGCGAGGCGGTCGGCTTCGCCTCGGCGACCCTGCACGCGTCGTACCTCCACACGCACTGGGCCGGCCACCCCCGCCTCGCGGCGCGCTTCGCCGAGGGGGTGCACCGTGGCTGACCCGCTGCGGCACCACGGCGACGTCGAGGCCCGCGGCCTGCTCGACCTCGCCGTCAACGTGTACGACGGCCCGCGACCCCGCTGGCTCGACGAGGCCCTGCTCGGCTCGCTGGACGCGGTCGGCGCCTACCCGGACCCGACCGCCGCCCGGGCCGCTGCGGCCGCCCGCCACGGGCGCCCGCCGGCCGAGGCGCTGGTCACGGCCGGCGCCGCGGAGGCCTTCACCCTGGTCGCACGGCTGCGGCCGTGGCACAGGCCGGTCGTCGTGCACCCGCAGTTCACCGAGCCGCACGCCGCGCTGGAGCAGGCGGGCCACGCCGTGACCTCGGTGCTGCTCCACGAGCCCTTCACGCTCGACCCGGCGCTCGTGCCGGAGGACGCCGACCTGGTCGTCGTCGGCAACCCGACCAACCCGACCGGCGTCCTGCACCCGGCCGAGGCCCTGACGGGCCTGGCCAGGCCCGGGCGGCTCCTCGTCGTGGACGAGGCGTTCATGGACTGCGTCCCGGGCGAGCCGGAGTCCCTGGCCGGCCTGCGCCTGCCCGGGCTGGTCGTGATCCGCTCGCTCACCAAGCACTGGGGCATCCCCGGCGTCCGGGCCGGCTACGTCGTCGGCGACCCGGACGCGGTCGCCGGCCTGGAGCGCGCCCAGACGCCGTGGTCGGTCGGCACCACCGCCGCTGCCGCGGTCGTCGCCTGCACCTCGGCCCGGGCCGCCCGGGAGGCCCGCCACCGGGCCGAGCGGATCCGGGAGTGGCGCGAGCACCTCGAGAAGGGGCTCGCCGGTCTCGGGATCCACCACCTCCCGTCGGCCGCGTCGTTCGTGCTGGCGCAGGTGGGCGACGGCGTGCACGCCCGGCTGCGCGAGGCCGGCATCGCGGTCCGGCGCGCCGACACCTTCCCCGGTCTCGACGGGCGCTGGGTGCGGATCGCCGTCCGGCCGCCGGAGACGACGGATCAGATGCTGGTCGAGCTCGAGAATCTGCGCACCATCGGGCGGCGCGCTATCTGACCTTCTTCGACTTTGCGGTCCTCACCGTCCACGGCGTGTAGGACGGAGCCGCGTAGGTGATCCGCACCGACAGGCGCTTGCCTCGGTCGGCGCGCGAGACCTTGTACTTCGCCTTCGTAGCGCGCTTGATGACCTTCCCGTTGCGTAGCCAGACATAGCTCGCCGTCCATCCGGCCGGAAGACCCTGCGGATGGCGCACCCGGACCTTCACCCCGATCCTGGCCTTGCCCTTGAGCCGCGGTTTCGTCACGGTCGGGAACGCCGTCGGACCGGGGTCCGCCGTGGGCGTGGAGACGATGATCGTGTAGCCGGGCGAGTCGACGGACCCGCCGGCGTTCGCCGCACGGATGGTGAAGGCGAAGGCCCCGGCGACGGTCGGAGTGCCGCTGAGCAGGCCGTCCGCAGCCAGCGTCAGTCCCGGCGGCAGACTCCCCTGGACCGAGTACGTCGGGTCACCGGTCCCCGTCACCTGGAACGAGTACGGCGCACCGACCTGCGCTGCGCCCGGCGGCGGTCCCGAGGTGATCGTGGGCGCGGGAACGCCCGTGCCCGGCGACGCCGACACGGTGATGGTGTAGGTGGGCGAGTCGACGACGCCGCCGGCGTTCGTCGCACGGATCTTGAACTCGAAGACGCCGTCGGTCGTGGGAGTCCCGCCCAGGATCCCCGCGCTCGACAGGGTCAACCCGGGCGGCAGGCTGCCGACGACGGAGAGGGTCGGCGAGCCGGTGACCGTGACCTGGAACGAGTACGCCGTCCCGACCGTCGCCGTGGCAGGCGGCGCCGTCGAGGTCAGTGCCGGCGGCAGCGGCGCGCCGACCTGATAGGTGATCTCGCCCGCGTCCGGATTGCCGATCTCGGGCGTCACCGGGAGTGCCCCCGGGCTCAGCTCGTCGTCCTCCTCGGCGTCGAAGTAGCGCAGCCCGTAACTGCCGGACGGGACGACGAACACGGCGCGGCCGTTCTCGTCGGTGACGGTGGCGGCCAGGAGGGTGTCGCCGTCGTACAGGGCGGCAATGGCGTTGGCCTTCGCGGCGCCGGCGCTGCCCTTGAGGACCGAGGTGATCACCGCCCCCTCGGCGAGGCTCACCGTGACGTCGCCGTTCGCCCCCTCGGTGAGGGCGACCTGCTGCTCCCTGCCCTGGTGCCCGTCCGCGGCGGTGACCAGGGAGTAGTCGCCGGGCTCGGCGGCCAGGTCCAGCCACCCGGCGTCGTCGGACACGGCGATGCTGCGCACGTTCCCGAGGCCGTCGACGAGCGCCGCCTGGGCGTGCGGCAGCTCTCGGCCGGCGTCGTCGCGGATCAGCACCCGGATGCTCGCTCCGCCCTGGGCGGCGGCCGCGGCGGTCCCGGTGCGGGCGCTCGCGCCCTTGCGTCCGGCGCTCGCCGGGGCCGTGGCCGGCGTACGTCCGTCGGGCCCGAGGAGATCCGGCCCCTGATGGAGGATCCGCGGGAGCGGTGCCGGGGAGACGCCGCCGATCACCTCGACCAGCGGGTATCCGGCATCCGGCCCGGCCGGATCCACCCGCTGCTTGTTGAGGGCGCCGTGGGCGTTCGTGCCGGCCCAGCCGCCGCCCCAGACCTCGTAGATGTGACTGTCGCTGGCGGCGGCGCTGATCGTGGCCTGCGACTTCAGGCAGCCGTCGTACGCATTGGTCACGTTCATGACGTAGGTGCCGTTGGCCCGGATGGTCGCGATGTCGGCTGCCGCTGCGAGCTGCTCCACGGCCATGAGCTGCAGTGTCTGTCCACGACTCGCGATCGCCGCCACGGCCGGGACGGTGACGCTGTTGACCGCCATCGATGCCTTGATGACCTCCCGTGGGATCCCGATGAGCGGCAGCGCGCAGTCCTGGAGCGCGAGCTGGGTGAGGATGGTCGCCCCGTGGACGGCGCCGTCGACGGTCAGGACGCCGGACACCCGGACGTCGTCCTTCGGGTCGTCGTTCAGCGCCTTGCCCGCTGCGATCCTGGCCATGGCCAGGGACTCGTAGCCGCCCTCCGAGTGTCCGATGAAGGCGAAGTCGAGGATCTCTCCGCGCTGCTCCCGCCAGCAGTTGCTGTACTTGACCAGCTCGTCGTAGAACTCGTTGGCGGCCTCGGTCATGCGGGTGCCCACCTCGGCGAGCTCGACGACCGTGTTCCACGCCGCGTAGTCCTGGGGAATGAACCAGCACTGCCCGTTCTGCCCGTCGCTGATGGCTCCGGTGTAGGAGAACTCCAGCACGTCGCGGAAGAAGGAGCCTCGCGACTGGCCCGGGTCGTAGCCGGCCTCCTCCAGCTGAGCCAGGACGTTGCCCTTCACACCGGCGCCGGGCCCGTATCCCTTGCTGCCGGGCTGGTCGCAGGCGTTGGCCGCCCACGTCTTGTTCCAGGCGTCGCGCTCGTCGTCGTCACGAGCGCAGTCGGAGTCGGTGACCACCGAGGAGTTGTCGTCGAGGGACGAGGTGAGGCCGGCGGCGAGGACGACGGCTCGGTGCACCGGGCACGACTGGTCCAGGGTGATCGGCCCCGTCCACTCGCCGACGTCACCGGCGAGGTTCTTCGCCCGCACCCTGATCGAGACGGTGGAGCCGTCGACCAGCTCGACGGAGATCTCCTTCGCGAACTCGGTGTCGTCGGCATCTTCCGGAACGACCACCCGCTGGACGGCATGGGTGCCGGTCGCGTCGGTGATCTCGTACTCGACCCACTCCAGTCCGAAGTCGTCCGAGGCACTGACCGTGGCGGCGAAGGGCCCGGTCTCGCCACAGGAGTGGGGCTTCCCGCTCTTCGTCGAGTAGCTCGCGCCGGCGATGACGGAGGACGGGAGCGAGTTCGAGCGCGCGAGCACCATGGGGTGGCTCATCTCCGGCTTGCCGGCGATGACGGGGCTGACCGCGAAGTGCCTCTCCTCGGCGGGATCGACGTCGGACACGAATCCGCGCTTGCGCCCGTCGGCCGTGTCCCGCACCCAGGTCACGCCCTCCGGCTCCGCGGGGAATTCGGTGTCCTCGTCGGACGTGCTGAACACCTGGAGGTCCGACGATCCCGGCACGTTCTCGAAGATCAACCCGACCTTGTGATTCAGCGACGCCGGCTCGATGTCGGGGCGATCGCGCTCGAGGTCGTTCTGTGTGATCACGGCGCTGTCGAACTCGAGTCCGGTCGTGTAGGCGACGAAGGCCTGGTCGAGCACGAGGGTTCCGGTGATCCGCGGGACCAGGATGTAGTCGTACTCCAGGGTCTCGCCCGCCGCTAGCACCGGCCGGGTGTGCGCGAGCTGCTCTCGTGGCTGGTAGATGTAGTTGAGCTGCGCGCCACCGGTCAGCAGCTCCAGCGTGACGTTGTACATCGCGACGTCGGCGACGTTCTCGATGCCGACCCTGACGTGGTACGGGTGGTCCTTGGTCGCGTACTTGTCGGCGTGGACCTTCAGCTTGAAGGCCGATCCTCCCCAGACCTTGATCGGGTCCTCAGCGCGGGCCGTGATGTTGACGGGCATGTCGAAGGGCTGGAGGAACCCGGCGTACGACGCCTCGATCGGGTACTCGCCCTCGACGTCGCCACGCACGTACCAGTGGATCGTGCGGCTCTCCCCCGCCGGTATGTCGGCGAAGTCGACCTTCGGCGACTGTGGGAAGGACGTCGGCGCGAGCGCGAGGCCGCTCGGCAGCGCGAGTCTCGCGACGCCATCGGTGAGCACGAAGTCCTCGCCCTCGCTGAGGTTGGTCACCATGAGGGAGACGTCGAAGAACTCCTTCAGCCACGACGCGCGCCCCGGGATGACCAGCCAGACGAGGTAGTCGCTGGTGCCCCAGAACTCGTAGGTGTAGCCACCAGTGGAGAAGGACCCGGTACAGCTGCACGCGCCTCCGCCGCCACCGCCGCCGCCCCAGCCGCCGCCGCAGGTGACCTGGACGCCGTCGATGGAGGGGCAGCCGATGAAGCCGGAGGAGTTGGCGACACCGGTGACGGGTGGCGGCGTTCCTCCGGTCGAGATGAAGGGCAGGTGGATCTCGAACTCCACGACGTTCTGGTTGGCCGGGTCGTCAGGGTCGATGCCGACGGCCTCGATCTCCTCGGGGGTCATCCGCTCGGTGGCCACCTCGGCGGTGGCCACCGGACCTTCCTCCAGGGTGATCGAGACCTCCGCGTTGCCGTTCGCGACCTCGGCGATCGCCTGACCGGGTCGGAAGCCGTCCGCGACGGCGAACACCGTGTACTGGGCGTCGCCCAGACCCCGGAGTCGAGCCTCACCCGCGGCGTCGGTCCGCGCCGTGATGCGGGATCCGTCGCCTTGGATCACGAGCACCGAGGCGTCGGGCAGTGCGGTGCCAGTGGAGTCGGTGACGGTCGCGAGGATGCCCTCGAACGGCGGCTCGGGGGTGACCGTCACGCTCGCCTCGTCGGTACTGGTCTCGCCGGCCGCGCCGGCGCTCAGGGTCACCGTGTAGCGCCCCGGCTCGGCGTAGGTGTGGCTGGGGCTCGGCCCGGTTCCGGTGGTGCCGTCGCCGAAGTCCCACTGGTACGACGAGACCATGCCGACGGGCCGCGACCCGGATCCGTCGAAGCGGACCGTCTCCCCTTCGACGACGACCAGGTCGTCTCCAGCGTCGGCTGCCACGGGCTCGGGAAGCACGGCGGAGATGGTGGTCGTCCTGGCGACGGTGCGGATGCCGTCGGTGGCCGACACCTTCAGCTGGTAGATGCCGGGCTGGTCGTAGACGTGGGCCAGCGGCGTCACGGGCGGCTCTGACCCGGTCATGGCGGGAGAGCCGTCGCCGAACTCCACCTTGTAGGACAGCAGGTCCCCATCCTCGTCGGTCGCACCGAACAGCAGGCCCACCTCGAAGGGCGCGACACCGGTGGCGCTGGGCGAGATGTCGACCATCAGCACGGGAGCGTGGTTGGCCGTGCCGACCGCGGCGGTGGCAGGTGAGGTCGCCTGGGCTGACATATAGCCCTCACGGACGGCGGTGACCGTCACGGAGAGGTGGGCACCGAGATCGCCCTCGGCCGGCGTGTACGTCGACGACGTCGCCCCGTCGATCTGTGCCCCGTCGCGCAGCCACTGGTAGCCGTAGTCGGTCGGCTCGGAGGCCCAGCCCCGTGCGTCGCGGTCAACGTTTCGCCGACCCGGACGACCCCCGAGACGGACGGCAGGGTCTCGTTGGCGAGATCGCCCGCGACGACCACGTCGGTCGGGTCCGAGTCGGCGCTGCCGGCGTCGTAGGTCGGCCTGGCAGCGGTGGCGCGCACGCTGATCCGCTTCCCGAGGTCGCCGGCGCTCAGGACACGCGACTGGCCGGTGGCACCGGCGATGGGCTCGCCGTCGCGGAGCCACTGCCAGGTCACCGTGACCTCGGCCTGGTCCCATTCGCCCTCGGTGGCTACGAGGGTCTCCCCCACCTTCGCGGTTCCGCTGACGACGGGCGGGCTGAGGTTGTGGATGACGTCGTAGGCGACGGGACCGATGGCCGCGGAGGCCCGGGAGGTGGGCGCGTAGCCGGCCTTGCCCGCCGTCACCACCACGGAGATCGCGGCCTGCGCGTCGGCCGGGACGAGGAGGTACGTCGAGCCGGTGGCACCGGCGATCTCTTCGCCGTCGCGCTGCCACTGGTAGCCGAGGTCGACGTCGTCGAGGTCCCAGGTGCCGTCGTCGGTCGTCAGGGTCTCTCCGACCCGCGGGGCGCCCGTGACGACGGGCCGCTGCTCGTTGACGATCACGCCCGGCGCCACGGGTGCCGACGGGACCGTCGTGACGGTCGAGGACGCGTAGCCGGCGCGCGAGACGGTCACCTCGACCGAGATCGACGCATCGACGTCGTCGGGGCCCGGGGTGAGCCGACTGGTCGTCGCGTCGGGGATCGGACTCCCGTCGCGCAGCCACTGGTAGGTGGTGCCCGTCGGGCTCGGCTCCCAGTCTCCGGACGAGACCGCGAGCTCGACCCCGACCCGCGGCGTGCCCGAGACGACCGGGGCGACGGGGTTGGCGAACTGCCCGATGGCTACCGGTCCGACCTCCGCGGTCGTCGTCTCGCCCGGCTCCCAGTCGGCCTTCGTGCCCTGCACCCGCACCGAGATCCGGTGATCGATGTCGTCGGGGCCTGGCGTGTAGCCGGCACCCGAGCCCAGCGTGACCCCGTCCTCGCGCAGCCAGGTGTAGCCGAAGTCGACCCCGGTGGTGTTCCAATCGCCCAGCTCGACGCTCAGCTGTCTGCCGACCTGCGGGGTTCCGGCCACCGCGGCCGCCTCGGTGTTGGCGATCACACCGTAGGTGACCTTCTCGGTCTGCCCGGATGTGGCCTCGGCCGGAGCGTATGCGGCCTTCGTCGCGGTGGCCGTCACCGAGATCCGGTGGGTGGCGTCGTCGACGGTGAGCGGGTAGGTCGGCTCGGTCGCGCCGGCGATGGGCGTCCCGTCACGCAGCCACTGGTAGGCCACGTCGACCTGGGTCTGCTGCTCGGTGAAGCCGGCAGCCCGCCAGCGGTCCCCGCCGGCGGTGAGCGTCTCGCCCGCGCGGGGCGTGCCGTCGATGCTCGGTCCCTCCAGGCTGTCGATGACGCCGAGCCCGACCTGCTCGGTCGGCGTCGTCGTGACGGTGGTCGGGTGGTAGGCGCTCTGGGATGCCTCGACACGGACCGAGATGCGCGCCTCCAGGTCTGCCGCGCCGAGCTGGTAGCTGCTCGTGGTGGCGCCCTCGATCGGCTCGCCGTCGCGCAGCCACTGGTAGGCGCGCGCCGGGTTCGACGGCTTCCAGGTGCCGGCGCTGACGCTGAGCTGCTCGCCGACCCTCGCCGTCCCCGAGGTCGCCGGCTCGGTCAGGCTGGTGATGAGGCCGTAGTCGATGGGTCCCACCGCCGCTGACTGAGCGACGCTGTCGTTGTGTCGCGGCCTCGATGCCGTGACCTCGACGCGGAGCTGCTGGCCCAGGTCGGCGGCGACGGTCGTGTACGTCGAGGAGGTGGCCCCGGAGATATAGCTGGAGCCGCGGATCCACCGGTAGCCGAAGGTCGCGTCGGGATAGGTCCAGGTCCCGGGGTCGGCGGTCAGCACCTCGCCGACACGCAGCTCGCCGGCGAGCGTCGGAGCTGCGGTGTTGGCGAGCTGGAGGTCGAGCTCGGCGTCCGCGGTCGCCGACTGGCCCAGGGTCAGCTCGAAGCGGTGGGCATCCTCCTGCGTCGTGACGTCGTCGAAGTACTCGCCGACGTACGTCGACGACGAGACGAACTGCACGACGTACGTGCCCTCGACGAGACCGCCGATGCGGTAGGAGCCCTGGGCGTCGGTGTAGGCGCCGCCCGCGAATGTGGCGGCCCCGGTCTGGGGATCGATCCGGTCGACGTAGGCGTAGACGTTCGCCGCGGGTGCGCCGTCGGTGCCGGTCAGCGACCCGTGGACGGACGCGCCGACCGGCACCGTCACGTCCGCCGTGGTGACGTGGCCGACGGTGACCGCGATGTCGGCCGCGTCGGCGAGGGTGTCACTCGCCGGGTAGTAGCGCGCGACGTGGCTGCCGTCGCCGGGGACGACCTGCAGCCGGTAGCTGCCCGGCTCGACGTGACGGAAGCGGTAGGACGCGGTGCTCTGACCCTCCGATCGATAGAACGACGTCGCATAGGCCTGGCTCCACTGCCCGTCGCCCGTGGCCCGGTAGAGGTAGGCGTACCCGTAGGAGTAGCTCGTGCCGGATGATCCGGGCAGGGTGATGGTGCCGGCGACGGCACCGCCGGTCGCGGCGAGGGCGGCGTCGGCGGTGGCCGAGTCACCGATGCCGACGATGATCGGGGAGGCGCTGCCCCAGTCCTGGGTGTCGTCGAAGTACTCCCCGGCGTGGAAGTCCTCGTTGCTGGTCTCGAAGCTGACCCGGTAGGTGCCGGCCGTCAGCTTGCCGAGGAGATACCTCCCACTGCTGTCCGTGCCGGCCGACGTCGTGTAGGACCAGTCGTCCGGGCCGGTCTGGCGATAGGCGTACACCCAGACGTCGGCGACCGGCCCGTCGTCGAGACCCGTGAGCGTGCCGGTGATCCGGCCGTACTGCAGGCTCAGCGTGCTGTCGACGGTGACGTTGTCGCCGGCGGTCACGGCCACCTCGTCGGCGGTCCCGTCCTCGTAGCGCCCGTCTGTCGACTCGAAGGTCAGCCAGTAGGTGCCGGGCGGAAGCTGGACGGCGTAGCCGCCGTCGGCGCCGGTCGTGGCCAAGACCGAGCGATAGTCGTCCGAGGAGCCCGAGCCCACATGTACTCGCACGCCCTCCAGAGGCTGACCATCGTCCCCGGTCACCACGCCCGAGATCGTGCCGGGAAGGCCGAACTGGTGGTCGATGCCGACCGCCGCGCCGTCCGCGACCTCGACCGGAGTCGCCGCGGCCAACGTCGTGGCGGCCTCGTGGTACTCGTACACGTAGGCACCGCCGACGTCGCCGGAGAAGCCGACGCGGTAGGTGCCGGGAAGCACGTTCACGGAGTAGCTGCCGTCGTCGCCGACCGACGCACCCGCGACCTGGGCGCCGCTCTCGTCGTAGACCGCGACCCAGACGTCGGTGGCCGGGTCGCCCTCGCCGTCGGTGACCGTGCCGAAGATCCTTCCGCCCGTGCCCAGCACGGCATCGGCGGTGAGCGACGCCCCCGAGGTCACGGTGAGCGTGGCGGCGTCGGCGTAGGACTGGACGTTGTCGTAGTACTCCCGCAGGTACTCCGTGCCGTAGGGCGGCGTGAACTCGAGCGTGTAGTCGCTCGGGGCGAGTCCGCCGATCGAGTAGCGGCCCTCGGCGTCGGTGCTGGTGCCCCTCGACGTGCCGGACGCGATCGGATACGCGTACACGTCCACGCCACCCAGGGGCGTGCCCTCGTCGTCGGTGACCGTGCCGGAGATGGATCCGCCGAGTGCCAGCTGCTGGTCGGCGGCGGTGGCCTCTCCGACGACCACGGCCAGCGTCGTCGACTGGTAGAGGTCGGTCGTGCCGCCGAAGTAGGCGGCGTAGTGGACGCCGTCGACCGGCTGGAACTCGAGACGGTAGGTGCCTGCCCGCAGTCCACTCACCGTGTACTCACCGGAGTCGTCGCTCACGGTCCACCGCTCGGTGGTCCACGACTGGTTCGAGCCGAGCCGGTAGGCGGTGACGCCGACACCGCTGAGCGCCTGCCCGTCCGCACCGGTGACGGTGCCGGTGATCGATCCACCGGTGCCGAGCACGGCGTCGGCGGTCGAGACCTCGTCTTGCACCGGGACGATCGTGGTGGCCGTATCCAGGCTCGCCGCGTCGTCGTAGTACTCGGAGACGGCGTTGCCGGCCTGCGGCTGGTACTGGACCCGGTAGGGGGTGCCGGGGGTGAGGTTGGCGAAGGCGTAGCTGCCGTCGGTGCCCGTGGTCCGCGAGTCGGCGAAGGACCAGTAGGAGTACGACCCGCTGGTGTACAGGTCGTAGAGGTTGACGCTCACGCCGCTCAACGGGGATCCGTCAGAGCCCGTGACGGCGCCCGCGATCCCGGTTCCCAGCGTGAAGGCCTCATCGGCCGTGAACGTCTCCCCCGCCTCCAGCACGATGTCGGTGGCGCTCTCCAGGGTCGCGGCGTCCTCGAACCAACGGATCAGCGTCGGGTAGGTGGAGTAGTCGGAGAACCGCACGCGATAGGTGCCCGGCGAGAGGCCGCCGACCGAGTAGGAGCCAGTCGCGTCGGTGGAGTCGTAGGAGTCGACGGCCCGCCAGGCGCCGTCCGTTCCCAGCTGGTAGACGTCGACCTCGGCCCAGCGCGCCGGTGACCCGGCGTAGTCGGTGACCGTGCCGGTGATCCGAGCCGCCGGCCCCAGCACGGCATCGATGCCGGCGACCGTGGCCGCATCGGCGACGGGGATGTCGGTGCCCAGCTCGACGAGCGCCGCGTCGTCGAAGAACTCCCTGGCGTAGCTGCCGCTGAAGTCGGAGAACCCCACCCGCCAGGTGCCGTCGTCGACCGGGAGCCGGTAGTGACCGTCGCCGTCGGTGTAGGTGGAGAAGGAGGCATCCCACTCCGAGTAGCTCTCGTCGGCGTATTCCTCGTAGGCGCCCACCCAGATGTCCTCGGCCGGTCGGCCCTGGGCATCGGTGACGGTTCCCTCGATCACGCCCCGCTCCGCGAGGACGGCGTCGATCCCGGAGGTCGCGACACCGTCCGCGACGCTCAGGGCCTGGCCGTCCTCCACCGTGGCGGCGTCGTCGTAGTACTCGGGCCGCCAGTCGTCGCCGAAGAAGCCGACCCGCCACTGCCCCGCATCCACGCCGAGGACGTAGTCCCCCTGCTCGTCGGTGAAGGTGCTGAAGGGGTCGTCCCAGTAGGAGTAGGTCTCCCCGTCGTACTCCTCCACATACTCCTGGTAGGCGCGCACGGCGACGCCTTCGAGGGGTGATCCGGCCGAGTCCTGCACGTGGCCGCGGATCGAGCCCCGGGGGCTGAGCGTGGCGTCGATCCCGGTGACGCTGCCGCCGGCGGCGAGGGTGAGGGTCTGCGCCTCCTGCACCGTGTCCGCGCCGTCGTAGAACAGGCTCTTCCACATGGGATGCGAGAAGCGGACCCGGACCTCACCGTCACCGGCATAGAGGTGGTACTCCCCGGCGGGCCCCGTGAACGCGGACTCGTCGCACTCCCAGTAGTGCTCGCCGTAGGAGCGGTAGGCGCAGACCTCGACGCCGCCGAGGGACTGCCCGCCCGCCGCGCGGACCGTTCCCGAGATGGCGCCTCGTCGGGTCAGCGCCGCGTCGATCCCGGCGGTCGTGCCCCCGGCCGTGACGGCGAAGGTGTCGCTCTCGTCGCTGTCATAGGGCCCGTTGCTGACATTGCCCTCCGCGTCGCGCCGGCTCGAGTCGAACCACACCCGGTAGGTCCCCGGCGCAACCGTCAGGGAGTAGCTGCCGTCGGAGCCGGTCGTGGTCCGGCCGGCGGCCTCGTCCGAGTCGTCGTCGCACCAGTCCCAGTAGGAGTACTCGTACTCGGTGCCCGCGTCCTCGACGTACTCGCACTCCAGGATCACCTGGATGCCAGCCACCGGGGCGCCCGTCCCGGCGTCGGTCACCGTGCCGGTGACGACGCCGACCGGGTCCGCAGCGACCGCCTCGGCGGTGGGCGCGACGACCAGCAGGCCCGCGGCCAGCGCGAGCGCGACGACCGCCTTGAGAGGCCGCAGGCTCCGGGCCGGCCCGATCACCCCGCCCGCCCCTCGGACGTCCCCTCGACCCGCACGCCCGCGCAGGCGCCGTCCTTCCCGTTGCTCATGCCGTCGACCAGCCAGGCACCGCCCTTCCTCTTCAGGCCGAGCTTGACCGGTGCGATCTCGCGCTCCTCGCGCTGCCGGTCGGTCTGGGACGCCTGGGACCACCCGCGCATCCACGCGCAGGCGTGGACCCAGGTCACGCCGTCACTCGACGGCTTGCTGATCTTGATGACCGTGATCGGGAGCGGGCCCGGGAAGTAGCGCCCCCAGTCCTGCCGGGTGTAGAAGCTCATCCGGTCCAACCCGTCACGCGTCATGACCTTCGCGGCCGCCGACTGCGTCTCGTCGCCCGCATTGACGATCTCCGCGTACGCCGCCGCCCACTCCTGGACGACGCGGGACTGGGGACGGGCACGAAGGCGCACCTCGTCAGGGACGGTGTCCGCGGAGCCGGGAGCGCCCCCGTCCGCCGCACTCGGCGTCGGCTCCCCCTCGTCCGGGGATCCCACGTCAGGTCCGTCCGAGGTAGGCACCGCAGTCGGCCGGCCGGGGTCAGGCTCCGCCTGACCGCAACCAGAGAACACGCCAAAGACCAGGCCGATCGAAAGGGCAGCGACAAGCCTCTGTACCCGCATGTCTGTATCCCCCATGTGTCTGCCCACGTGCGGGAGAGAGGCTTCCAGACGCGTCTCGACGACGGCAATAGTCACTTCGGAGCATATTCGCTGCATCCTCGGGCCCAAACCCGCTCCGCGCCCACCCCGCTCTGCCACGGAGGCGATGCCCTAGAATCCATCGCAGCAGGCCCGAGGAAGCCGGTGAAAGTCCGGCACAGTCGCGCTACTGTGACATCGCCTCCGACCAGGTGAGCGGTGGAGTCAGACCCGACGACCTGCCCCTCATCACTACGAACAGGGACGCAGAATCCCTCAGGAGGACACATGTCGCAGTCGCCTGCCGCTCCCCTCGCCCCGGCCGTCCCGCTCCCGACGGTCCCTCTCCTCCAGCTCGGCACCTGGGTCGTCTTCTACGGCCTGCTCGCGATGATCGTGATCTTCTTCGTGAGCGCCGACCAGGGCGCCATCTCGATCCCGGCCGGCAACGCCGTGCACGAGTGGGTCCACGACGCCCGGCACCTGCTCGGCTACCCCTGCCACTGAGCGGAGCGACCTGATGAGCACCGCCGCCCCCGGGGAGAAGTCCGTCCTGACCCCTGCCGCGTTCCTGATCCGCGGCCTGATCGCCGGCCTGATCGCGGGCCTGTTCACCTTCGGCGTGGCGTTCACCCTCGGTGAGCCCCACGTCGACGACGCCATCGCCCTCGAGGAGGCCAACGCCGCCGCCGAGCCGGCGCCGGCGGAGCCCGAGGAGGACGAGGCCGGCATGGTCGAGATCTCCCGCGACAACCAGAAGAGCTTCGGCCTGCTGACCGGCACGCTCGCCGTCGGCACGGCGCTCGGCGGGCTGACCGCGCTCGCCGCGGCCGCGGTTGCCGGACGCCTCGGCCGCCTGTCCCCCCGCGGCTCGACGGCGCTGGTGGCGCTGATCGGGTTCGTGGCCGTGGCCCTCGTGCCCTTCCTGAAGTACCCCGCGACGCCGCCGGCCGTCGGCGACCCGGACACGATCGGCAGCCGCACGACCGAGTACTTCGGCCTGCTGCTGATCTCCGTGCTCGCCGCCATCGCCGCCGTCGTGATCGCCCGGCGCCTGCTGGAGCGGTACGACGGCTTCACCGCCGTCGTGGCCGTGGGACTCGGCTATCTGGTCGTCGTCGTGGTCGCCGCCGCGCTGCTGCCGACGGTCGACGAGCTGGGCGACTTCCCGGCCGACACGCTGTGGTACTTCCGCCGCTCCTCGGTGCTCACCCTCGCCACCCTGTGGGGCGTGATCGGGGTCGTGCTGACCGGCCTCGTCGGCCGGCTCTACGACCGGGTCGCCGCCGACGACGAGCGGCGGGCGCTGGCCGCCAGCCTGTGACCACGCGGTGAGCAGGCCGCTCGGCCTCCTGCTCGGGTACGCCGCGGACCGGCTCCTCGCCGATCCGCGGCGTGGTCATCCGGTCGCCGGGTTCGGCCGGGTCGCGGGCGCGCTGGAGCGGCCGATGTGGCGCGACGCCCGACCCGCGGGGACGGCGTACGTCGTCGTGCTGGTCGGCGGCGCCGTGGCCCTCGGCATCGCGGCGGACCGCGTCGTCGCGGACCGGCCGCTCCCCCGCACCCTCGTCACGGCCGCCGCCACGTGGGCGGTGCTCGGCGGCACCTCGCTCGACCGCGAGGCCGCGGCGGTGGCCGGCCTGCTCGCCGCGGATCGCCTGCCCGAGGCGCGAGTCCGGCTGACCCACCTGGTCGGCCGGGACACCTCGCGGCTCGACGAGGCGGAGGTGGTCCGGGCGACCCTGGAGTCGCTGGCCGAGAACACCAGCGACGCGGTCGTCGCGCCGCTCGTGTGGGGCGCCGTCGCCGGCGTACCCGGGCTGCTCGGCTATCGCGCCGCCAACACCCTCGACGCGATGGTCGGGCACCGCAGCGCCCGCTACGAGCGGTTCGGCTGGGCGGCCGCACGGCTCGACGACCTGCTCAACCTGCCCGGCTCCCGGCTGACGGCGCTGCTCGCCGCCGCCCTCGGGCCGGCCCCCGGCCGGGCCTGGCGGACCTGGCGCCGCGACGCGGCCGGCCACCCGAGCCCGAACGCCGGCCCGGTCGAGGCGGCGTTCGCCGGCGCGCTGGGCATCCGGCTCGGCGGCACCAACGACTACGCCGGCCGCGTCGAGCACCGCGCGGTCCTGGGCGCCGGCCCCGCACCCGGCCGGGCCGACCTCGACCGCGCCCGGGTCCTCGCCCGGCGGATCGGCGCCGGCACCGTGCTCACGACGGCCGCGGTCGCCGCGCTCCCGAGGCTCAGCAGGCGGGCGCGCCGATGATGTCGTCGGCGTGGCGGCCCACCCAGCGCAGCAGGGGCACCATCACCTCGGCCAGCTCCTCCCCGAGCGGGGTCAGGCTGTAGTCGACGCGCGGCGGCATGACCGGCTTCTGGTCCCGGTGCACCAGGCCGTCGGCCTCCAGGGTGCGCAGCGTCTGGGCGAGCATCTTCTCGCTGACGCCCTCCGCGCGGCGGCGCAGGTCGCTCCAGCGCTGCGGTCCGTCGGTGAGGGACACCAGCACCAGCACGCCCCACTTGCTCGTGACGTGATCGAGCAGCACCCGGCTCGGGCAGCCCGCCGGGAACACGCCGCCGGGGAACACGCTCTCCATGCTTTCTCTCACGGAAGTACCTTACTTCAAAGTGCGTACTAACTCTGGGGAAGCAACTCCCCGGAGGACCGGTTGACGAGGACGACAGGCACCACCCCTCGAAAGGAACCACCATGTCCCTCGTCGTCACCGGCGCCACCGGCCAGCTCGGCCGCCTCGTCGTCAGCTCCCTGCTCGCGAAGGGCGTACCGGCCGACCAGATCGTCGCGCTGGGCCGCGACGAGGAGCGCCTCGCCGCGCTCGCGGCCCTCGGCGTCACCACCCGCCGGGTCGACTACGCCGACGCCGCCGGCCTGGCCGACGCGCTCGCCGGCGCGGACCGCGTCCTGCTCATCTCGGGCAGCGAGGTCGGCCGGCGCCTGGTCCAGCACCAGAATGTCGTCGACGCGGCGAAGGCCGCCGGCGTGGGCCTGCTCGCCTACACCAGCATCGCCAACGCCGACACCAGCGGGCTCGCCCTCGCCGCCGAGCACAGGGCCACCGAGGAGGCGATCGTCGCCTCCGGCCTACGCCACGCCTTCCTGCGCAACAGCTGGTACACCGACCTCTACACCGGCCAGGTCCCCACCTACGTCGAGCACGGCGCCGTCCTCGGCGCCGCGGGCGACGGGCGGGTCAGCGCCGCGACCCGCGCCGACCTCGCGGAGGCGGCGGCCGCCGTCCTCCTGCTCGAGGAGCCGAGGGCGGTCTACGAGCTCGGCGGCGCCGCGTTCACGCTGGCCGAGCTGGCCGCCGCCGTCGGCGAGGCGACGGGCACGGAGGTCGCCTACAGCGACCTCCCCGCCGAGGAGCTGACGACGGTGCTCGTGGGCGCCGGCCTGCCGGAGCAGTACGCCGCCGTCCTCGCCGACGCGGACCTCGGCCTGGGCCGCGGCGAGCTGTACGTCGACCCCGCCGACCTGCAGGTCCTGCTCGGCCGTCCCGCCACCACCCTCGCCGAGGCGCTGTCTGCCACGATCGGGGCATGACGATCGATGACGAGCACGTCCGGCCCGAGGGCGTCGACGACCTGACCGTCGAGGCGCTCGGCGAGATCTCCGAGGCGCTGGAGGCGGTCGAGGTGGCCCGCGGCCACCTCTACGCGTTCCACCGGCTCAGCGGCACCGCCGACCTCACCCTCGGCAAGGGCGTCGACCGCCTCCGCGAGGCCGGCCACCACGAGCTGGCCGACCGGATCGAGACCGAGCTCGTCGGCCGCAACGTGGTCCAGGGGCGGTGGACCTTCCAGATCGTCGAGGAGTACGACGACGGCTACTACGCCGACTTCAGGCGGCTCGAGCGCGCGGCCCGCGACGAGCTGGTCGCGGGCCGGCGGCACCTCTACGAGGCCGAGATGAAGGAGGACCGCCGTACCCACGGGCGACCCGGCCACGAGCGCGCGCCCGCGGCCGGGTCCTGAGCCTCGATCCGTGGATGGGCGCCGTAGCGAGCGGCACCGGAGGGGTGTGCTGGCAAAGGCCACTTCGTTCAGACCTGGCCGCGAGGGCGGTCTGGTTGCACCGTCGAGCGTCCGCAACGCCGCCAGCGCGCCGCTCCGGGGCCGCGCAGTAGGTGGCTATCCACGGATCGAGGCTGAGGGTCAGCCGACCACCAGCACGAGGTCGCCTCCCTCGACCGCCTGCGGCCCGGCGAGCGCGACGCGCTGGACGGTGCCGTCGACGGGCGAGGTGATGGCGGCCTCCATCTTCATCGCCTCGATGGTGGCGACGGTGTCGCCGGCGGCCACCTGGTCCCCCTCGGCGACCGCGACCGACACGACGCCCTGGAAGGGCGCGGCGACGTGGCCGGGCTGGGCGGGATCGGCCTTCTCGGCGGCGGCGACCTCGGCGGACACGGAGCGGTCGCGCACCGACACGGGACGGATCTGGCCGTTGAGGGTGCACATCACGGTGCGGTAGCCGCGCTCGTCGGGCTCGCTGACGGCCTGGACGCCGAGCAGCAGCTGCTTGCCCTCGGCGAGCTCCACGGCGTGCTCCTCACCCGACTGGAGTCCGTAGAGGAACTCCCGGGTCGGTACGACGGACAGGTCGCCCCACTGCGAGCGCGCCTCCTCGTACTCGCGGGTCGGGCCGGGGAACAGCAGCCGGTTGAGGGTGGCCTGCGGGTCGTCGGCCAGGCCGGCCTCGTCCTCGGCCGACAGCACCTCGGCGGCCGGCGTCCAGGACCGCCCGGCGATCGCCTTGCTCCGGAACGGCTCGGGCCAGCCGCCCGGCGGGTCGCCGAGCTCGCCGTGGAGGAACCCGATCACCGACGCCGGGATGTCGTACGACGCCGGGTCGTCGGCGAACGCCACGGGATCCGCGCCCGCCGCGACCAGCGCGAGCGCGAGGTCGCCGATCACCTTGCTCGACGGGGTGACCTTGGGGACCCGGCCGAGGATGTCGTTGGCCGCGGCGTACATGTCCTCGACCTGCTCGAACTTCTCCCCCAGTCCCAGCGCGATCGCCTGCTGGCGCAGGTTGGAGAGCTGGCCGCCCGGGATCTCGTGGCGGTAGACCCGGCCGGTCGGCGCGGGCAGTCCCGACTCGAAGGGGGCGTAGAGCCGGCGTACCGCCTCCCAGTAGGGCTCCAGCGCGTTCACCGCGGCCAGGTCCAGCCCGGTCTCGCGGGGACCGTGGTCGGTGGCCGCCACCAGGGACGACAGCGGCGGCTGGGAGGTGGTGCCGGCCATGGCCGCGGTGGCGGCGTCCACGGCGTCGACCCCGGCCGCGATCGCCGCGGTGAGGGTGGCGAGCTGGCCGCCGGCGGTGTCGTGGGTGTGCAGGTGGACCGGCAGGTCGAACCGCTCCCGCAGCGCCGTGACCAGGGTCGTCGCGGCCGGCGCCCGCAGCAGTCCGGCCATGTCCTTGATCGCCAGCACGTGCGCCCCCGCGTCGGCGATCCGCTCGGCCAGGCGCAGGTAGTAGTCGAGCGTGTAGAGGCTCTCCTCCGGCGAGGACAGGTCGCCGGTGTAGCACAGCGCCACCTCGGCCACGCTGGTGCCGGTGGCCCGCACCGCCTCGATCGCGGGCCGCATCTGCTCGACGTCGTTGAGGGCGTCGAAGATCCGGAACACGTCGATGCCGGTGCCGGCGGCCTCGGCCACGAAGGCGTTCGTCACGGAGGTCGGGTACGGCGTGTAGCCGACCGTGTTGCGCCCGCGCAGCAGCATCTGCAGGCAGATGTTCGGCACCGCCTCCCGCAGCCGGGCCAGCCGGTCCCACGGGTCCTCGGAGAGGAAGCGCAGGGCGACGTCGTAGGTCGCCCCGCCCCAGCACTCCAGCGACCACAGCTGCGGCGTGAGCCGGGCGACGTGGCCGGCGACGCCGAGCAGGTCGTGGGTGCGGACCCGGGTGGCGAGCAGCGACTGGTGGGCGTCGCGGAAGGTCGTGTCCGTGACGGCCACGCCGGAGCGGGCCCGCAGCTCGGCCGCGAACGCCTCCGGCCCGAGGGCGAGCAGCCGCTGGCGGGACCCGTCGGGCGGCGCGGCCGCGAGATCGGCGGCGGGCAGCTTGGCGACGGGCGCGATGCTCACCGGGACCGCGCCGTGCGGCTGGTTGACCGTCACATCGGCCAGATAGGTGAGCAGCCGGGTCCCGCGGTCGCCCGACGCGCGGGCGGTCAGCAGCTCGGGGTGGGTCTCGATGAAGCTCGTCGTGACCCGCCCGGCCGCGAAGTCCGGGTCGTCGAGGAGCGCCTGCAGGAAGGGGACGTTCGTCGCCACTCCCCGGATCCGGAACTCCGCGACCGCGCGCCGCGACCGGGCGACCGCGTCGGCGAAGGTGCGGCCGCGACAGGTCAGCTTGGCCAGCATCGAGTCGAAGTGCGGGCTGATCTCGGCGCCGGTGAAGGTCGTACCGCCGTCGATCCGGACGCCGGCGCCACCCGGCGAGCGGTACGCCGTGATGGTGCCCGTGTCGGGCCGGAACCCGTTCGCGGGGTCCTCGGTGGTGATCCGGCACTGCAGCGCCGCCCCGCGCAGCCGCACGGTGTCCTGCGAGAGACCGAGGTCGGCCAGCGTCTCGCCGGAGGCGATCCGCATCTGGGACTGGACCAGGTCGACGTCGGTGACCTCCTCGGTCACCGTGTGCTCGACCTGGATCCGCGGGTTCATCTCGATGAACACGTAGTTCCCGTCGGGATCGAGCAGGAACTCCACCGTGCCGGCGTTCTTGTAGCCGATCTCGCGGGCGAACCGCACGGCGTCCGCGCAGATGCGCTCGCGCAGCGCGGGGTCGAGGTTGGGCGCGGGCGCGATCTCGACCACCTTCTGGTGGCGGCGCTGGACCGAGCAGTCGCGCTCGAAGAGGTGGATGACATCGCCCTCCCCGTCGGCGAGGACCTGCACCTCGATGTGCCGCGGGTCGACGACCGCCTGCTCGATGAAGACGGTCGGGTCGCCGAAGGCGGCCTCGCCCTCGCGCATGCAGGTCTCGATCGCCTCCCGCAGCTGGGCGCGGTCGTCGACCCGCCGCATGCCGCGCCCCCCGCCGCCGGCGACGGCCTTGACGAACAGCGGCGCCGGGATCGCCTCGGCCTCGGCCAGCAGCGCGTCGACGTCGGTGGACGGGTCGACGCTCTGCAGGGTCGGCACGCCGGCGGCCTTGGCGGCCGCGATCGCGCGGGCCTTGTTGCCGGTCAGGGTGAGGACCTCGGCCGTGGGACCGATGAACGTGATGCCGGCCGCGGCGCACGCCTCGGCGAGGGCGGGGTTCTCCGAGAGGAACCCGTAGCCCGGATAGATCGCGTCGGCGCCGCACTGCACGGCGGCCGCGACGATCGCGTCCGGATCGAGGTAACTGCGGACCGGGTGCCCCCGCTCACCGATCTCGTAGGCCTCGTCGGCCTTGAGACGGTGCTCGGAACCCCGGTCCTCGTACGGGAAGACGGCCACGGTGGTGGCGCCCAGCTCGTACGCCGCGCGGAACGCTCGGATGGCGATCTCCCCGCGGTTGGCGACCAGAACCTTCGAGAACAACTGACGACTCCTCGCTCTGCTGATGGATGGTGGGTCCATCCCATCAGTCGTGAGGCAGGTCACGTCAGTGTGACCACGTGGTGGAGCGTGAGGCTACGCGAGTTCGTCGAGCCAGGCCATCGCGTCCGCGACGTCGTGGACCGTGGCGACGCCGGGCGGGGCGGGCGGGCGTCGTACGACGACGACGGGGAGGCCGAGCTCGGCGGCGGCCGCCAGCTTGGGCCAGGTGTGCTCGCCGCCGGAGTCCTTGGTGACGAGGACGTCCCGGCCGGCCAGCAGGTCCCGCTCGCCCTCGAGGGTGTAGGGCCCACGGGAGGTGAGCAGCTCCCAGTCGGGCGGGAGCGCGATGTCCGGCGGATCGACGACCCGCGCCAGCACCCGGCGCTCGGCCAGCGCCGGGACGAACCGGGCCAGCTCCTGCCGGCCGACGGTGAGGAACGGGCGGCTGCCGAGCTCGCCGGCGACGGTCGCGGCCTGCTCGTGGGTGTCGACCCAGATCCAGCTCTGCCGGGCGCGGTCGGCCCAGCCCGGGCGCTCCAGCCGCAGCAGCGGGATCTCCTCGGCGGCGCAGGCCGCGGCGGCGTTGCGGCTGATGCCCTGGGCGAACGGGTGGGTGGCGTCGACGACCGCGTCGAAGCCGGCGAGCGCCGCGCGGAAGCCGTCGACACCGCCGAAGCCGCCGATCCGCACCTCGCCCTCCGGGAGCCGGGGCGGGCGACCCGGCCGGCGAGGGAGGAGACCACCGGGATGCCCTCGGCGACGAGCCGGGCGGCGAGGTCGCGGGCCTCGCCGGTGCCGCCGAGCAGCAGCACCCTCGGCCCCGTCATCGGGTGAGCTCCAGCAGCGCGTCGAGGTCGAGGTGCTCCTCGACGAGGTCGCCGAGCAGGTCGAGCCGGGCGGCGCGGGCGGCGGGGAAGGACGCTGCGCTGGGGATGCCGAGGTGGTCCGCGAGGTAGGCCGCGCGGGTGCCGTCGTCCTCCAGGCTGCCGTGCACCATCGTCCCGGTGACCGTGCCCCGGGTGGTGGGGCCGGTGATCCGGCCGTGGTGGATCTCGTACCCGGCCGGCTCGTGGAGGACGAGCCGCTTCTCCGGGCCGAACGTCGTGGTGAGGTCGAGCAGGCCGAGCCCGTCGACCGCCGCGCCCGCCGTGCCCTCGACGCCCTCGGGGTCCTCGATCCGCGCGCCGAGCATCTGGCAGCCGCCGCAGATGCCGAGCACCGGCCGTCCGGCGCGCGCATGGCGGACGATGGCCGCGTCGAGGCCGCGCTCCCGCAGCCAGGCCAGGTCGGCGAGGGTCGCGCGGCTGCCGGGGAGCACGACCAGGTCCGCGTCGGCCAACCGCGCCGGGTCGGAGACGAACTCCACGTCCAGGCCCGGCTCCAGCCCGAGCGCGTCGACGTCGGTGAAGTTGCTGATCCGGGGCAGCCGGACCACGGCGACCCTCCGCGCCGCCCGCCCTGCGTCGGGCGCGGCGCGGCGGCCGGCGAGGTCGAGCGCGTCCTCGGAGTCCAGCCACAGGTCGGGGTGCCACGGCAGCACGCCGTAGGTCGGCCGGCCGGTGCGCTGCTGCAGGTCGGCGAGCCCCGGCCGCAGCAGCTCGACGTCGCCGCGGAACCTGTTGACGACGTACCCCTTGATCAGCGCCCGGTCCTCGGGCTCGAGCAGCATCAGGGTGCCGTACGCCGAGGCGAACCAGCCGCCGCGGTCGATGTCGCCGACCACGATCGTCGGCACGTCGCCGTGCCGGGCGAGACCCATGTTGACGTAGTCGCTCGCCCGCAGGTTGATCTCCGCCGGGCTCCCCGCCCCCTCGGCGACCACCAGGTCGAAGCGCGCGCGGAGGTCGTCGAACGCCTCGAACGCGGTCTCGGCCAGACGCTGCCGGCCGTCGTGCCAGTCGCGGGAGGAGACCTCCCCGTCCGGCCGCCCCATCCGCACCACATGGCTGCGGCGGTCGCTGCCGGGCTTGAGCAGGACGGGGTTCATCGCCACCTCGGGCTCGGCGTCGGCGGCGAGGGCCTGCACCCACTGCGCCCGGCCGATCTCGCCGGGCTCGCCACCGGGGCCGCGGACGACCATCGAGTTGTTGGACATGTTCTGCGCCTTGTACGGCGCCACCCGGATCCCCCGCCGCGCGAACGCCCGGCACAGCCCGGTCGTCACCACGCTCTTCCCCGCGTCCGACGTCATCCCGGCCACCAGGAGTGCTCCGGCGCGGCTCATCCGCGGCTCCGGCGGGCCGGCTGCATGAATCCCCGGACATCCGGGGATTCATGCGCTTGTCGGGGGTTGCAACACCTGACAAGCGCATGAACTGCCCGCCCGCTGTGACGCGTGAGGCTCAAGGGACTCATCCGCGCTTCCCCCGGAACACGTGCCGCTCCAGGACGGCCGGCACCGGGCCGCCGGCGCGCACCCACGCGACGACCGCCTCCGTGGCACCCGAGGAGAGCACTCCACCGAGCCAGAAGTCCTTCGGTCGCCGGCCGCCGGGGAACCACGTGAAGTCCCGGACCAGTACGACGTTCGACCGGTCGCACTCGTCGAGGCAGTCGACCACGCGCACCCTGACCCGCGGTCCGCGCCGTCCGGCCGGGTCGTCGAGCGCCTCGATCTCGTCGCGCTGGGCCCGGTGGTCGACGCCCGGGTGCTTCCCGGAGGTACCGCAGCAGCAGTCGCGGCACAGCAGCACGTCCCGCTCAGGCAGCGCCATCGACCGGTCCCCCGTCGACCGGTCCCCCGTCGACCGGTCCCCGCAGCAGGAACAGGTCCATCATCCAGCCGGCCTCGTCCCTGGCCGACTCCCGCTCCGCCGCGATCGCGCCGACCACGTCGCCGACCCGCCCGGAGACCAGCCGCTCCCCCACACCGCCGAGGTTCGCGCCCCACCAGACCCGCCAGTCCTCGAACCCGTCCAGGTCGACGCCCGAGGTCAGCATCACCACGACATTCCGCTGGCCTGTCGCCACGTCCGCCCGCAGCCGCCGCGCCGTCGTCACGTGCACCGGCGCGCCGACCTCGTGCAGCACGATCCCGTGCCGCGCGGCCAGCACCTGCGGAGCGCTGATGCCGGGCAGCACGTCGAAGGGCACGCCCAGCTCGCGCACGATCCGGATCGTCCCGTCGTACAGCGACGGGTCGCCCCAGACGAGGAAGGCGCACACGCCGCCCCGCGCCGAGAGCACCGACCGGTAGGCGGCCAGCCGGGCGGCGTACCAGTCGGCGACGGCGCCCTCGTAGCCCGCGCGGTCGAGGCCGGGCGAGCGGTCCCGCTCCGGATCGGGTACGACGACCAGCTCGACGCCGTGCGCCGCGCACACCGCGCGCCGCACCTCGAGCAGCGGGTCCGGCGAGCCCTTCTGCACGGCGAGGGCGTAGTCGCACTCCCCCAGCGCCGACGCCACCTCCGGCGTGACGTGCTGCGGCCCCATCCCGAAGCCGAGGACCCGGACCCGCTCAGCCACCAGCGCCCTCCTCCAGGTCTCCCTCGACCTCCAGGTACGCCGCCTGCAGCGCCGCCAGCACCTCGGGATCCGGCGACTCCCACAGCCCGCGGTCCTTCGCCTCGTGCAGCCGCTCGACGATGCTGCGCAGCGCCCACGGGTTCGACTTGCGGAGGAACTCCTGGTTGGTCTCGTCCAGCACGTAGGACTGGGCGAGCGACTCGTACATCCAGTCGTGCACCACACCGGCGGTGGCGTCGAACCCGAAGAGGTAGTCGACGGTCGCGGCCAGCTCGAAGGCGCCCTTGTAGCCGTGCCGCTGCATCGCGCCGATCCAGCGCGGGTTCACCACGCGCGCGCGGAAGACCCGGTTGGTCTCCTCCTGCAGGGTCCGGGTGCGCACCGCGTCCGGCGTGGTCGAGTCGCCGACATACGCCTTGGGCGAGGAGCCGGTCAGCGCGCGGATCGTCGCGACCATGCCGCCGTGGTACTGGAAGTAGTCGTCGCTGTCGGCGATGTCGTGCTCGCGGGTGTCGATGTTCTTCGCCGCGACCTTGATCCGCTTGTAGTTGGCGCGCATGTCGTCGGCGGCAGGTACGCCGTCGAGGTCGCGGCCGTACGCGAAGCCGCCCCACGCGGTGTAGACCTCGGCGAGGTCGGCGTCGTCGCGCCACGTGCCGGACTCGACCGCCTGCAGGATGCCGGCGCCGTAGGAGCCGGGCTTGGAGCCGAAGATCCGGGTGGTCGCCCGCCGCTGGTCACCGTGCGAGGCGAGATCGGCGGCGGCGTGGGCGCGGACGAAGTTCTGGTCCTCCGGCTCGTCCAGCTCGGCGACCAGCTGCACCGCGTCGTCCAGCATCGCCACGACGTGCGGGAAGGCGTCGCGGAAGAACCCGGAGATCCGCACGGTGACATCGATGCGCGGCCGCCCGAGCTCCTCCAGCGGCACCACCGTCAGCGCGTGCACGCGACGCGACGCCTCGTCCCACTCCGGCCGGACGCCGAGCAGTGCCAGCACCTCGGCGATGTCGTCGCCGGAGGTGCGCATGGCCGACGTACCCCACACCGACAAGCCGACGGACTCGGGGTACGCCCCCTCCTCCGAGAGGTAGCGCTGCACCAGCGAGTCCGCCATCGCCTGGCCGGTCTGCCACGCCAGCCGCGACGGGACCGCGCGCGGGTCGACGGTGTAGAAGTTGCGGCCGGTCGGCAGCACGTTGACCAGCCCGCGCAGCGGCGAGCCCGACGGCCCGGCCGGCACGAACCCACCGGACAGGGCGTGCAGGGTGTGGTCGAGCTCGTCGGTGGTGCGGGCCAGCCGCGGCACGACCTCCGTGGCCGCGAAGGCCAGCACCCGGCGCACCTCCTCCGACGCATGCAGGTCCGCGACCCGCGCGGGGTCCCACGCGGCCTTCTCCATCGCCTCGACCAGCTCGCGGGCCTCGGCCTCGACCCGGTCGACCTCGGTCGTCGGCGCGTCGGGAGCCAGCCCGAGCGCGGCTCGCAGCCCCGGGACCGCCTGCGCCTGGCCGCCCCAGACCTGGGCCGCGCGCAGGATCGCGAGCACCAGGTTGACCCGGGCCTCCCCCTCGGGCGCCTGGCCGAGGACGTGCAGCCCGTCGCGGATCTGGACGTCCTTGATCTCGCACAGCCAGCCGTCGACATGGAGCAGGAAGTCGTCGAAGTCGTCGTCCTCGGGCGCCTCCTCGAGGCCGAGGTCGCGATGCAGCTCGGCGGCGTGCATCAGCTGCCAGATCTCGCCGCGGATGGCGGCCAGCTTGCCCGGGTCCATCGCGGAGATCTTGTCGTACTCCTCCAGCAGGCCCTCGAGCCGCGCGATGTCGCCGTAGCTCTCGGCGCGCGCCATCGGCGGCACCAGGTGGTCGATGATCGTCGCCCGCGCCCGGCGCTTGGCCTGCGCGCCCTCACCCGGGTCGTTGACGAGGAAGGGGTAGATCAGCGGCATGCTGCCGATCGCCGCGTCGGTCGCGCAGGACGCGGACAGCGCTGCGTTCTTTCCGGGCAGCCACTCCATCGAGCCGTGCTTGCCGAGATGCACGACGGCATCCGCCCCCAGCCCCCATTTCCGGCAGGTGCTCCGACCCAGCGGTACGCCGCCAGGTAGTGGTGCGACGGCGCGAGCTCGGGGTCGTGGTAGATCGCGACCGGATTCTCGCCGAAGCCCCGGGGCGGCTGGATGAGCAGCACGACGTTGCCGGCCTGCAGGGTCGCGAGCACGATCTCGTCGCTGTCGTTGACGAACAGCCGACCCGGGGCCGGTCCCCATGCCTCGACCATCGCCTCGCGCAGGTCGTTGGGGAGGTCGGCGGTCCACGCCGCGTAGTCCGCGGCGGAGATCCGCACGTGCGCGTCCGTGAGCTGCGCCGAGGTCAGCCACTCCTCGTCCTGCCCGCCGGCCGCGATCAGCGCGTGGATCAGCGCGTCGCCCGCCTCGGTGTCGTCGGACATCGCGAGGATCCGGGTCACCTCGTTCTCGCCGCCCAGGTCGTAGCCCTGCTCCGCGAGCCGGCGCAGCAGCCGGACCGCGGACACCGGGGTGTCGAGGCCGACGGCGTTGCCGACCCGGGAGTGCTTGGTCGGGTACGCCGAGAGCATCAGCGCGAGTCGCTTCTCGCCGTTCGGCACCCGGCGAAGTCGTGCGTAGTTGGCCGCCAGCCCGGCGACGCGCGCGCACCGCTCCGGGTCCGCGACGTACGACGGCAGCCCCTCGTCGTCCAGCTCCTTGAACGAGAACGGCGCCGTGCTGATCCGCCCGTCGAACTCGGGGATCGCGACCTGGTTGGCGTAGTCGAGCGGGGTGACGCCGTCGTCGGAGGCCTCCCACTCCGCGCGGCTGCTGGTCAGGCACAGGCCCTGCAGGACGGGGATGTCGAGGGCGGCGATCCGCTCGACGTCCCAGGTCTCGTCGTCCCCGCCCGCGCTCGCGGCGGCGGGCGTCGAGCCGCCCGCGGCGAGCACGGTGACGACCAGGGCGTCGAGGTCGCCCAGGGCGTCGAACAGCTCGTCCGGCGCCGCCCGCAGCGAGCCCGCGAAGATCGGCACCCCGACCGCGGTGCCGGTGGCGTCCATCGCGTCGCACAGGGCGTGCACGAAGGCGGTGTTCCCGCTGGCCTGGTGGGCGCGGTAGAACAGCACGCCGACCCGCGCCCGGTCGCCGGCCGCAGCGTCCCGCTCGACCAGGCCCCAGGCGGGGATGACCTCCGGCGGCTCGAAGCCCTCACCGGTGAGCAGCACGGTGTCGGAGAGGAAGCGGTGCAGCTGTGCGAGATTCCGCGGCCCGCCCTCGGCGAGGTAGCGGTGCGCCTCGGCGGCGATCCCGACCGGGACGGTCGAGGCCTCCATCAGCTCCGCGCTGGGCGTGAGCTCGCCGCCCAGCACCACGAGCGGGCGGCCCGCACCGCGCAGCGCGGCCAGCTCGGCGTCGTACTGCTGGGGGGAGCCGAGCAGCCGTACGACGACCAGGTCGGCGCCCTCGGCCGAAGCGACGAGGGCGGCGAGGTCGCTGCGCGAGGGGTTCGCCCAGCCGTAGTCGGCACCGCTCGCGCGCGCCGAGAGCAGGTCGGTGTCGGACGTGGACAGCAGTGCGATCCGCACGATGCCTCCTCGGGGTTCGCGCCCCTCATCGGTAGGTGTCGTCCGCGACCAGTGTCTGGCTCTCCCTGCCATGGCGCATGGCCGGGATCACAGTGGCGGAACCGCCCCGGTCTCACACCGAGTTCCTGCACCGCGGACCTGTGAGTGCTCAGCCTACGGTGGTCCCATGCGGGATCAGCAGGCAGCCGGGCTCCAGGTGGCGGTGCACGGGCACCCGAACGCCGACACCCTCCTCCTGTGGCACCCGGCGGTCGCCTCGGACCCCGAGGCGGTGAGTGCCCTGGCGAGCCGGATCGCGACCCGCAGCGGGCTCCGCGTCGTCGTACCCACCTGGACGGACGGGCACGACCTGCTCCGCTCCGTGCGCTACGCACGGGAGTCGGCGGTGCACCCGCCGGACCAGGTCTCGGTCGTCGGGTACGGCGCCGCCGGGATCGCCGCGCTGAGCCTGGCCCAGCACCAGCGACGCCTCGGCATCGGGCTGTCCCGGGTGACCTGCGTCGACGGCGCGGCCGGCCTCGACGACCCGATCAGCGGCCGGCCCCTGGCCGAGCCGGGACCCGCGCCGGTGGCGACGGAGGTCGACGTGGTCGACACGGCGGGCGCCGACTGGGCGCGGGCCACGGTCGAGGCGTGGCGGGCCGCCGGCTGGGCGGCCTCCCTCGTCCCGGCGGATCAGTTCACCTGGCGGGTGAGCCCCTCCCAGTAGGGAGCCCGGAGCTTGAACTTCTGCAGCTTGCCGGTCGCGGTCCGGGCCAGCTCGGAGCGGAACTCCACCGACGTCGGCGCCTTGTACCCGGCGAGCCGGTCCTTGCACCAGCGGATCAGCTCGGCCTCCATCTCCTCGCCCGGCGCAGCGTCGGCGCTCAGCACGACGAGCGCCTTGATGGTCTCGCCCCACTTCTCGCTCGGCACGCCGATGACCGCGACCTCGGCGACCGCCGGATGGGAGAAGAGGGTGTCCTCGACCTCGATCGAGGTGACGTTCTCGCCGCCGGTGATGATGACGTCCTTCTTGCGGTCGGCGATGGTGAGGTAGCCGTCGTCGCCGAGGTAGCCGCCGTCGCCGGTGTGGAACCAGCCGTCCCGCAGCGCCGTGGCCGACTCCTCGGGCTGCTCCCAGTAGCCCTCCAGGATCACGTTGGACCGGGCGAGCACCTCGCCGGCGCCCTCCTCGGACTCGTCGATCGCCAGCCGTACGCCGATCGCCGGGGCGCCCGCGCGGGTCAGCCGGGTCGCGCGCTCCTCGGCCGAGAGATCGTCCCACTCGGCGCGGGTACGGTTGATGGTGAGCAGCGGGGAGGTCTCGGTGAGGCCGTAGATCTGGATGAACTCCCAGCCCAGCTCCTCCTGGACCCGGATCACCGTCTTCGTCGGCGGCGGGGCGCCGGCCATGATGATCCGCACCCGGTCGCGCCCCGGGATCTCGCCCTCCCACGTCTGCGCGGCCTCCAGCACCGCGGCCGCCACCGCCGGGGCGGCGCACATCACGGTCACGCCGTGGTCGCGCACCCGGCGCAGGATCTCGGCGCCGTCGACCTTGCGCAGCACGATGTGCCGCGCGCCCACGCCGGTCATCGCGAACGGCATCCCCCAGCCGTTGGCGTGGAACATCGGCAACGTGTGCAGGTAGACGTCGCGGTCGCCGATCCCCGCGTGGAGCCCGAAGGTGAGGGCGTTGACCCAGATGTTGCGATGCGTGATCTGCACACCCTTGGGCCGGGCGGTCGTGCCGGAGGTGTAGTTGATCGTGGCGGTCGCGCCCTCGTCGTACTCCCACGGCTTCGGCTCCGCGCCCACCGGGGCGTAGAGCGCGTCGTCGTCGCCCAACAGGTACTTCTGCTCGCACCGCACGCCCGCCAGCGACTCCTCCAGCTCCGGGTCGACGTAGAGCACCCGCGCGCCGGAGTGCTCGACGATGTACTGCACCTCGTCGGGACTGAGCCGGAAGTTCACCGGCACCAGCACCCGGCCCCACCCGCTGACCCCGAAGAACGACGTGAGCAGCCGGCTGCTGTTGTGGCTGACCACCGCGACCCGCTCGCCCACGCCGATGCCGAGCTCGTCGAGCCTCGCGGCCTGGCGCCGCGCCAGCTCGCCGAGCTGCGCATAGGTGAGCTCGCCCTGGCTGGGCGCGGGCTGGGTCGGCTCGTCGACCACGCCCACCCGCTCGCCGTACACCTGCACGGCACGGTCGAGGAAGTCGTTGACGCTGAACGGGACGAACACGCGGGGCCTCCCTGGGCTCGGTCATCGGGGACGGGCGTACGGATGTGACACACACCACCCTAGGTCCCCCGGCCCCGCCTGCACCCCCTCGAAAGGAGGGGGAGGCGACGGCACGCTCGGCCCAGACAAGCATGAGAGGACTCTCATCGGCGTCTCACCGCGTGCCCACGATCGGGCAGGATGATCGCGTCATGAGTCGTGCGTGGAAGGTGCTGGTGCCGGTCGCGGCGCTGGTCGTGCTGTGCGGGTTCGCCGCGGGCGCGATGGCGCGCGCCGGCTCCGACGAGCCGCCGGCCCGGGTGCCGCTCGACCTCGGCCCGGTGCCGTCGAGCGATCCGGCCACGACCCCGCCCACGGCACCCGCGACGCCCACGAGTCCCGAGAGCGAGCCCACGACCCCGCGCGCCACGGTCATCACACCGCAGCCGTACCACGACGATGATGACGACGACGACGATGACGACGACGATGATGACGACCGGGGCGGGCGTCGGGACCGCGACGACGACCGCCGTGACCGGGACGACGACCACGATGACGACGGGGACGACGATCGCCACGATGACGACTGAGCGGCGACCGGTCCGGGCCGGACTGTCCGTGCGGACCCGGATCACCGCGGCCGTCGCCCTGCTCGTCACGATCGCCCTCGCCGGAGCCGGCCTGATCGTCTACTGGGTCGAGAGCCGTGCCGTCACCGACAGCGTGCAGCGCGAGGTCGAGCAGGAGCTGGACGAGTTCGTCCGCCTCCAGGGCAGCGGCGACTTCACGACCATCCGCGACCTGCTCGACGGCTTCCTCAAGCGCAACGTGCCCGACGACGACGAGCTCCTCGTGGGCTGGGTCGGCGACGGCACCACCGTGCAGTTCCCCCGGGATGCCCTCGTCGACGACCCCCGCTTCCTGGCGGCCGTGGCGCCACTGGTGGTCGACGGCGGCACGACCTACCTCGACACCGACCGCGGCGAGGTGCGGATCACCGCGCAGCCGGTCGTGCAGGGCAGCCAGCGGGGCGCCCTGCTCGTCGTGACCTACCTCGCCGAGGACCGGGGCGAGCTGCTCCAGACCATGCGCACCTACACGCTGGTCGCGCTGCTGTCCGCCGTCCTGGTCACCGCCACCGCCGCGTGGGTGTCCGGGCGGCTGCTGCGCCCGCTGCGCACCCTGCACGTCGCCGCCGAGACGATCGGCGCCACCGACCTGTCCCGGCGCCTGCCCGAGCGCGGCAACGACGACATCACCGCCCTGACCCGGACCGTCAACGGGATGCTGGACCGGCTCGAGCACGCCTTCGCCGGCCAGCGGCAGTTCCTCGACGACGCCGGCCACGAGCTGCGGACGCCGCTCACGGTGCTCCGCGGCCACCTCGAGCTCCTCGACGCCGGCAGCCCCCAGGAGGTCGCCGAGACCCGTGACCTACTGCTCGACGAGGTCGACCGGATGGCGCGCCTGGTGAACGACCTGATCATGCTCGCCAAGAGCGACCGGCCCGACTTCCTCTCCCCCGGGCCGACCGACCCGTCCGCGCTGCTCGCCGCCGTGCTCACCAAGGCCAGCGCGCTCGGCGAGCGGGACTGGGCGCTCGAGGCCTCGCCCGGCCTGCCCGCTGAGCTGGTCCTCGACGGCCAGCGGATCACCCAGGCGCTGCTCGCCCTCGCCGACAACGCCGTCAAGCACACCGCGGCCGGCGGCCGGATCGCGATCGGCGCGGCCGTGGTCGGTCCCACGCTGCGCTGCTGGGTCCACGACGACGGCGCCGGCGTCGACCCCGAGGACCGGGAGCGGATCTTCGGCCGGTTCGGGCGCGCCGCCGTCCCGGAGGGCGACGAGGGCTTCGGCCTCGGGCTGTCCATCGTCGGCGCGATCGCGCAGGCCCACGGCGGCCGGGCGTACGTCGACCCGCATGGCGGCGGTTCGGGTCACGGGGCGCGGTTCGTCGTCGACGTACCCGCTGTCGTGCCGGCGCCCCTGCCCGACCGGCCCGACGAGACCCGAGGAGCGCCGTGGCCCACATCCTGATCGTCGAGGACGAGGAGCGGATCGCCTCCTTCGTCGCCAAGGGCCTGCGGGCCGAGGGGCACCGCACGACCGTCGCGACCGACGGCCCGGCCGGTCTCGACCACGCGCTCGCCGGGGACGTCGACCTGGTCGTGCTCGACATCGGCCTGCCCGGCATGGACGGCTTCGAGCTGCTCGACCAGCTCCGCTCCCAGGGCTCGCGGATCCCCGTCATCGTGCTGACCGCGCGCGACTCGGTCACCGACACCGTCACCGCTCTCGAGGGCGGTGCGGACGACTACATGCCCAAGCCGTTCCGGTTCGCCGAGCTCAGCGCCCGGGTCCGCCTGCGGCTGCGCCAGCCCGCCACCGCGGCCGCCGGCGCGGCCGACAGCATCGAGGCCGGCGGCGTCGCGCTGGACCTGCGCACCCGCCGCGCCACCGTCGCCGGACGCGAGGTGGAGCTGTCGGCCCGGGAGTTCGCGCTCGCCGAGATCTTCCTCCGCAACGCCGGCCAGGTGCTCTCCCGCGAGCAGCTGCTCGACCACGTCTGGGGCCTCGACTTCGATCCCGGCTCCAATGTCGTCGACGTGTACGTCGGCTACCTCCGCCGCAAGCTCGGCGCCCGCTCGATCACCACCGTCCGCGGCATGGGCTACCGCTTCGACCGGTAGGACCTCAGCCCTTCCAGTGCAGGCGCGGCGCGGGCAGTGCGGCGATCTCGGGCTCGAGGGCCTCGGCGACCTCGCGCGGGAGCGGCCGTCCGGCCGGGTCGGGCTCGAGGAGCGCGTGGACGACCTTCGCCACGGCAGCAGGTACGTCGGCCGGCAGCTCCGCCGGGGCGTCCAGGAGCTGCGGGAACCGGGCGGCGGGCTCGGCGGCGTCCGGATCGCCGTCGCGGAACGGGCGGTACCCGGCGATCGCGTGGAACAGGGTCGTGCCCAGCCCCCACAGGTCGCTCGCGTGGCCCGGGACGCCGTACCCGCTGCCGGGCGCGGCCTGCTCGGGGGCCATGTAGGCGTCGGTGCCGATGCTGCCGGTGAGCTCGGCGGCGTGGGCGGCCTGGCGGGCGACCGAGAAGTCGATCAGCCGCGCCGGGGAGCCCATGATCACGTTGCTCGGCTTGAGGTCGAGGTGACACACGTCCGCATGGCGGAAGAAGTGCAGCGCGGAGGCCAGGTCGACCGCCAGCGGCAGGTACTGCTGCGGCGAGAGCCGCCGGTGGCGGCGGATCAGCCGGGACAGGCTGGGACCCTCCACGTGCTCGAGCACCAGGTGCGGGCGCGGCCCGTCGACGTCGTACCGCAGGCCGCGGACGACGACCGGGTGGTGCGCGACGTCGAGGGCCGTGGCCTCGCGGACCAGGCTGCGCAGCGTGTGCTCGTCGCCGGCCTCGCCGGGGCGGACGACCTTCACGACGACGGCGCCGTAGGTGATCTCGTCGAAGGCGAGATGGGCCTCGTACGCCGACCCACCCCGAGCGGCCGCAGTGCGGTCAGCTCGGGGGTGATGGCGTCACCCTCGGCGAAGGCCCAGGACGACAGCGGCGTGCTCATCGTCCGCGGGTGTTGTGGCGGCTGCGGTCGTCGGTGTGGTTGCGCGACCAGTCGCGGGTCAGGCCGGTGCCGCCGTCGCGGGTCCAGTCGGCCTTGGCGCGGCCGGTGCGGCTGTCGTCGCGGCCGCTGCGGGTGCCGGTCCGGGTGCGGTCGCTGCGCGTGTCGCCGGTGTTCGTCGCCCGGGTGTGGGTGGCACGGGTGTGGGTGGCACGGGTGTGGGTGACCCGGGTGTGGGTGTTCGTGGCGTTGGTGTGGGTGTCGCGGTCGCCCGCCGCCCGGGCGGCGAGGTCGTCGTCGTCCGGGTCGTCGTCATCGGCGACCAGGACGATGTCCGGCGTGTCCTGCTCCCGCTTGAACGCCGGCTGCCCGTCCCCGGCGTCGGCCGGCCACGCCAGCAGTCCCACGGCCACGCCCGCGGCCGTCGCCCCGGCGAGCCCGGTCACCGCAGCGATCAACGGCTTCTTCATGGTTCCTCCTCGATCGTCGGTGTCGACGTCCCCGTCGACACCGACACTCTCCCGAGCGGGAGTGAGGCAGGCATGAGTCGTCGATGAGAGGGCTCTCATGACCGCGATCGCCCGTACAGTGCGGCCATGTACGTCGAGCTGGTCAGCGACCGTCGCCGCCGCGCCCTGCGCCACGTGCTGCTCAGCTGGTGCGCCGCCCTGCTGACCTGCGGCTACCTGTTCCCCTGGGCGGTCGCCACCACCCGCGGCAAGGCGAACGCCGACGCCATCGGCGTCCTCAACCTCGCTCTCGGCTGGACCATCGTGGGCTGGGTGGTCGCCCTCGCGATGGCGTGCCGGGGCCACGGCCTCGCCGGGCTGAGGATCACGGAGTGAGCCGGCGACGCCGGTGGACGGCCGCCCGGCGGCTGGCGATCGCCGCGATCGTCCTGCTCGTCGCGGGCTTCCTGCTCACCGTCGACAACCCCACCGTGCACGACGGGGACGGCCCGGAGAGCTCCTCCACCTGCGCGGCGCCGTACGACACCGTGGTCCACGACGCCGTCAACTACCCCGATGTCGGTCCGCCGCCCGCCCATGCGGACGCCATCGCCGCGCAGTGCCGCGAGGCGGGCCGGACCCGCTACGCGCAGGGCATCGCGCTGATGGGGCTCGGCGGCCTGTTCGGCGCCGCCGCGGCGCTCGCGCGTCTGGGCGCCCGGCTCCGGGCCCGGAGGCCTCGGGTCAGCGCTTGACCTTCGGCGACATCACGGGGAGGCCGAACAGCGTCATCGCCGTCGCCAGCCCGTCGTCGTCGTAGCTGTCACCGGTGAACGGATTGAAGGTGGAGAGCCCGACGCTGAACCGGAACCACCGCGGGTTGCCCAGGCAGGAGCGCGGGATCGAGATCCGGATCACCGTGCGGTCCCCGTTGAGCGTGCGCTTGAGGCCACGGCAGCGCACCGTCGGGTCCTCTGACTTGCTCTTGAAGTCCATCATCTCCGTGCCGCCCATCCCCGGGATCCGGGTCGACATGAGCAGGAACCGACCACCGGGCGTCCGGATCGCCGAGGAGAGCGCGAACGGCCCGGTGAGCCGCGTCCGGACGCGCACCGCGATCGTCACCTTCCGCGCCTTGTGCTTGGCCACGACCCGCACGATGTCGCCGTTCTCCTGCTCCGGCACCACCGACGTCGAGATCGACGTCTCGGTCACGATCGTCGTGGCGACGTCGCCGGCCTCGTCGTCGTACGTCCACCCGCCGGCGTGCGCCGGACCGGCCAGCGCGACCGTGCCCGTGAGCAGGAGGAGAGAGGACAGCATGGCCACGACGGGCGCCCGGAACGACATGGGCGTCACCTTGGCACAGCCACCGCGAGGTCCGTGGCGAAACCTCTCGAAAGAGTGGGCGCAGAGGGGATCGAACCCCCGACCACCTCGTTGTAAGCGAGGTGCTCTACCGCTGAGCTATACGCCCTCGAAGCCGGGACAGCGTACCGAAGCCCACAGCGCACTCCGAACCGGCGCGCACCGCCGAGAGCCCGAGACCTCCACAGCGCGGCCGGCAGCCCAGAAAACGAGTCGAACCGCTGGCGTCTCGGGTCACCAGCGGTTCGACGAGAGGAACAGTACCGGCCAGACCCGGTCCGTCCAACCACTGACGGCCAATTAGTTGAAAAATGACCCAAACGGACTAGGCGGACCAGCCGATGTGCCTAGGGCGTGTCTCCCTATTCGGCGGCGGCGCGGAGCGCGGCGAGCAGGTCGTCGGCGCTGCGGGCGGCGGGCTTGGGGTGGTGCACGGCCCAGGTCAGCCGGCCCGCCTTGTCGATGACGTACGACGACCGCTCCGGGCTGCCGCCGCACTCGTCGAAGACGCCGTAGGCGCGGGCGACCTCGCCGTGCGGCCAGAAGTCGCTGAGCAGCTCGAAGTTGAGCCCGTCGGCGTCGCTGAACGCCCGCAGCGCGTAGACCGGGTCGCAGGAGATCGCGAGCACCTCGGTGTCGAAGGTGAGGAACTCGTCGAGCCGGGTGCGCAGGCCGTGCATCTCGCCGCTGCACACGCCGCTGAACGCGAAGGGGTAGAACACGAGCGCCACCGCCTTCTCCCCCGGTACGACGACAGCGTGATGTCCTGCCCGAACTGGTCGCGCAGCGTGAAGTCGGGAGCGAGCCCACCGAGCTCGATGCCGAGTGCCGCGCTGGCGGGTCCCGCCACGTCGGGCCTCACTCGGCCGGCTCGGTCGGATCGGCTGGGTCGGCGGGCTCGATCGACGCGAGCTCGCGCTTGAGCACCTTGCCGGTGGCGTTGCGGGGCAGCTCGTCGAGGAACACGATCTCGCGCGGCACCTTGAACCGGGCGAGGCTCTGCTTGACGAGGTCCTTGATCTCGTCGGCGCTGACCGGGTCGCCCTCGGGGACCCGGACCACGAAGGCGCGCAGCCGCTTGCCGAAGTCGGGGTCGTCGACGCCGATGGCAGCGACCTCGGCGACCCGGTCGTGGGCGGCGATGCAGTCCTCGACCTCCTTGGGGAAGACGTTCTCGCCGCCGGAGACGATCATCTCGTCGTCGCGGCCCTCGACGTACAGGCGGCCCTCGGCGTCGAAGCGGCCGACGTCGCCGGACGACATCAGCCCGTCGACCACCTCCTTGCCGCCCCGCCGGTGTAGCCCTCGATCTGCAGGCTGTTGCCGACGAAGATCCGCCCCGACTCCCCCGCCGGCACCTCGCGGCCGTCGGCGTCGAGGATCTTCACGACGGTCTGGTGCGGGAGCCGGCCGGCGCAGCCGGGGGCCTCGCGGAGGTCCTGCGGGGAGGCGATGGACGCCCAGGCGACCTCGGTGGAGCCGTAGATCGAGTAGAGGTTGTCGCCGTACCGGTCCATCCACTGCGTCGGCAGGTCGCCGGGCAGCGCGGAGCCGGAGGACGCGACGGCCTTGAGGTGCGGCAGCGGGTACCGGTCGAGCACGTCGGCGGGCAGCGCCAGGATCCGCTGCAGCATGACGGGGATGACGGCGAAGGAGTCGCACTCCTCGTCGTGCAGGATCCGCAGCGCGTCCTCGGGGTCGAACCGGCGGGTGAGCACGAGGGTGGTGCCGAGCATCATCGCGAGCTGGTAGTGGGCGAAGCCCCAGGTGTGGAACAGCGGCGCGGCGACGTGGCACTTCCAGCCGCTGCGCAGCGGCATCCGCGAGAGCAGGGAGATCGCCGCCGGGAGACCGCCCTGCGGGCGGGGCGCGCCCTTCGGCGTACCGGTGGTGCCCGAGGTCAGGATGATCGTGCGGCCCCTGGCGGCCGGCGGTGCGAGGTCGTCGGTCCGCCCCGCGGCGAGCCCGGCGGAGATCAGCCCCTCCAGGCTGTCCTCGCCCGGCGCGCCGTCGGTCCAGCCCAGCACCCGGTCGGCGATGTCGGCGCCGGCGAGGAGCCCGGTGAACTCCTCGTCGTGGACGACGACGCGCGGCGTCTCCCGCGCGATCACGTCGGCGAGCTGGGGGCCGGCGAAGGCGGTGTTGAGGTAGAGGACGTCGGCGCCGAGCTTGCTGACCGCGATCGACGCCTCGATGAAGCCGCGGTGGTTGCGGCACATCACGGCGACGCCGTCACCCGGCCTGACGCCACGCTCGCGCAGCCCGTGGGCGAGGGCGTTGGTCCGCGCTTGGAGCTCGCCGAAGGTGAGCGAGCCGCGCTCGTCGACGATCGCGGTCTGCTCGGGCATCCGCAGGGCGATCGTCTTGAACCCGCCCGCGGGCGTGGTGCTCCACTGCCGCAGCGCGTTCGCCATCCCCGCCAGCACCAGCGGCGAGTAGGGCCGCACGATGCCCGACTCGGTCAGGATCTTCAGGCTGGTCCCGGTGTCCCGGACCCGGCTGGTGACGCGGTTGGCGAGGTTCCCCATGCGCCTATTCTCAGGCGATCGACTTCGGCGCGACCAGTCGGGTCGCCGCCCAGTCCTTGCTGACGGCCGCGGCGGTGGTCTGCGAGAGGCCGGCGATGGGCGCCGCCTCCGCGATGTCCGCGGCGTCGACCGCCCCGGGCCGCCCGATCTTGGGCGTCAGCAGCCAGATCACGCCGCCTCCGACGAGGTCGGTGAGGGCGTCCACGAGACCGTCGACGAGGTCGCCGTCGTCGTCGCGCCACCACAGCACGACCGCGTCCACGACGTTCCCGTAGTCGCCGTCGACCATGTCGCCGTCGATGGCGTCCTCGATCGCGACGCGCAGCTCGTCGTCGGTGTCGTTGTCCCAGCCGAGCTCCTGGACCACCAGCCCCTGCTTGAGGCCCATCCGCTCGGCGGGACCGGTCGGGCCGGATGAGCTGGTGCCGCCGGTGGCGGTCGAAGTCACGGTGAGTCCTCCAGGGGTTTCGGGTACGACGAGCGGCCCGCTCGGTGTGCGGGTTGAGGAGTAGTCCAGCGGAGTCGGGGTGCGCGGCGCAACCCTCCGAGCCGGAGAACGACCCCGTTCACGTACTCGCGGGTAGATTTTCTGCCCAACCGAGAGGTGCAACGATGGGGCAGTGACCTCCGACACCAACACCGACGGCACCACCCCCGCCGTACGCGCGGCGTCGACTCCCTCGGTCATCCACGAGGGCCTGCCGACCCAGCTTCCCGACATCGACCCCGACGAGACCCAGGACTGGATCGACTCGTTCAACGCCCTGGTCGACGAGCGCGGCCGCGAGCGCGCCCGCTACGTCATGCTGCGCCTCCTCGAGCGGGCCCGCGAGGCCCAGGTCGGGGTGCCGGCGCTGCGGAGCACCGACTACATCAACACGATCCCGCCCGAGCGGGAGCCGTGGTTCCCCGGCGACGAGGACGTCGAGCGCCGGATCCGGGCGTTCATCCGCTGGAACGCCGCCGTGATGGTCTCCAGCGCCAACCGCAAGGGCCTCGAGGTCGGCGGCCACATCGCCACCTACCAGTCCAGCGCCAGCCTCTACGAGGTCGGCTTCAACCACTTCTTCCGCGGCAAGGACCACCCCGGCGGCGGGGACCAGATCTTCATCCAGGGCCACGCCTCCCCCGGCATCTACGCCCGGGCGTTCCTCGAGGGCCGGCTGAGCGAGGAGCAGCTGTTCCGGTTCCGCCAGGAGGTCCAGCACGGCAAGGGCGCCGGCCTGTCGTCGTACCCCCACCCCCGGCTGATGCCGGACTTCTGGGAGTTCCCGACGGTCTCGATGGGCCTGACCGGCATCAACTCGATCTACCAGGCGCGGTTCAACCGCTACCTGCAGAACCGCGGCATCAAGGACACCAGCCAGCAGCACGTGTGGGCGTTCCTGGGCGACGGCGAGATGGCCGAGCCCGAGTCGCTGGGCGCGATCCGGATCGCCGCCCGCGAGGAGCTCGACAACCTCACCTGGGTGATCAACTGCAACCTGCAGCAGCTCGACGGCCCGGTCACCGGCAACGGCAAGATCATCCAGGAGCTCGAGGCCAACTTCCGCGGCGCGGGCTGGAACGTCATCAAGGTCATCTGGGGCCGCGAGTGGGACGCCCTGCTCGCCCGCGACGTCGACGGCGTGCTCGTCAACCAGATGAACTCCACGCCCGACGGCGCCTTCCAGACCTTCTCGGTCGAGTCCGGCGCCTACAACCGCGAGCACTTCTTCGGTCCCGACCCGCGGCTGCGGGCGATGGTCGAGCACATGACCGACCGCCAGATCGAGAAGCTGCCGCGCGGCGGCCACGACTACCGCAAGGTGTACGCCGCGTTCGACGCCGCGACCAAGCACGTCGGCCAGCCGACCGTGATCCTCGCGCACACCGTCAAGGGCTGGACGATCGACGCCCTCGAGGGCAAGAACGCCACCCACCAGATGAAGAAGCTGACCCAGGACGACCTCAAGAAGTTCCGCGACCGGCTCTACCTGCCGATCAGCGACCGGGACCTCGAGACGGCGTACGACGCCACCGGCGCGGCGCCGTTCTTCCACCCGGGCGCGGACTCCCCGAGATGGAGTACATGATGGAGCGCCGTCGCCAGCTGGGCGGCTCGCTCCCCCAGCGCGTCGACCGCTCCACCCTGCTCACCCTGCCGGGCGACAGCGTGTACGCCGAGCTGAAGAAGGGCGCCGGCAACCACAAGGTCGCCACGACCATGGCCGCCGTCCGGCTGCTCAAGGACTGGATGAAGGACCCGGGCATCGGGCAGCGGATCGTCCCGATCGCGCCCGACGAGTACCGCACCTTCGGCATGGACGCGATGTTCCCCTCGGCGAAGGTCTACGACCCGCACGGCCAGCAGTTCGAGTCCGTCGACCGCAACATGCTGCTGCAGTACAAGATGTCGGCGCAGGGCCAGATGCTCCACGAGGGCATCTCCGAGGCCGGCGCGATGGCGTCGGCGATCGCCGCCGGGTCGTCGTACGCCACCCACGGCGAGCCGATGATCCCGTTCTACATCTTCTACTCGATGTTCGGCTTCCAGCGCACCGGCGACTCGATCTGGGCGATGGCCGACCAGCTGGCGCGCGGCTTCCTGATCGGCGCCACCGCCGGCCGCACGACGCTCACCGGCGAGGGCCTGCAGCACGCCGACGGCCACTCCCCGCTGATCGCGGCGACGAACCCGGCGGTCGTGCACTACGACCCCGCGTTCGGCTACGAGGTCGGCCACATCATGCGCAACGGCCTGGAGCGGATGTACGGCGCAGGCGAGGGGCACCCCGCGGCGAGGACGTCATCTACTACCTGACCGTCTACAACGAGCCGGTCGCCCAGCCCGCCGAGCCGGAGGGCCTCGACGTCGCCGGCCTGCTCAAGGGCATGTACCGCGTGACCGACGCGGGCGACGGCGAAGGGCCGCGGGTGCGCCTGCTCGCCTCCGGCGTCGGCTTCCCGTGGATCGACGAGGCCCGGCGCATCCTCGCCGAGGAGTGGGGCGTCCGGGCGGAGACCTGGTCGGTCACCTCCTGGAACGAGCTGGCCCGCGACGGCATCGCGGCCGAGAAGTGGAACCTCCTCCACCCGGACGAGGCCCACCGGACGCCGTACGTCACCCAGACGCTGGGCGACGGCCCGACCGCCAACGCGCCCGTCGTCGCCGTGTCGGACTACATGACCGCCGTCCCGCTGCAGATCGCGCAGTGGGTGCCCGCGGACTACCACGTCCTCGGCGCCGACGGCTTCGGCTTCGCCGACACCCGCCCCGCCGCCCGCCGGTTCTTCCAGGTCGACGCGCAGTCGGTCGTCGTCCAGGCGCTGGCCGCGCTCGCCGACGCCGGCGAGATCGACCCGGGCCGGGTCAAGGAGGCCGTGGAGCGCTACCGCATCGACGACCCGACCGCCGTCGCCGGCGTCAAGCAGGAGGGCGGCGACGCCTGAGGGCAGAGCCGTCCGCAGCCGTGCGGGATCTCCTCCGGGAGGTCCCGCACGGCTGTTCTCCGTCCGGGCTCAGCTGCTCCCGATGGCGTCGAAGTGCTCGTCGACCGCCCGCATCGCCGCGTCCGGGTCGCCGGCGAGGATCGCGTCGTAGATCCGGGTGTGGTGGTCGACCAGCAGTGCCTGCCGTGACGTGCTCAGGGTCTCGCTCTCCAGCCGCTCGCTGCGATCGGCGAGGTCCTTGGTGAGCACGCTCGACAGCGCCTCGGCGAAGAAGGTCAGCGACGGGTTCCCGGCCGCACGGAGCAGCGACTGGTGGAAGGCCCGATCCGCGTCCAGCACGTCGGTACGACGCTCGGTGGCCGCCATGGTGTCGATGGCCCGCTTCATGTAGGCGATGAGCACCGGGTCGGCGCGGCGCGCCGCCTCCGCCGCGGCCTGCCGCTCCAGCGCGATCCGTACGGACTCCAGCGACGGCAGCGGCAGGTGCGAGCTGCTGATCGCGAGGTTCAGCGCGAGGGCGAGCGCATCGGGTCGCAGGGTCTCGACGAACGTCCCCGCGCCGGTACGACGCCGCAGCACGCCCAGCCCCTCGAGCATGCCGAGCCGGTCGCGCAGCGCGGTCCGGCTGACGTCGAGCTGCGCCGCGAGGTCCCGCTCGCTGGGCAGCCGGTCCCCGGCCGCATCTGCTGGATCAGCGCGGCCAGCGACTCCGACAGCGGGTCGTCGGTGAAGAGCTCGCTGAGCGAGGAGCCGGTGTCGTGCTCGATCGACATGCGTGGGCCTTTCCTGCGTGGGCGCAGCGACTGTAGCCGGGCCCCGGTCGTCCGGCGGCCGGTCGCCGGACGTTTCGGGCTTTCGGCCCGAACCCCTTGACAGCCGCCTGTGGGTCAGATCACTATTCACTCGATTGGTAGTACCACTTGATGAATCGGTAGCACCATTCTAACCACCTCTCTTTCCCGACCGAAAGGACTTCGGTGAGCACTTCCGTCTCGATCACAGAGCTGGGCGACGGCGTCGAGGAGGCCGTCCTCGCGACCTGGCTGTGCGCCGTCGGTGACACCGTCGCGGCCGGAGAGCCGATCGCCGAGGTGATGACCGACAAGGTCAACCTCGAGATCGAGGCTCCGGTCGCCGGTGTCGTGGCCGCTCTCCACTGCGAGCCCGAGGACACGGTGCGGATCGGCCAGGTCATCGCCGAGATCGGCGCACCGGCATGACCACCGTGACCGAGCGCGCGCTGTGGGAGGCGATGGTCGAGGCCCGCGCGTTCGACCAGGCGATGTGCCGGCACAACGGCCACTGGCACGAGGCCCGCGGCGAGGAGGCCGTCTTCGTCGGGGCGTACGCCGACCTGGGCCCGGGCGACGTCGTGGCGCCGCACTTCCGCGGGACCTGCGCGGTCGCCCTCCAGCGCGGGGCCTCGCCCGACGTCCTCGCCGCCGGGGTCTTCGGCACCGGCGGCAGCCGGTCGGGCGGCCACTGGCGCGGCGACATCTGCCCCGCGCCGGGTCCCCGGTCGATCGGGATGTTCTCGGGCTCGCTCGGAACGTCGGTCGCCTACGCCACCGGCGCCGCGCTGCACCTGTCCCGCACCACGCCCGGCGCGGCCGCCGTCTGCGGGTTCGGCGACGGCACGGCCAACAGCGGCATCGTCGCCGAGTCGCTCAATCTCGCCGCGATGCTCGCGCTGCCGATCGTCTACGTCTGCCAGGACAACCAGTACGCCACCTCGCTCCCGTCGGCGGTCGCGCTCGCCGGCGAGCGGGTCTCCGACCGGGCCCGCGCGCTCAGCATCACCGCCCATGACATCGACGGCAACGACGTCCTGGCCGTCCGCGCCGCCGTCGGCACCGCGGTCGAGCGGGCTCGGGCCGGCGGCGGCCCGTCGTTCGTGCACGCCCTCACCTACCGGATGGGCGGTCACTACATGAACGATCCCGAGACCTATCGCACGCCCGAGGAGGTCGCCGCCTGGGCCGAGCGGGATCCGATCGCCCGACTCCAGGAGGTCCTCGTCGCCCGCGGCGAGCTCGACGCCACCGACGCCGACGCCCGGATCGCGCAGGCCCACGCCCGGATGGACGCCGTCGTCGCGCAGGCCAAGGCGCGCGGGGAGGACCCGCCCGCCCCACCCCTCGCGCGTACGCCGAGGACCAGACCCCGATGAGGAGCGCGTCGTGACCAGGATGACCATGAGCGAGGCGATCGTCGCCGCGATCTCCGACGCGATGACCGAGGACGACACCGTCTACCTGATGGGTCAGGACATCGGCGTCTTCGGCGGACCGATGCAGTCGGCCAAGGGCCTGTGGGACACGTTCGGCGGCCAGGGCCGGGTCATCGACGCCCCCATCTCCGAGGCGGCCATGGTCGGCACGGCGGTCGGCGCCGCGATGGCGGGCAGCCGCCCGGTCGTCGACCTGATGTTCGCGGAGTTCCTCGCGCTCACCATGACCCCGCTCGGCCTGGAGGGCGCGTCGATCGCCTTCCGCACGCGAGGCGCGGTGACCGCACCGCTCGTCGTCCGTGCCAAGTGCGGCATCGGCCCGCACCGCGGCCACGCCGAGAGCTGCGCCGGGATGCTCCTGTCGTTCCCGGGGCTCAAGGTCGCGATGCCGACCACGCCGCAGGACGCCTACTCCCTCACCCGGGCGGCGATCCGCGACGACAACCCGGTCGTGCTGCTCGAGCACATGAGCCTGCTCCACGGCGCCCGGGCGGAGGTGGACCGCACCGTCGAGGTGCCGCTCGGCGCGGCCGTCGTACGACGCGAGGGCGCCGACCTGACCATCGCCGGCTCCGGGCTGATGGTCCAGCGTGCGCTGCGGGCCGCGGCGGAGCTGGCTCGCGACGGCCTCGAGGCCGAGGTCGTCGACCTGCGCTCCCTCGCCCCGCTGGACGCCGGGCTGGTCCGCCGCAGCGCAGAGCGAACCGGCGCCCTGCTCGTGGTGGAGGAGTCCTGGCCCGGCTCCGGTCCCGCGGCCGCCCTGTGCGCCGCCCTGCTCCAGGACGCCACCGTCCCGCTCGGCTTCGCGGTCCGGCTGCTGCAGCCGCCGCCCACGCCGGTGCCCTTCGCCGCCTCCCTCGAGGCCGCCTTCGTCCCCTCCGTCGCCGACATCGCCGGCGCGGCGCGCGCGCTGCGCCTCCCCGTGAAAGGAGCCGTGACCGCATGAGCACCCCCACGGCCAGCCAGGTCTTCCACCGCGACCTGACCCACCCCGCCCCGCGGTCAGCCACGCCTCCGGCGTCCACGTCTGGGACGTCGAGGGCAACCGCTACCTCGACGCCTCCTCCGGCGGCAACATCGTGATCAGCGTCGGCTACGGCGTGCAGGAGATCATCGACGCGATGACCGAGCAGGCCCGGCGGGTCAGCTTCTGCGGTCAGTTCACCAGCGAGCCCCAGGAGCAGTTGGCCCGCGAGCTCGCCGACTTCGCGCCGGACGGCATGGACTACGTCCGCTTCACCTCCGGCGGCTCGGAGGCCAACGAGACGGCGATCAAGCTGGCCCGGCACTACTTCGTGGAGTCCGGGAAGCCGTCGAAGCACAAGATCGTCGGCCGCTGGCGCAGCTACCACGGCAACACCCTCGGCGCACTGTCCGCGACCGGCCACGTCATGCGGCGGGTCGGGTACGCCCCGATGCTGCTGCCGTTCGCGCACGCGGCACCGCCGTACCGCTACCGCTGCACCTTCTGCGCCCGCAGCGACGCGTGCACGCTCTCGTGCGCCGACGACGTCGAGCGGGTGATCCTCAACGAGGGCCCCGAGCACGTCGCGGCGTTCATCGCCGAGCCGGTCGTCGGCGCGGCGGCGATGGGCATGCTGCCGCCCGAGGGCTACTTCGAGCGGGTCCGCGAGATCTGCGACCGGTACGACGTCCTGCTGATCGTCGACGAGGTGCTCAGCGGCATGGGCCGGACCGGGCGCAACTTCGCGATCGAGCACTTCGGCGTCGTACCGGACCTGATCACCTGCGGCAAGGGCATCAGCAGCGGCTACTCGCCGCTCGGCGCGGTCATCGCGCGCAACGAGATCTACGACGCCGTGGCCCGGGGCAGCGGCATGTTCGAGCACGGCTTCACCTACGGCGGCAACCCGCTCTCGTGCGCGGTCGGGCTGGCCGTGCTCCGCCACATCCAGAAGCACGACCTGGTCAGCCGGGCCGGGGAGGTGGGCGCCTACCTCCTCGCCGAGGTCGAGAGCGCGATCGGCGACCACCCGCTGGTCGGCGAGATCAGCGGCCTCGGCATGCTCACCGGCATCGAGATCGTGGCCGACCGCGCCACCAAGGAGCCCTTCCCCTACGAGAGGGGCGTCAGCAAGCGGATCGCACGGGCGTGCCAGGAGCGCGGCGTCCTGATCAACCCGTCGTTCAGCGGCAACGCCGACGGCTACCGCGGCGACCGGTTCGGCATCTGCCCGCCCTACATCTTCGAGCGCGAGCACGTCGACCGGACCGTCGCCGCTCTCGCCGCGGCCGTCGACGAGGTCGCCGCGGAGCTCGCATGACCACCCGCCCGGCACGCGCCGGCCGTCTCTCGGGTTCCACCCACCACCAAGGAGTCCCAGTGAAGCGCAGTCACCTCGCCCTCGCCGCGTCCGTCCTCGCCTGCACGGCCCTCGCCGGCTGCGGCGAGGACGGGGCGGCTCCGCCACCGACGCCGCCGACGCCAAGGTGTGCGTCGACCAGTACGCCACCGCGACCGTGATCGACGACCTCCTGTCCGGCCTGAAGGACGGTCTGAAGGAGGCGATGGACGACGGGTTGAGGCTGGACGTCCAGAACCCCAACGCCGACGCCGCGACCGAGCAGACCCTCGCCCAGAAGTTCATCTCCGGCGACTGCGACGTCATCGTCCCGGTCGGCACCTCGGCCGCGCAGCTCATGGCGACGGCGACCAGGGACATCCCGATCGTCTTCGCCGCGTCGTCGACGCCGGTCGAGGCCAAGCTGGTCGCGTCCCTGGAGAAGCCCGGCGGCAACGTCACCGGCGTCGCCGACGTGATCGACCCGGTCCCCGACATCGACGCCATGACGAAGCTGGTCCCCGGCCTCGACAAGGTCGGCCTGATCTGGAAGCTCGGCGACCCGGCCGGCGACGCCCAGGCCGACAAGGCCCGCGCCCATCTCGACGAGCTCGGCATCGAGTACGTCGAGGCGACGATCAGCAACGGCTCGGACATCACCCAGGCGGCGCAGAGCCTGGTCGGCAAGGTCGACGCGATCGAGATCCCCGGCGACACCACCACCATCAGCGCCGTCGAGGGCCTGATGAAGGTCGCCGACGACGCGAAGCTCCCCGTCTACGGCGGCACCAGCGAGGCCGTCGCAGCGGGTGCGGTCATCTCCTCCTCCTACGACTACACCGTCGTCGGCCAGGAGGTCGCCAAGGTGGTGCTCGCGATCCTCGACGGCGCCGACCCGGCGACCACCGCGGTCGTCGTACCGGAGACCGGGGGCTTCGACCTCAACCTGACCAAGCTCGAGGAGCTCGGCATCGAGGTGCCCGCCGAGCTCCGCGACGCCGCGCTCACGACGCAGTGACGAAGGGGCCCCGATGATCTGGAACCTCGTCGAGATCGCCGTCCAGGTGGGACTGCTCTACGTCCCGCTGGTGCTCGGCATCTACCTCGCGATGGGGGTGATGAGCCTCCCCGACCTGACCCTGCAGGGCTCCTTCGGCGTCGGCGGGTCGACGGCCGCCGTGCTCGCCATCGACGGCCATCATCCCGTGCTCTCCCTGGGCGCGGCCATGCTCGCCGGCGCGGCGACCGGACTGGTGACCGCCGTCCTGCACATGAAGCTGCGGCTCAACGTGCTGCTCGCCAGCATCCTGGTCGCCACCGCCGCGTACTCCATGTGCCTGGTGATCATGAGCTCCGGCAACCTGTCCCTCTTCGGTACGACGACCGCGTTCTCGTGGGCCGCCGACGCCGGCCTCACCTATCGCCAGGGCACGATCGTGACCGGCGCGGTGGTCGCGGCCCTGCTGTGCGCCGTGCTGCTGTGGTTCCTGCACACCGACTACGGCCTGTCCCTGGTCGCCACCGGCCAGAACATCCAGACCGCGCGCGGTCTCGGTGTCCGCACCGAGCTGCGCCAGGCGGTCGGCCTCGCCGTCGCCAACGCGCTCGCGGCGCTCTCCGGCGGCCTGGTCGTGCACAACCAGGGCTTCATGGACGTCACGATCCAGAACGGGGTGATCGTCATCGGGCTGGCGGGGATGATGCTCGGCCTGAGCTTCACGCGCTCCAGCCGGATCCTGCCGATCGTGCTGGCGCTCGTCGCCGGCGTCGTCGTGTACCGGTTCGCGGTGGCGACGTCCCTGCAGATCGGGCTCGATCCCAACCTGCTCCAGCTGCTCACCGCCGCGGTCGTGGTCGTCGTGATCGCCGTCCGCAGCCAGGGACGCAGCTGGCTGAGCGCCCTGACCACGAGCGGCCGCCGCCAGCGCCGCATCTCCCGCACCAGGTTCTACGAGGAGGACCGCGTTGCCAGCTTCATCTGATCTCGTCCCCGACCTGCGACTGAGCGGGTGCACGAAGCGGTTCGTCGCCCCCGGCCGCGAGCTGGTCACCGCCGTCGACGACCTGAGCCTGGAGGTGGCGGGCGGCACCTTCGTGTCGATCATCGGCTCCAACGGGGCCGGCAAGTCGACCATGCTCTCGATGATCGCGGGCAACCTGCTCGCGGACGAGGGCCGGGTGGTCGTGCGCGGCCAGGACGTCACGACGCTGCCGTCGTGGCGCCGGATCGGCCTGGTCTCGCGGGTTCGCCAGAACCCGCAGGACAACATGGTCTCCAACCTCACCATCGAGGAGAACTTCGCGCTCGCGCTCGCCGGGAGGCGCGGGAGGTTCCCGCTGCGTCGTACCTCCCCGGGGAAGGTGCGGGCCGCCGCCCAGGAGCTGCTCGAGCCGCTCGGCATGGGCCTGGAGAACCGGCTCGGCGCCGTGTCCGGCTCGCTGTCCGGCGGGCAGCGGCAGGCGATCGCGGTGGCCATGGCCTGCCTCGGCTCACCGGCGCTGATGCTGCTCGACGAGCACGTCGCGGCCCTGGATCCCAACAGCGCGGCACGCGTCAACGCCGCCACCGAGCGGCTGGTCCGGGAGCGCAGGATCACGACGCTGATGGTCACCCACGACATGAAGCACGCCCTCGACCACGCCGACCGGCTGCTGATGATGCACCAGGGCAGGGTCGTCGTCGACGTCTGCGGCGAGCAGCTGACCGACCTCACCCCGCGCGACCTGCAGCAGCGCTTCGCCGCGCTCTCCGGCGGCAGTCTCTCCGACTCCACGCTGCTCACCGAGAGCAGCCCGGCGTGACCACGGCTGCGGTGACCCGCACTCCCCTGACCGGAATCCGCAAGGCGATCGCCGAGCGGATGGCCCAGTCCCACGCGCAGATCCCGGGCGTGCACGTCGTCGAGGAGTGCGATGTCACCCGGGTCGACCTGCGGCTGCTGCTCGCTCACGTGTGCCGGGCGGTCGCCGAGCTGGCGTCCGCGCACCCGCTGTTCAACGCGCATGTCGTCGGCGACGAGATCCTCGCCTACGACGACGTGGCGGTGGGATTCGCCGTGGACACCCCGCGCGGACTCGTCGTACCGGTGCTGCGGGACCCGCTCGCGCACTCCCCGGAGGAGCTGACCACGCAGATCGCGGGCCTCGCGGAGCGGGCGCGTGCCGGGCGGATCGCCGCACGCGACATCAGCGGCGCGACGGTCACCGTGACCAGTCCGGGCAGGAGCGGCGGCATCCTGGCGACGCCGCTGATCAACCCGCCGCAGACCGCGATCATCGGCGTGCACCGCGCGACCGAGCGGGTGGTCGCGGTCGCGGGGGCGGTCGCCGTACGACGGATGCTCAACCTCACCGTCACCTTCGACCACCGGGTGATCGACGGCGCCGAGGCGGGCCGGTACGCCCGTGGGCTGCGTGCCGTCCTCGAGCGGGAGGCCTGATGGGGGCCGCCGCGCCGGAGGGGCGCAAGCTCCTGCGTCTGGAGGTCCGCAACGCGCAGACCCCGATCGAGCGCAAACCCTCCTGGATCAAGACCCGAGCGAAGATGGGGCCGGAATACACCGCCCTGCAGAAACTGGTGAAGTCCGAAGGACTCCACACCGTGTGCCAAGAAGCCGGCTGTCCCAACATCTTCGAATGCTGGGAAGACCGCGAGGCCACCTTCCTCATCGGCGGCGACCAATGCACCCGACGCTGCGACTTCTGCCAGATCGACACCGGCAAACCCCAGCCCCTCGACAAGGACGAGCCCCGCCGCGTCGCCGAGTCCGTGGCCGCGATGGAGTTGAAGTACGCCACCATCACCGGCGTCGCCCGCGACGACCTGCCCGACGGCGGCGCCTGGCTCTACGCCGAGACCGTGCGCGCGATCCACGCGTTGAACCCCGACACCGGGGTGGAGAACCTGATCCCCGACTTCAACGGGCGGCCCGACCTGTTGGCCGAGGTCTTCGACTCCCGCCCCGAGGTGCTGGCCCACAACGTGGAGACCGTGCCGCGGATCTTCAAGCGGATCCGCCCGGCGTTCCGCTACGAACGCTCCCTGGACGTGCTCACCCAGGCACGGGCGTTCGGACTGGTCACGAAGTCGAACCTGATCCTGGGCATGGGCGAGACCCGCGAGGAGGTCTCCCAAGCCCTGCAGGACCTGTACGAGGCCGGGTGTGAGCTGGTCACCATCACCCAGTACCTGCGACCCTCGGTGCGCCACCACCCCGTAGAACGGTGGGTCAAGCCCCAGGAGTTCGTCGAGCTCGCCACCGAGGCCGAACAGATCGGCTTCGCCGGAGTGCTGTCCGGACCCCTCGTCCGTTCGTCGTACCGCGCGCGCCGGCTCCACGAGACCGCCCGCCGGTCACGCCTCGAGCAGGCCGGATGACCGAGCTGACCGCCCGCCCGTGGCTGGCCGGCCTCGCGCCGTACTCCCCCGGCGCCAAGGCAGCCTCCGCCGCCGGCTCGCTCTCCTCGAACGAGTGCGCCCTCGGCGCCAGCCCCCACGTCGTCGACGCGGTGCTGCGCGAGGTCCGCGACGCGCACCGCTATCCCGACGCGCTCGCCACCGACCTCCGGGCCGCGCTGGCCGAGCGGCACGCCGTACCGGTCGACCAGGTGCTGGTCGGCAACGGCTCCGACGAGCTGATCTTCCTGCTCGCGCTCGCCTTCCTCGCCGACGGCGGCACGGCCGTGTGCGCCGAGCCCGCCTACCGGGTCGACGAGATCAGCACCCAGGTGGTCGGCGGCGCGGTCGTCCCGGTCCCGCTCGCCGGTGACCGCCACGACCTGCGCGCGATGGCCGGCGTCGACGCCGACATCGCCTACGTCGTCAACCCGCACAACCCGACCGGCACCCTGGTCAGGCGCGAGGAGATCCGCCGCTTCCGGGACCGCTCACCCGCCGGGCTGGTCGTCGTCGACGAGGCGTACGTCGACTTCGCCCCCGACCCCGCGGCGGCGAGCGCCGTACCTCTGGTGGCGGGCGGTGGGCTGGCGGTCCTCCGCACCTTCTCCAAGGCCCACGGCCTCGCCGGGCTGCGCGTCGGCTACCTCGTCGCACCCGCCGACGTGATCGCGACCCTGGCCGGCGTCCGCGCGCCGTTCTCGGTCAACCGGCTGGCCCAGGCCGCCGCCCTCGCGGCGTTGCGCGACCGCACCCACCACGACGCGGTCCGCGTCCACACGATCGACATGCGGCACCGGGTCACGGAGCTCTTCGCCCTCCGCGGCTACGACGTCGTGCCGTCCCACGCCAACTTCGTGCTGGTCCGCGTCCCCGACGAGCGCGGGCTGGTCCGGAGGCTGTCGGCCGCGGGCATCGCGATCCGGCCCGGATCCGCCCTGGGCGTGCCCGGAGCGGTGCGGGTCTCGGTCCCCGGCGACGACGGGTGGCGGCGGCTGGAGCGGGCGCTGCCCGCGGCCGGCTGACTCTAGGGCATGTCCTAGAGCCAGCCGGCTGCGACCGCCCCGCGCGTCGCCGCGAGCAGCACGACCAGGAACGCCACGTTGACGACCGTGAACACCCGCAGGAACGCCGCGGTCTCCCCCGGCCGCACGACGGCGTACTGCCGCAGCGTGATCAGGCTCGCCAGCGACGCGATCACCGTGCCGACCCCGCCGACGTTCACGCCGACGAGCAGCTGCGCGTGCTCGGAGGTGAACGGCGCGGCCAGGATCGCGGTGGGCACATTGGACAGCACCTGGCTGCCGAGCGCGCTGACCACGAGCGGGTCGACGGCGAGCAGGTCGCGCAGGGCCGACGCGACGCTCGGGACCCGGGCCAGGCCCTCGGCGGCGACGAAGAAGACCGCCAGGATCCCGATCAGCAGGTAGTCCACCCTCAGCAGCGCCGAGCGGTCGGCGACGAGCAGCACGGCCACGACGCCGAGGCCGGCCCAGGGCGGCAGCAGCCGGAGCACGATCGCGACCGTCACGGCGAAGAGCGCCAGGTAGAGCAGCGTCCGCCCGACCGCGACGCGGTGGGGGAAGGCGACCGGCTCGTGCGGGGTACGCCGTACCGGCAGGCAGGCGAGCACGACCAGCACCGCCGACAGCGCGAACGGCAGCGCCATGATCCGCAGGAAGTCGTCGATCCCGAGCGCGTAGTGCTGGTAGAGGTACAGGTTCTGCGGGCTGCCGAAGGGCGTGATCATCCCGCCCAGGTTGGCCGCGACCGTCTCCATCACGAACACGAACGCCAGCAGGTCGTCGTTGCCGGTCGCGCGCAGCGTGACCGCGGTGAGCGGGAGCATGGTGAGCAGCGCCATGTCGTTGGTGATCAGCATCGACGCGACCAGCGTCGTGCCGACCAGTCCCAGCACCAGCGAGCGGCGCGTGCGCAGCAGCCCGATGATCCGCTCGGCCACCGCGCCGAAGAAGTGCACGCCGTCCAGCGCGCGCACGACCGCGAGCAGGCAGAAGACGCTCGTCAGCGTGATCAGCACGGGCGCGCGCCCCCGGACTCGGGCTCAGGCAGGGGTGACCGCCTCGTCGCGCGCCTCGGCCGCGGCGACGGCGGCCAGCGGGCCGAGGGGCGCGGTCGCGCCGGCCTTGAGCATCCGGCGGAACCGCGCCCGGTTGTACGACGCCGGCTCGGTCGTGGAGATGAAGTCGTCGAGGAGGCGCACGAACTCCTCCGGGTGGTCCTTGTGCGGGAAATGGCCGGCGTCGGCCAGCACGTCCACCCGGACGTCCGGCGCCAGCGCCCCCGCGTTGCGGGCGTGCAGGACCGGGATCACCTGGTCCTCGGCGCCCCACAGCACCGCCATCGGCATCGCCTCGCTGAGGTAGGCGCGGTCGGACATGGTCACGATCTGGCCCCGCCAGTCGATCACCGCGCGCACCAGGTGGCGGATCGCGAACCGGGTGCGCCGGTCCTTCCAGGAGTCGACGATGTCGGCGATCTCGTCGAGGTCGCGGGTGTACTTGCGCAGCGGCCCCACGTCGCCGTACTCCGCCGCGGCACGGAGCGCGAAGGTCTCGGCGTGCCGGATCCCCGGGAGCGTCAGCAGCCCGACGACACGGAACCAGCCGGGCACCTGGATCAGCTTGATCAGCGGCGTCACCTCCGGACCGAGGCCGCCGGTCGAGACGAGCATCACCCGCTGGGTGCGCTCGGGGAACTGGTAGGCGAACTGCATGGCGACGCCGCCGCCGAAGCTGTGGCCGACCACCGTGACCTTGTCGATGCCGAGCACGGTGAGCAGGTCGCGCATCCCGTTGGCGTAGCCGCCGAGCGTGTAGTCGGCCCGCGGCTTGTCCGACAGCCCGTGCCCGAGGAGGTCGGGCGCGATGACCGTGTACTTCTCGGCCAGCTCGTCGATGACCTGCGCCCACGTGGTGTGGTCGCAGGCCAGCCCGTGCAGCAGCAGGACGGCCGGCCCGGTGCCCTTCTTGACGTACGCACGGCGCTTGCCGTGCAGCGTGACGTACTCGACGTCGTCGATCCCCACCGACATCACGCACCCCCTTCGCCGTCGGCTAGCAGAATGCTCACTCCTGCTAGCAATGGTGCACGATTCAACCACGGCCGGCGACGCGCCCGACACCCAGGAGCCGCTTCGGGCGCCGCGCAATAGGCTTGCGCCATGTCCCCCACCGGTACGGCGCAGCGGGCCGAGGCCACCCGTCAGCTCCGCGCCGCCACAGGGTCGCTGAGCACGGCCGCGACGGCCCGGATGGACGCCGACCTGCCCTGGTTCCGCGAGCTCAGCGCCGAGGAGCGCTCGTACGTCGGGATGATCGTGCAGGCCGGCGTCAAGGGCTTCGTGGACTGGTTCGCCGACAGCGGCGGGGCCGACCCGCAGGACGACGCCGTCGTCGGCCAGGTCTTCGGCGCCGCGCCGCGGGCCATGGCCGGCACCGTCGACCTGCACCAGACGGTCGACCTGATCCGGCTCACCATCGACGAGGTCGAGGCCAACATCGAGCGGCTGCTCGACCCCGAGGTGCTGCCCGACGTCCACGCCGCCGTCCTCCGCTACGGCCGCGAGGTCGCCTTCGCGACCGCCGAGGTCTACGCCCGCGCCGCCGAGGTCCGGGGCCGCTGGGACGCCCGGCTCGAGGCGCTCGCGGTCGACGCCGTGCTCCGGGCCGAGACCGACGAGTCGGTCCTGTCCCGGGCCAGCGCCGTCGGCTGGTCCTCCCGCGGCGAGGTCGCGGTCGTCGTCGGCACCGCCCCGCCCGAGGCGTCCGGCGCCCCCACCGGCGTCTTCGAGGACGTGCGCCACGCCGCGAAGGAGCACGGCCTCGACGCGCTCAGCGCCGTCCAGGGCCACCTCCTCGTCGTGATCCTCGGCGGCGTCCACGAGCTCGAGAAGGACGCCAGCACGGTCGTCCACCTCTTCGGCGAGGGCGCCGTCGTCGTCGGCCCGGTGGCCGCCGACCTGGCCCACGCCCACCTGTCCGCCCGGGTCGCGCTCGATGCCCTCCGCGCCGCCGTGGGCTGGCCCGACGCCCCCCGGCCGGTCTCCGCCCACGACCTGCTGCCCGAGCGGATCCTCGCCGGCGACGACCTCGCCCGCCTCGAGGCGGTGGACCACCTCTACCGCCCCCTCGCCGAGTCCCGCGGCGAGCTGGTCGAGACCCTGGTGGCCTACTTCGCCAACGGCGCCGGCATCGAGGCCACCGCCCGCGCGCTGTTCGTGCACGCCAACACGGTCCGCTACCGGCTCGGCCAGATCGCCGACCTCACCGGCCTCACCCCTCGATCCCCGCGACGCGCTCACCCTCCAGCTCGCGCTGGTCCTCGGGCGCCAGGCCGCCTGACGGCCACGGTGCGCGACGCCGCCGACAGCCTCCTGGCCGCCAAGCAGCCCCACACTCAGCGAGGACCGTGCGGTGTCACCCGATAGGCGACACGCTCGGCCCATCCAAGTGGCCGGAAGCGTGTAGCCCGCGCGCAGCGCATCGGGTGGCACCCGCGGTCCGAGCGCAGCGAGGACCGTGCGGTGTCACCCGATAGGCGACACGCTCGGCCCATCCAACTTGTAGGACCCCTACAAGGTCCGGGCACCAAGTTCGTGGAGGGTGCAGGCGCGGTCGCAACCACCCGGACGGCAGGCTGGAGGCGTGCTCGTGATCGTGGCCCCCGGACAAGGCGCGCAGACCCCCGGCTTCCTCACGCCCTGGCTGGAGGACCCGGACGTCGCGGCGTACGTCGACTGGCTCTCCGCCGTCGCGGGCCTCGACCTGGCCCACTACGGCACCGAGGCCGACGAGGACACCATCCGCGACACCAAGATCGCGCAGCCGCTGCTGGTCGCCGCCGGCCTGGTCGCGGCCCGGCAGCTCGCGGCCGTCCCCGACGCGGTGACCGGCCACAGTGTCGGTGAGATCACCGCCGCCGTCGGCGCCGGCGTCCTCACCGCCGAGCAGGCGATGGTCCTGGTCCGCGAGCGCGGCAACGCCATGGCCGACGCCGCCGCCGTCACCCCGACCGGCATGACCGCCGTCCTCGGCGGCGACCGCGACGAGGTGCTCGCGGCGATCGAGGCGCAGGGCCTCACCGCCGCCAACGACAACGGTCCCGGCCAGATCGTCGCCGCCGGTACGACGGACCAGCTGGCCGCCTTCGCCGACGCCGCCCCCAGGGAGCGCGGCTGCGCTCGCTCTCGGTCGCCGGGGCGTTCCACTCCCCCACATGGCGCCCGCCGTCGACCACGTCACGCGCCTGGCCCGGTCGGTCTCGGCCCAGGACGCGCGGACTCCGTTCCTCTCCAACGCCGACGGCGCCGTCGTCCGCGACGGCGGCGACGTGCTGAGCCGGATCGTGGGCCAGATCGCCCGCCCGGTCCGCTGGGACCTGTGCCTGGAGGCCATGACCCGCCTCGGCGTCACCGGCATCCTCGAGCTGCCGCCGGCCGGCACCCTGACCGGCATCGCCAAGCGCTACTTCCGCGGTGGGGACACGACCGTCGAGACCCTCTCGCTCAACACCCCCGACCAGCTCGACGAGGCCCACGCCTTCTGCGAGCGCCACCGCGCCGCCGTCGCTGCCGAGGCGGTGTCGGCATGACGGGCCTGCGGACGGAGAGCGGCCCGTCGTACGCCGCCGTGCTCGGGGTCGGCGCCTACCGGCCGTCGCGGCTGGTGCCCAACTCCGAGATCGTCGACGCGATCGACTCCAGCGACGAGTGGATCCAGCAGCGCTCGGGCATCCGGACCCGCCGCTTCGCGACCGACGACGAGACCGTCGTCTCGATGAGCGTCGCGGCCTCGCAGCAGGCGCTCGAGGCGGCCGGCATCGACGTACAGCAGGTCGACTGCGTCATCGTCGCGACGGTGAGCCACCTCATGCAGACCCCCTCGGCGGCGACCGCGATCGCCCACGAGCTGGGCGCGGACCAGCCGGCCGCCTTCGACATCTCCGCCGCCTGCGCCGGCTTCTGCCACGGCGTCGCCCTCGCCAACGACATGGTCCGCGCCGGCAGTGCCCGCTACGCCCTGGTCATCGGCGTCGAGCGGCTCTCCGACATCACCGACCCGACCGACCGCGGCACCGCGTTCATCTTCGCCGACGGCGCCGGCGCGGTCGTGGTGGGCCCGTCCGAGACGCCCGGCATCGGGCCGGTCGTGTGGGGCTCCGACGGCGAGCACTACGACCACATCCGCTCCCGCCAGGACTGGCGCGACGTGCTCGCCTCCGACGAGCCCCAGATGCCGCACCTGACCATGAAGGGCAACGAGGTCTTCCGCTGGGCCTCCTTCTCCATGGCCAAGGTCGCCCAGCAGGCCCTCGACCGTGCCGGGGTCACCGTCGACCAGCTCGACTGCTTCATCCCGCACCAGGCCAACAACCGGATCACCGACGCGATGGCCCGCTCGCTCCGCCTGCCCGACTCCGTCCGCATCGCCCGCGACATCGTCGACGCGGGCAACACCTCCGCCGCCTCGGTCCCGATGGCGCTGCGGCGGATGATCGACGACGGAGACGCGAGGTCGGGCGACGTGGCCCTCCTCATCGCCTTCGGCGCCGGCCTGGCGTACGCCGCCCAGGTCGTCGTCGTCCCCTGACGGGTCGCCACGGCGGCCCCCACGTATCTGCACCAACCGGCAGCACCCATCAACCACGGGAGAACACGAAGAATGAGCACCGAAGAGATCCGCGCCGCCCTCGCCGAGATCGTCAACGAGGTCGCCGGCATCCCGGCCGACAGCGTGCAGCTGGACAAGTCGTTCAGCGACGACCTGGACGTCGACTCGCTCTCGATGGTCGAGGTCGTCGTCGAGGCCGAGGAGAAGTTCGGCGTCACCATCCCCGACGACGAGGTCAAGAACCTCAAGACCGTCGGCGACGCCGTCGCGTACATCGAGCGCAACCAGGCCGCCTGACCCGCCTGACCCGCCTGACCCGCCTGATCCACCCGACTCACCAGGGAGAACCGTCAGCCATGTCCCGTACTCGTGTCGTCGTCACCGGCCTGGGCACCACCAGCCCGCTCGGCGGCGATGTCGCCAGCACCTGGGAGGGCCTGCTCGCCGGTCGTTCGGGGGTCCGTCCCCTCGGCGACCTGGCTGACGGTCTCCCCGTGACCATCGGCGCCACCGCCGCCGTCGAGCCCACCGAGGTCCTCGACCGGGTCGTCGCCCGCCGGCTCGACCGCTCCTCGCAGTTCGCCCTCGTGGCGGCGCTCGAGGCGTGGGCCGACTCCGGCCTCGACGCCCTCAAGGAGGCCGGGGACCTCGACGGCGACCGCTTCGGCGTCGCCTTCGCCTCGGGCATCGGCGGCGTGCAGACGCTGCTGTCCAACCACGAGGTCCTGCTCGAGAAGGGACCGCGCCGGGTCTCCCCGATCGCCGTCCCCATGCTGATGGCCAACGCCCCGGCCGCGAGCATCAGCCTCCGGCTCGGCGCGCGCGGCCCGGTGAACACGCCGGTGTCAGCGTGCGCGTCGGGCAACGAGGCGGTCTCGCTGGCCGCCGACCAGATCCGGCTCGGCCGCGTCGACGTCGCGGTCGCGGGCGGCACGGAGGCCGCCATCCACCCGCTGCCCATCGCGGCGTTCGCGAACATGATGGCGCTGTCGAAGAACGACGGCGACCCCACCACCGTCTCGCGCCCCTTCGACACCGGCCGCGACGGCTTCGTGCTCGGCGAGGGCGCCGGCGCCCTCGTGCTCGAGTCGCTCGAGCACGCCCAGGCCCGGGGTGCGCGGATCTACGCCGAGGTCCTCGGCACCGGCATCACCGCCGACGCCCACGACATCGCCCAGCCCGACCCGGCCGGTCGCGGCGGCGCCCGCGCCATCCGTGCGGCCGTGCAGGACGCCGGCGTCGCGCCCGCCGACATCGCCCACGTCAACGCCCACGCGACCTCGACCCCCAGGGCGACGTCGCCGAGTCGCTGATGCTGCACGCCGTGCTGGGCTCGGCCGCCGACGACCTGGTCGTCTCGGCGACCAAGTCGATGACCGGTCACCTGCTCGGCGGCGCCGGCGCGCTCGAGGCGGTGGCCACCGTGCTGGCGCTCCACCACCGCACCGCACCGCCGACCATCAACCTCGACGAGCAGGACCCCGCCGTCGAGCTCGACGTCGCGACCAAGCCGCGGGACCTCCCGCTCGGCGACATCGCGGCGATCAACAACTCCTTCGGCTTCGGCGGCGCCAACGTCGCCGTGGTCTTCGGCTCGGTGAGCTGACCCTCCGCAGGGTCGCCCCGACCGCCGCAGCGCGGCCAGCCCGCGCTCCCCGATCCGAGGGCGCTGGACTCCTCCCGGTCCAGCGCCCTCGACTGGGTCCGGGTCCGGCGACTGGGTCCGGCGATGACGTCCGACCGCGGCTCGGTGCCCTCAGGCGAGCTCCCGCACGCCGGACGGCGCGTCCGGGTCGATGGCGAAGGTCGGCCTCGGCGCACGCTTCTCGCCCACCCGCAGGACCCCCGCCTTGCGGCCCAGCCGCATGGCGGCGACCTTGGCCGCGGGCAGCGCTCCGCGCTCGCGGGTCGAGCGCGGCGCCCGCCCCAGCCGGGTCCGGACGTAGTGGTTGGCGGTCCACAGGTGCTCACGGCGCACGGAGTCCGCGGTCCAGTGCTCGGTGGAGAGCGAGACGTTCATGCCGTCGACGTTCTCGACGCGGTGCGGGCTGTTCTGCGGCCACCACGCGACCTGGCCCGGCTCCAGCTCCAGCACGTCGGCCTGCTCGTCGTACCCCCGCTCGTAGGGGAGCTCCTCGTCGGTCGCGCCGGCGACCAGCCGCTCGAGGTCCTCCCGGCTGACGAACCGCTCGGAGCGCGGGTAGACGTAGGCGCGCTTGCACCCGCGGACGTGCCAGAGCAGGTTCGGCTGGTTGTCGGCGTGGTAGTAGACCATCGCGGTCGGCGAGGAGATGAGCAGGGTGGCCTTCACCTCGAGCGGGTCGAAGCCGGACACGAGCTCACGCAGCTCGCCGTAGAGGTCCTCGACCAGGCGGGCGACCTCGGCGTCGTGCCGGTTGATCCCGACCAGGTTGAGCCACAGCCGGCCCCGGGCGACGACCTCGAGCAGCTCCTTGCCCGGCAGGTCGGTCTCCGCCCCGCGCCGCCACTCGTCGCTGCGCTCGGGGTCCTCGCCCATGGTGTAGGGGTGCACGACCGAGCGGGGCAGACGGTCCAGCAGCTCGGCGAGGGAGTCGTCGGTGAACAGGGGCTGCTCGTGCAGCCGGTGGGCGGCACGATGTGGCGCGGAGCCGAAGGCCGCGATGTCGTGGAAGGTCCACGGAAGCAGGTGCGCGTCGGTCACCGGCCGAGGCTAGGCACACCCGATCCGCCGGTCGGACGCTCAGGGCGAGGGATCATCAGGATTGATGATGGTCCCTTCCCCGCGGCGCCTCAGACCACCTGGTGCAGCCAGCGGACGGGCGCACCCTCGCCGGCGTGCCGGAAGGTCTCCAGCTCGTCGTCCCAGGGCTTGCCGAGGAGCTTGTCGATCTCGTTCTCGAGCGTGACCTCGCCGAGCGCGGCCCGGACCACGGAGGCCTTGAGCCGGTCCTCGGGGATCATGATGTCGCCGTGCAGGCCCATCACGGCGTGGAAGACGCCGAGGTCGGGCGTGTAGGAGAACCGGGCGCCCTCGGTCGAGGAGGTCGGCTCCTCGGTCACCTCGAAGCGCAGGTGGTTCCACCCGCGCAGCGCGGAGGCCATCTCGGCCGCCGATCCGACATTGCCGGTCCACGAGAACTCGCAGCGGTAGGTCCCCGACTGCGCCGGCTGCGGCGTCCAGTCCGGGTTGACGGGTACGCCGAGCACGCCGCCCACGGCCCACTCGATGTGCGGGCACAGCGCGGACGGCGCGGAGTGGACGTAGAACACGCCCCTGGTTGCACTCATGCTTCCGGTCACCACGAACCCTCGCTTCCTCCTACCTCCGGCGTGAGATACGCCTTCCCCAGCGGTCTCAACGGAGGTGTCGAGGTGGCGAACGAGTGCGAGCACCGGTCGGCTGCGTGACACCTGTGATGTTGTGTTCCCATTGTGGCCCATGGGACGGCTGGACACCAGTGCAACCCCCGCGTGTCTGGGTCACACCCTGCCGCATTCAGGCGCCGAGCGCGAGCAGCTCGTCCATCACCAGCCTCGCGATGCCGAGGCCGCCGAGGTGGCTCTCGCCGTCGATGGTGGTCATCGTGGCGTCCGGGAGCCGGTCGACGCAGTGCTGCCCGTGCCGGAACGGCACGATGTGGTCGTCGTCGCCGTGCCACCAGCGCACCGGGACGGCGACGTCGGCGAGGCGGAAGCCCCACTCGCGGGTGAAGAGCAGCAGGTCGGCCAGCGGCGCGGAGGTCTGGAAGCGGCTGCCGTTGAGCAGGTCGTCGAGGAACATCGCCTTGAACTCCGGGCGTCCCAGCAGGTTCTTGTCGCCCGGCGGCTGCACGGCGGCGTACAGGTCGAGCGCGGGGCCCGCCAGCGGCTTCACCGTGCGGATCGCCCCGGTCAGGGCCACGCCCAGGGGGACCCGGGTCGCCGCCAGCAGCGGCGCCGCGTGGACCGCGAGCCGGATGACGCCGCCCTCGGCCGCGTCGAGGCCGCGCGTCGGCGCGACACCCCCGAGGACGCCGACCCCGTGGACCCGCTCGGGCAGTGCGGCGCCGGCGGCCAGCGCGTACGGACCGCCGCCGGACAGCCCGATCACCCGCAGGGTGTCCACGGCGAGGGCGTCGAGGAGCAGCGTGAGGTCCGCGGTCCAGTCGAGCACGTCGGGGTAGAGGTGAGGCGTCGACGACCCGATCCCGGGCCGGTCGATGCCGATGATCCGGACCCCGGCCTCCTCGGCGTACGCGCGGGCGTCGACCGGGATCTGCCGCCGGGCACCCGGGGTGCCGTGCATCCACACGATCGCGGGTCCGCGGGGCGAGCCGTACTCCGCGAAGCTGAGCCGGCGCCCGTCCCGTACGGCGACGCTTCCCTCGAGCGTCGGCCGCTTGGGCTGCTCCGGGATGCGGGGTGCCGGGAACGTCATGCGCAGGAGTGTGGCAGGTCCGACACGCCCGGGCGCGGGTGTCCTACGCTTCGGCCATGACCGACGGAGGATCCGTGCCCAGCGCCGCGTCTGCACCGGGCCGCCGCCGGGCCGAGCGCCCCGAGCGCCGGCGTCCGGGCGGGCTCGGCGCCCCCGGATCCCCCGCCCCTCGTTCCAGTCGCGCGGCTGGCGGATCACCGGACTCGTCGTCGCGCTCGCCCTCGTGCTGACCTGGCTGGTCTGGTACGCCCGGACGCCGGACCATCTGCCCGTCTCGGCGAAGGTCGTCAACGCCAACGGCGTCGTGGGAACCCCGCTGTACGTCGGCATGTTCGCCGCGCCCGCGGACCTCGGCCGCACCATCCGGATCTCCGGGGTCAAGGTGCACACCACCAGCGACGTGAAGCTGGAGGTCACCCCGCTCCTGTGCCGCCGTGGCACCATCGGCGTCACCACCCAGCCTGGCCAGTTCTGCGCCGATCTCGTCAACCCGGAGGGTGAGCGTCTGGTCGGCGGCGACTCGATCGTGGTGCGGATCGAGTCGGCGCAGGCCGCGCTGGCGGTCGTCGACCGGGTCCGGATCGCCTACCGCGAGGACATCCGCTGGGGCACCCAGCCGGCCGGCAACCAGCAGGCGATCGTCACGATCGCCGGGCGCCCCTGAGCACGCAGCCGACCGTGGTCCCGCTCAGTCGCGCTCGACCCGCTTCTCCAGCGCCTCGGCCCGCGCCGCGGCATCGGTGATCTCGTCGGCGTCGATCGCGTTCGTCTTGTGGAACCAGGTCAGCGCGTCGTTGAGACGCCCGCCCTCCTCGAGCGTGTCGGCGTAGGCGTACCGCAGCCGCACCACCCAGGACTCCCGGCTCTTGCTGTTGAGCGGCGCGACCTCGAGCGTGCGCAGCGCGGCGTCGAGCTGCCCGAGGTCACGACGGGCGCCCGCCTCGACCAGCGTCATCTCCGCCTTCGCCGCGGGCACGAATCGCGCCACCGACGGGCTCTTGGCGAGCTCGAGCGCGCGCGTCGGGTTCCCCAGCGCCCGGTGGCAGTCCGCCATGATCGGCAGGTACGCCGTGGCGCCGTTCATCCGCTTGGCCGCCCGCAGCTCGGAGAGCGCCTCCGCATAGTGGCCGGCCGCGTAGGCCGCCTCCCCCACGGCCTCCCGCACGACCGCGATCCGAGGCGCCCGCGCCTTGGCGGCCAGGGTGTGCTGATAAGCGGTCTCCGGGTCGTCGTCGACCAGCTGGCCCGCAGCGGCCAGGTGCCGGGCGACGCGGGCCGCGAGCTTCTCCGGCAGGCCCTTGAGGTGGGCCCGCACCGAGGCGCTCAGCTCGGCACCGCTGACGTCCTCGGGGAGCGGCGGGCCGTCGTACACGGCCTGCTGCTCGGTGCGCTCCCGGTCCGTCCGCGGCTTGCGCTCCGCCTCCGTGCGGGGCGCGCGACGCTTGTCCGTCGGCGGCTTCCCCCCGCGCCCGGCCGGCTTGCGGTCGTAGAGCTTGCGAGCGTCGCCGCTCCGGGCGCTCGTACCCTTCCGCGGGGCTCCTCCCTGCCGGGGGCCGCCCTTCCGGGGAGCGCCCGCGCCGTCACGACGGCCACGCTGGTCTGCCACGTCAGTCTCCTGGGACTCGAGATCGCTATTGAGGAATCTAGGTGCGAAACAGGTCGGCAGCGCGCCGAGAGAGCTACGCGACGGCAGCTTGCTGCTGCCCTCATCATCGCACCGGAGGCGCGCTCGACAAAAACAGAGGTAGGGGCCACCTCTGAGGTGGCCCCTACCTGAATGTTTGTCCGGCGGCGTCCTACTCTCCCACAGCCTCTCGGTTGCAGTACCATCGGCGCTGGCAGGCTTAACTTCCGGGTTCGGGATGGGACCGGGTGTTTCCCTGCCGCTATGGCCGCCGTAACTCTATGAACCCTCACCACCGTGTCACCGGATCACTTCACCGGATCACTGTGCGTGGTCACGGTGGTGGTGGGGTTGGTCTTCATGTGGACGCGCAGCACCAAAATTTCATAGTGTGTTTGGTGTTGTGGTGTGTGTTGGGGGTTTGTTGTGGCAAGTCTTCGGCCTATTAGTACCAGTCAGCTTGACCTTACGGTTGTACACTTCTGGCCTATCAACCCCATCATCTCTGGGGGCCTTAACCCAACAAGTGGGTGGGAAACCTCATCTTGAAACGTGCTTCCCGCTTAGATGCGTTCAGCGGTTATCACTTCCGAACGTAGCCAACCAGCCATGCACCTGGCGGTACAACTGGCACACCAGAGGTTCGTCCATCCCGGTCCTCTCGTACTAGGGACAGCCTTTCTCAAGTTTCCTACGCGCGCGGCGGATAGGGACCGAACTGTCTCACGACGTTCTAAACCCAGCTCGCGTGCCGCTTTAATGGGCGAACAGCCCAACCCTTGGGACCTACTCCAGCCCCAGGATGCGACGAGCCGACATCGAGGTGCCAAACCATCCCGTCGATATGGACTCTTGGGGAAGATCAGCCTGTTATCCCCGGGGTACCTTTTATCCGTTGAGCGACCACGCTTCCACTCGCAGTGGCCGGATCACTAGTTCCGACTTTCGTCCCTGCTCGACATGTCTGTCTCACAGTCAAGCTCCCTTGTGCACTTACACTCAACACCTGATTGCCAACCAGGCTGAGGGAACCTTTGAGCGCCTCCGTTACTCTTTAGGAGGCAACCGCCCCAGTTAAACTACCCATCAGGCACTGTCCCTGAACCAGATCATGGCCCAAGGTTAGACATCTAGTACGACCAGAGTGGTATTTCAACGATGACTCCACAACCACTGGCGTGGCCACTTCACAGTCTCCCACCTATCCTACACAAGCCGAACCAAACACCAATGCCAAACTATAGTAAAGGTCCCGGGGTCTTTCCGTCCTGCCGCGCGTAACGAGCATCTTTACTCGTAGTGCAATTTCGCCGAGTCCATGGTTGAGACAGTAGGAAAGTCGTTACTCCATTCGTGCAGGTCGGAACTTACCCGACAAGGAATTTCGCTACCTTAGGATGGTTATAGTTACCACCGCCGTTTACTGGGGCTTAAATTCTCAGCTTCGACAAGACAAGCCTGTCTAACCGGTCCTCTTAACCTTCCAGCACCGGGCAGGAGTCAGTCCGTATACATCGTCTTACAACTTCGCACGGACCTGTGTTTTTAGTAAACAGTCGCTTTCCCCTGGTCTCTGCGGCCCTTCCCGCTTCACCAGCAAGTGGCTACACGTTCCGGGCCCCCTTATCCCTAAGTTACGGGGGCATTTTGCCGAGTTCCTTAACCATGGTTGTCTCGATCGCCTCGGTATTCTCTACCTGATCACCTGAGTCGGTTTCGGGTACGGGCGGCTCATGGCTCGCTAGAGGTTTTTCTCGACAGCATAGGATCACCCACTTCCCCCTACGGGGTCGGCATCACATCTCAGAGACACCACCAAAGGGCGCAGGACCCGGATTTGCCTAGGCCCCCTCCTACATGCTTACCGCCGTCTACCATCGCGGCGGCTGGGCTACCTTCCTGCGTCACCCCATCGCTTGACTACTACCGGATCGGATCCCACGCTCCACACCCACCCCCTCAGTCCGAAGACTTCGGTAGGTGAGGTTTCGGGTGGTTAGCATCACCGAGCTCGTCATGGGCGCCACTTCGCCGGTACGGGAATATCAACCCGTTGTCCATCGACTACGCCTGTCGGCCTCGCCTTAGGTCCCGACTTACCCAGGGCAGATTAGCTTGACCCTGGAACCCTTGATCAATCGGCGCACGGGTTTCTCACCCGTGATTCGCTACTCATGCCTGCATTCTCACTCGTGTCACATCCACACCTACATCACTGTGGCGCTTCACCCGTGACACGACGCTCCCCTACCCAACCCCACCCCTGGACGCACAAGTGCGCCTGGGTCCTGCACTCAAACAGATGGAGTTGCCATGGCTTCGGCGGATGGCTTGAGCCCCGCTACATTGTCGGCGCGGAATCACTTGACCAGTGAGCTATTACGCACTCTTTCAAGGATGGCTGCTTCCAAGCCAACCTCCTGGTTGTCACTGCGACTCCACATCCTTTCCACTTAGCCACCTCTTAGGGGCCTTAGCCGATGGTCTGGGCTGTTTCCCTCTCGACTACGAACCTTATCGCCCGCAGTCTCACTGCCACGCTCTCACTTACCGGCATTCGGAGTTTGGCTAACGTCAGTAACCTGGTAGGGCCCATCGGCTATCCAGTGCTCTACCTCCGGCAAGAAACACGCAACGCTGCACCTAAATGCATTTCGGGGAGAACCAGCTATCACGGAGTTTGATTGGCCTTTCACCCCTATCCACAGGTCATCCCCTCCATTTTCAACTGAAGTGGGTTCGGTCCTCCACGCCGTCTTACCGGCGCTTCAACCTGCCCATGGATAGATCACTCCGCTTCGGGTCTAGAACACGCGACTACCCAATAAATTGGTACGCCCTATTCGGACTCGCTTCGCTACGGCTACCCCACACGGGTTAACCTCGCCACATGCCGCTAACTCGCAGGCTCATTCTTCAAAAGGCACGCCATCACCCACACAACCCCAAAGGGCCACACAAGCTCTGACGGATTGTAGGCACATGGTTTCAGGTACTATTTCACTCCCCGCCAGGGGTACTTTTCACCTTTCCCTCACGGTACTGGTCCGCTATCGGTCATCGAGAAGTATTTAGGCTTAACGGGTGTCCCGCCAGATTCACACACCATTCCAGGAGTAGCGTGTTA